>NZ_JBISGY010000032.1:0-140722 GCF_045064095.1 Agrococcus sp. Ld7 | reverse complement strand
CGCCAGGCGGGCATGTCGTGACCAAGACACCCGATCACTCAGGGTCAGAGACCAGTAGAGCCACGCCCGACCATCACCGAAGCCAGCCTGCACCGATCACGGACCGGTATCCACCATTAGAGAGACCCGTGTCGAAGAACTCACCCCCTGCAGCCGCAGGCATCAGGGTCGAGGAGACTGCGGCCCGCAGGGTCGCAGCCGTCACGAGCCCTGCCCTAGTCTGACCAGGCGTCACGCAGCATCCAACCGGCCTCGGTGCTCATCGCGAGCACCGAGGCCGGTGCTCGTTCCGACACCACACGCAGCAGCCACGCGTCGCCGAGTCGCTGCACGAGCTCGAGCCTGCCATCGTCGGGCATCCGCCACGGCTCCGTCGCGATCAGCTGCGGGCTCTCCGGCGCATGCAGGCTGACGAGGCACGCAGCATCACCCGCATCGAGGCACGCCTCCCGCTCCGCGAGCAGCATCGCGACGGCCTCGACCGGGTCGGCGGCTGCTGCGGCGGCCTCACTGGCTGCGGACACCGCTGCGTCCGACACCGCGGGCGTCGGCGCGACGGCGTCGCCCGTCGCAGCGCTCGGCGCCGCTGCCGCACTCGTCGCGGGCGCGAGGACGGACGGGTGGGCCTCGCGCACGCCGACGGCCTGCCCCGCGCGCCCGTCAGGCCAGAGCAGCACGGCTGTCACGATCAGCATCGCCGCGCCACCGGCGGCGATCGCCCAGAATCGGGGCCGCACGGCGCCCAGCGATCGCGCGATCCGCGATGCGAGCGGCCCAGAGCGGTCGACCAGCCGCTCGGTGACGAGCGCCAGCATCGCCGGGACCGCCGCCAGGCCGGACGCGCGCTCGCGCCGTCGCATGAGCGCGGTCCTGGTTGTCGCGACGCTTGGCTCCGCCTGCTCTGGGGCGAGCGGCAGTGCCGGCCACTCGGCGAGCAGCCCATCAGCCGCCGCGGCCAGGTCGCGCGCCTGCAGCGCACGCTCCACGGCTGCCGGAAGCGCCGCTCCCCCGGCTTCGAGCACGGCCTCCGCGAGTCGGCGCCAGCCCTCGACGTCGATGGCGACGCCCTCGCTGCCGGCACGCCACGCATCCGTTGGGCGCTCCGTCTCGATCCGCGCGCCCTCGCCGAGCAGCAGCGGTGCCCCATCGGCATCCAGACGCACGGCGTGCGCGGTGCAGCCGCCTGCGGATGCGCCGATCCGATGCAGCGCGGCCAGCGCGGCGGCGATCGGCGCCAGTGCGGTCACAGCTTCACCCGGCGGGGGCGACTGCCGCTGCAGGAGCCAGTCGGCGAGGCTTCGCGGCAGCAGCGGCCGCACGATCACGACCCCGTCGTGCGTGGCGACATCGACGATCGGCATCAGGTGCGGGTGGTCGGCTGTGAGCAGCGCCTCGACCTCCCTGGCGAGCACGCCGTCGGCGGCGCCCAGACTCCTGTGCAGCTCGACCGCGCCCGTCGATGCGCCCGCAGGCGCATCCGAACCCACCCACACCTCGCGGTCTGCGTCGGATCGCAGCGCCCGTACGAGCCGATAGCCGGCGATCTGCGCGCCTCCGTCATCCACGAGCGCGACGATGCCAGGACAGCGATCCACCGTGCGACGCCGGGCGGCCGAGCTGTGGAGAGCGACGGCACCGGGCGCCGGTATCCTGGTGCCATGGCACGCGACACCCAGAAGGAGCCCGGCAGGCTCAAGACGATGTGGTCGATCTTCAAGATGACCCGCGAGAACGACAAGAAGGCGCTGCCGCTGATGCTGCTGGCCCTCTTCGGCCCCATCATCGTCATCACGGTGCTGGCGATCGTCTTCCGCCAGGACACGCTCTTCCTCGTGCTGTGGATCATCTCGGGCGTGCTCATCGGCCTGATGCTGATGATGATGGTGCTCACCTGGCGGGCCGAGAAGATCGCCTTCGGGCAGATCGAAGGCCGGCCCGGGGCGGTCGGCGCCGTGCTCAAGAACGGCCTGCGCGGCAACTGGACGACGAGCGAGATGCCGACGGGCGTGAATCCGAAGACGCAGGATGCGGTCTACCGCGCCGTGGGGAAGCCCGGCGTCGTGCTCATCGCCGAGGGCCCCAAGGAGCGCGTCGCTCGCATCCTCGGCGAGGAGCAGCGGAAGGTGAAGCGCATCGTCCCGAACGTGCCGATCCACGTGCTCGAGATCGGTCCCGACTCGCGGCTCGAGCTGCGCAAGCTCACGAAGTCCATGCGACGCCTGAAGCGGACGCTCTCGCGCGCAGAGGTCATGGCGGTCGCGAACCGCCTCACCTCGCTCGGCCAGGCCAACCTGCCGATCCCCAAGGGGATCGACCCGCGCAGGGTGCGGCCCGGACGCCCCCGCTGACGTAACATCGCCGAAACATCGGCGTCACGGTCGGGCAACGGCTCCCGCGTAGCGTCGAGGTCACGGCACCCGCCCACCGCCAACGCATGTCAAGGAGCACCATGTTCAAGGATTCCTCCGAGGTCCTCGCCTATATCAAGGACGAGGGGGTGCAGTTCCTCGACATCCGCTTCACCGACCTTCCCGGCGTGCAGCAGCACTTCAACATCCCCGCCTCGACGGTGGATGAGGAGTTCTTCAGCGTCGGCCAGCTGTTCGACGGCTCGTCCATCCGCGGCTTCGCGAGCATCCACGAGTCGGACATGCAGCTGATCCCCGACGTGACAACCGCCTACGTCGATCCTTTCCGCGAGGCGAAGACGCTCGTGATGGTGTTCGACATCTACAACCCGCGCACGGGCGAGATCTACCACCGCGACCCGCGCCAGGTGGCGCACAAGGCCGAGCAGTACCTCTCGTCCACCGGCATCGCCGACACCGCCTTCTTCGCCCCCGAGGCCGAGTTCTACGTCTTCGACGACGTGCGCTACAGCGTGCAGCCGCAGGGCTCGTTCTACGCGCTCGACTCCGTCGAGGCCGCGTGGAACTCGGGTCGCGTCGAGGAGGGTGGCAACCTGGCGAACAAGACGCCCTTCAAGGGCGGCTACTTCCCCGTCTCCCCCGTCGACAAGCAGGCGGACCTGCGCGACGACATCGTGCTGAAGCTCGAGGAGATCGGGCTGCAGGTGGAGCGCAGCCACCACGAGGTCGGCACGGCCGGCCAGGCCGAGATCAACTACCGCTTCAACACCATGGTGAAGTCGGCGGATGAGATCCTCGCGTTCAAGTACATCGTCAAGAACACGGCGGAGCAGTGGGGCAAGACGGCCACGTTCATGCCGAAGCCGCTCTTCGACGACAACGGCTCGGGCATGCACACGCACCAGTCGCTGTGGCTCGACGGCAAGCCGCTCTTCTTCGATGAGAACGGCTACGGCAACCTCTCCGACACCGCCCGCTGGTACATCGGCGGCCTGCTCGCGCACGGCCCGGCGGTGCTGGCCTTCACAAACCCGTCGACGAACTCCTTCCGCAGGCTCGTGAAGGGCTACGAGGCGCCCGTGAACCTCGCCTACTCGGCCGGCAACCGCTCCGCAGCCGTGCGCATCCCCATCACGGGCTCCAACCCGAAGGCGAAGCGCATCGAGTTCCGCGTGCCCGACGCCGCGTCCAACCCGTACCTCGCGTTCGCCGCGCAGCTGATGGCGGGCCTCGACGGCATCAAGAATCGCATCGAGCCGCTCGACCCGATCGACAAGGACCTCTACGAGCTGCCGCCCGAGGAGGCCAAGAACATCCCGCAGGTGCCCGGCACGCTCGAGGAGGCGCTGGTCGCGCTCGAGCAGGATCACGAGTTCCTGCTCGAGGGCAACGTGTTCACGAAGGACCTCATCGACACGTGGATCGCGCTGAAGCGCGAGACCGAGATCCTGCCGATGGCGCTGCGCCCGCACCCGTACGAGTTCGAGCTCTACTACGGGGTCTGACCCACGAGCGAGGCACCCGGACGGGGCCGGATCCCCTCTGGGTCCGGCCCCGCTGCGTCGATCGAGTCCTGCCCGATCCGCGCGGGTAACGACAGGTCACTGCAGGATGTATAGTCATCGTGTGCTGACCATTGCTTCTCACCTGGACGTCATGCATCGCCTCGGGCGAGCGATGGCCGATCCGACCAGGGCGCGCATCCTGCTGCGGCTGCTCGAGCGTCCCGGCTACCCCGCACGGCTCGCGCACGACCTGGACCTGACGCGCACGAACGTCTCCAATCACCTCGCCTGCCTGCGCGACTGCGGGATCGTGGTCGCCGAGCCCGAGGGCCGTCAGACGCGGTACGAGATCGCCGACCCGCACCTCACGCGAGCCATCCAGTCGTTGCTGGCCGTCACGCTGGCTGTGGACGAGGGCGCACCCTGCTTGAACGACACGTGCACGGTCGATGGATGCTGCGAGGCTCTAGCGTGAGCGTGCTGCAGGCGGAGGACCGGCGGGCACGGCTGCGCCGCCGCGTGCGCTGGATCGTTGGCTTCACGATCACCTACAACATCGTCGAGGCCATCGTCGCGATATGGGCGGGCAGCGTCGCCTCCTCCGCGGCGCTCATCGGCTTCGGTCTCGACTCGATCATCGAGGTGCTCTCCGCAGCCGCCGTCGCGTGGCAGTTCACGCGCAAGGATCCCGAGCGGTGGGAGGCGGTCACGGTGAAGGTCGTCGCGATCGCGTTCTTCGCGCTCGCGGCCTACGTGTCGGTGGACGCCGTGTTCTCGCTCGCCGGCGTCGGCGAGGTGGAGCACAGCCCCGTGGGCATCGCGATCGCGGCGCTGAGCGTCGTGGTCATGCCGGCGCTCGCGTGGTTCGAGCTGCGCACCGGCAAGCAGCTCGGGTCTCGCAGCGTGCAAGCCGATGCGAAGCAGCTGCTGCTGTGCAGCTACCTCTCTGCTGCGGTGCTCATCGGCCTGGTCGCGAACGCGCTGTTCGGCTGGTGGTGGGCCGACTCGATCGCTGCCCTCGTCATCGCGGTGCTCGCGGTGCGCGAAGGGCTCGCTGCCTGGCGCGGCGATCTCTGCTGCGCCCCGACGCTCGGCGACGACGAGCGCGCCGCAGATGCGGACGCGTGCTGCGGCAACTGTGCGCACGAGCCCGCGAAGGCGCAGGGTTCTCGCACTCAGTCGTAGAAGACGCGCTCGAAGACGCGCCTGGAGCGCCGGGTCGCGGCGAGGTACTGCTCCTCGAGCGCGGCGGCCGAGCCCGCCGGCAGGCCGACCAGCCGGGCGACCGCCTCGAGCTCGCCGCGATCCTCGGGCAGCACATCGATCGACCGCGCGCGTGCGAGCGCGAGCGCGTTGCGGATGCGCGTGGCGAGCAGCCATGCCTCGCGCAGCGCCCCGGCGTCTCGCTCGCTGACGAGGTCGGCGCGGGTGGCGGCGGCGAGCGCCTCGAGCGTGGACGTCGTGCGGAGGCTCACGTCTCGACCCGCATGCCGCAGCTGCAGCAGCTGCACGAGCCACTCCACGTCGCTGAGCGCGCCGTCGCCGAGCTTCAGGTGCCTGCTGCGATCGGCGGCCTGCGGCAGCCGCTCGCCCTCGACGCGCGCCTTGATGCGTCGCACCTCGCGCACGGACGATGCCGGGAACTCGTCGGGGTAGCGGCGCTCATCGATCACCACCATGAGCTCGGCGGCCAGCTGCGCGTCACCGGCGAAGGGCCGTGCGCGCAGCAGCGCCTGCGCCTCCCACGGCTCCGACCAGCGCTCGTAGTAGGCGCGGTAGCTCTCGAGCGTGCGCACCAGCGGGCCCTGGCGGCCCTCTGGCCGGAGGCCGGCGTCCATCTCGAACGGCAGCGACGGGTCCGCGAGCGTCTCCTGCACCTTGCGGACCACCACCGTGGCTGCCGAGACAGGGTCCTCCCCGCCGCGGGCGACGTGCATGACGTCGATGTCACTGCCGAAGCCGATCTCGCGCCCGCCCGTGCGGCCCATCGTGATGATCGCGAGCTCGAGCTCCGCCGGCTTGTGCAGGGTCACCGCAGCATCGACGAGCGCCGCCGCGATCGCCGAGAGCGCCTCCCCGACGCCCGCCTCGTCGATGCGCTGCAGCGCGCTCGCCGTCGCGACCCGCAGGTGCTCGCGACGCCGGAGGCTGCGCAGCGCTCGCCGCACCGCCTCGGGGTCGTCGCGATGCCGAGCGAGGATCGCCGCGGTCTCCTCACGCAGCCCCTCCTCGGAGCGCGGACGCAGCTGCTCGTCGCTGTCGAGCCAGGACGCAGACTCGGAGATGCGCTCCATGAGCGACCCGATGAGGCGCGAGGACGAGAGCAGGCTCGTCAGGCGCCGTGCGGCGACCGGGGAATCGCGCAGCATCCGAAGGAACCACGGCGTCTCGCCGAGCGACTCGCTCAGCCGCCGGAAGGCCAGCAGGCCCATGTCGGGATCCGCGCCCTCGGCGAACCAGCCGAGCAGCACGGGCAGCAGCAGCCGCTGGATCTGCGAGCGACGCGAGACGCCCTCCGTGAGCTCGGCGATATGCGCCAGGGCGCCCTTGGGGTCGACGTAGCCGGATGCTCGCAGCCGACGCTGCGCCGCCTCCGGCGTGAGCTGCACGTCGTCGCGGCCGAGCGAAGCGACCGCGCTCAGCAGCGGGCGGTAGAAGATGCGCTCGTGGAGCGTGCGCACGGCCCTGCGCACCGACTGCCACTGCGTCGTCAGCGCGTCGGCGCTCTCCAGTCCCGCGGTGCGCGCGAGCCTGCGAAGCTCCTCCGGCTCGTTCGGCATCAGGTGGGTGCGACGCATGCGCCAGAACTGGATGCGGTGCTCCAGCACCCGCAGGAACCGGTAGTGGTCGCTGAACTCGTCCCGGTCGGAGCGACCGACGATGCCCCGTGCCGCGAGCGCGTCGAGCGCCTCGAGCGTGCCCCGCTGCCGCAGCGAGTCGTCATCGGCGCCGTGCACGAGCTGCAGCAGCTGCACGGTGAACTCAATGTCGCGCAGGCCACCCGGGCCGAGCTTCAGCTGCCGGTCGACCTCGTCGACCGGGATGTGCTCGGTGACGCGCTCGCGCATGCGCTGCACGGATTCGACGAACCCGTCGCGGCTGGACGACTCCCACACCAGCGCCCGGATCGCCTCGTCGTATGCGGCGCCGAGATCGGGATCGCCCGCGATCGGGCGCGCCTTCAGCAGCGCCTGGAACTCCCACGACTTCGCCCACCGGTCGTAGTAGGCGATGTGCGAGGCGAGCGTGCGGGTGAGCGCACCATCCTTGCCCTCCGGTCGCAGGTTCGCATCCACCTCCCAGAGCGGCGGCGAGCCCTGGTACGCGCCGCACGCGGCGCTCGTCTCGCGCGCCAGCAGGGTCGCGATCTGGGTGGCGCGCGCGTCGTCGAGCTCGCTGCCCTCGCGCATGCCGTGCACCCAGATGACGTCGACATCGCTCACGTAGTTCAGCTCGCGCGCACCGGTCTTGCCCATGCCGATCACGGCGAGCATGACCCGGTCGGCATCGTCGCCGAACCGCTCGCGGGCAGACCGCCGAGCGACAGCGAGCCCGGCTTCCAGCGCCGCCGAGGCGAGGTCCGCGAGCGCGGCCGAGACCACGTCGACCCGATCCTTCGGATGCTCGAGCGCGAGATCCCAGGCGACGAGCGCTGCGACGTGGTTGCGGTATCGGTCACGGAGCGCGGCGACGCCCTCCTGCTCCGGCATCGTCGATGCGCCGTCCTCGGCGGCCACCGCCGCCAGCAGGCTGTCGCGGTACTGCGCGGGGCCCATCGGCGAGGGCGGGTGCATCACGGCGTCGAGCTGCGCGGGATGCCGCTCGAGGTGCTCTGCGGTGCCGAGCGACCCACCCAGCACGCGCAGCAGCGACGCAAGCCCGTCCGGGTCGTCGAGCGCCGCCGTGAGATCGATGCCTGCGCGCACGAAGCGCACCACCATCTGCAGCGCCTGGTCAGGGTCGGCAGTGCGCGCGCACGCCTCGACGAGGTCGTGCAGCGCCTCCGGCAGCTCGTGCACGCAAGCCTCTGCCCTGCTCGGCTCGCGGTAGCCCAGCCGCGCCAGGCGCGATCGCGGCGACGGGATGCGCATGCGTCAGAGCGAGAGCAGGTTCGACTCGAGCTCGACGCGCGTCACCTGGTCGCGGTACCGGCGCCAGTCCTCGCGCTTGTTGCGCAGCACGAAGGAGAAGACCTGCTCGCCGAGGGTCTCCGCCACCAGCTCGGACTCCTCCATGGCGCGGATCGCGGCGTCGAGACTCGTCGGCAGCGGCGTGTACCCGAGCGCCTTGCGCTCCCTGTCGGAGAGCTGCCAGATGTCCTCGATCGCCTCGTCCGGCAGGTCGTAGCCCTCCTCGATGCCCTTCAGGCCGGCCGCCAGCAGCACCGAGAACGCGAGGTACGGGTTCGCCGCGGAGTCCAGCCCGCGGTACTCCACCCGTGCCGACTGCGCCTTGTTGGGCTTCGAGAGCGGCACGCGCACGAGCGCCGAGCGGTTGTTGTGGCCCCAGCTCACGAAGCTGGGCGCCTCGTCCCCCGCCCAGAGCCGCTTGTAGGAGTTGACGAACTGGTTCGTGACAGCCGTGAACTCGGGTGCGTGGTGCAGCAGCCCGGCGACGAACTGCCGCCCCACCTTCGAGAGCTGGTACTTGCCAGACGGGTCGTGGAAGGCGTTCTGCTCACCCTCGAACAGCGACATGTGCGTGTGCATGCCGCTGCCAGGGTGGCCCTCGAACGGCTTCGGCATGAAGGTCGCGAACGCGCCCTCCGAGATCGCGACCTCCTTCACGATGGTGCGGAAGGTCATGATGTTGTCGGCGGTGGAGAGCGCGTCGGCGTACCGCAGGTCGATCTCGTTCTGGCCGGGGCCCGCCTCGTGGTGGCTGAACTCGACCGAGATGCCGATGTCCTCCAGCATGCGCACACTGGCGCGACGGAAGTCGTGGGCCGTGCCGCCGGGGACGTTGTCGAAGTAGCCGGCTCGATCGACGGGCTCCGGGTTCAGCACATCCGCCGACTTCAGCAGGTAGAACTCGCACTCGGGGTGCGTGTAGAAGCTGAAGCCGCGATCCGCCGCCTTCGCGAGCGTGCGCTTGAGCACGTGCCGTGGATCGGCGGCGGCTGGCTCGCCGTCGGGCGTGAAGATGTCGCAGAACATGCGGGCGGTCGGGTCGACCTCGCCGCGCCACGGCAGCACCCGGAAGGTCGAGGGATCGGCCTTGACGAGCACATCGGCCTCGGATGATCGGGAGAGCCCCTCGATCGAGGAGCCGTCGATGCCCATGCCCTCGGAGAAGGCGGCCTCCACCTCCGCCGGCGCGATGGCGACGGATTTCAGCGAGCCCAGCACATCCGTGAACCAGAGCCTCACGAACTTGACGCCGCGCTCCTCGATCGTGCGAAGCACGAAGTCCTGCTGCTTGTCCATCCCAGCCCCTCTCGCCTTCCCTCAGGCTAGTGGGCGCGCTCTGCGGGTTAGGCTCGGGCCATGGCATTCAACGACAGCGGCTCGGAGAAGACCGGAGAGTCCCAGGAGGTCGCTGCGCCCTACGGCGGCTCGAGCGCAGGGCCGAAGCGGGTACGGGTCCGGCACTTCGAGCGTGCAAAGCGAGACGGCGTGAAGATCGTCGGGCTGACCAGCTACGACTACCTCTCCGCGCAGATCTTCGACTCGGCGGGCATCGACTTCCTGCTGGTGGGCGACTCGGCCGGCAACACCGTCTTCGGCTACGACACCACGCTGCCCGTCACGGTCGACGAGCTGATCCCCCTGACCCGTGCCGTCGCGCGGGCTGCGAAGCGCGCGCTGGTCGTCGCGGACATGCCGTTCGGCTCCTACGAGGTCAATGCGCGCGAAGCGCTGCACACCGCGATCCGCTTCATGAAGGAGACGGGCGCCCACGCGGTGAAGCTCGAGGGCGGCGAGCGCTCCGCGGAGCAGATCCGCCGGGTCGTCGAGGCCGGCATCCCCGTGATGGGCCACGTCGGGTACACCCCGCAGTCGGAGCACGGACTGGGCGGTCACGTCATCCAGGGCCGCGGCGAGGACGGCGCGGACCAGCTGCTGCGCGACGCGCTCGCGGTGCAGGAGGCTGGCGCCTTCGCGGTGGTGCTGGAGATGGTGCCGTCGGCAGCGGCGAAGGCCGTGACCGAGGCGCTCTCGATCCCCACCCTGTCGGTCGGCGCGGGACCGCACTGCGACGGCCAGCTGCTGGTGTGGAGCGACTGGGCGGGCATGACCACCGGCCGCATCCCCAAGTTCGTGCAGCAGTACGCGCAGCTGGGTGCGACCCTCGAGGCCGCCGCCATCGCATTCCGCGAGGACGTCGCGAACGGCGCCTACCCCGCGCCCGAGCACGAGTACGAGTAGCCGGATGCGCGGCGCACTGCTGCTGCGGGGCGTCAACGTGGGCGGCGTGACCGTGCGATCCGCCGACCTGCGCGCGCTGCTGGCCGATGCCGGCCTGGGCGATGTCGCGACCGTGCTCGCGAGCGGCAACGCCGTGGTGACGGCCGCGGATGCGGCTGCAGCGGCCCGGGACGCGGAGGCGGCGCTCGAGGCGCGGTACGGCAGGCGCATCCGCGTGCTCGGCATCGCGATCGACGCGCTTGCCGCGATCGTCGCCGACTACCCCCATCCCGAGGACGCCGGGCATACGCCCTACGTGGTGTTCGAGCTCGAGCCCGGCGTCGCCGATGGGCTCGCGGCGATCGAACCCGGTGAGGGTGAGTCGATCGCGACCGGTGACGGCGTCATCCACTGGTCGAACCCGAAGGGCACGACGCTGACGAGCCCGTTCGCGAAGGCGCTCGAGCGCACCGCGAAGGATCGCGTCACGACGCGCAATCTCCGCACGCTGCGCAAGGTGCTCGCCGCCGCGTGAGCTCGCTGCCGGGCGGCGTGTCGGCCCACGCTGGCCAGACGGGAGAGCACTAGGCCTGGGTGCCGCGCGTGTCGGCGTCCGGGGCATCGCCGTCCGAAGCCTGCTTGCCCTCGGTGGAGCCCCAGCTGTCGTCGGCGGCCTCCTCTGCTGCCCACGCGCGCGATCGCTCCTTGATGATCTCGGGAGCGCGCGCGGCCTCCTCGCGGGTCGCGAACGGGCCCGCGCGGTCGTAGCCCGGCGACACCATGCCCTCTTCGACGACACCGGTCTCGAGGTTGTACCAGAAGTCTGCGCTCATGGGGCCTCAGTGTAGGCCGACACCGTGAGCGCGGTCGAGGCTGCCGGAGCCGGCCCGTCGGAGGCTGCCCGCTCCTAGGATGGTCGGCATGCCGAAGGACGCCGCAGGACGCCTCATCCCTGGCCGGATCGGGCCGCCGCGCGCGGTGAGCACCGCGATCCCTCGCCCCGAGTACGTGGGGCGGCCGGCGCCCGCGAAGCACGTCGGCGGCGACGTCTACGACGACGTGACCGTCGAGCGCATCCGGGCGGCGGGCACGATCGCCGCCGACGCGATCGCCGCCGTCGGCGCAGCCGCGCAGCCCGGCGTCACCACCGACGAACTCGACCGGATCGGGCACGAGTTCGTCACCGGGCACGGCGCGTACCCATCGACGCTCGGGTACCGCGGCTTCCCGAAGTCGCTCTGCTCGAGCGTGAACGAGGTGGTGTGCCACGGCATCCCCGACGACACCGTGCTCGAGGCCGGCGACATCGTGAACATCGACATCACCGCCTTCAAGGACGGCGTGCATGGCGACTCCAACCGCACCTTCGTCGTCGGCGAGACGCGCGAGGAGGTGCGCCTGCTGGTCGAGCGCACCGAGGAGGCGCTGCGCCGCGCCATGAAAGCCGCGCTGCCCGGCCGGCGCGTGAACGTGATCGGTCGCACGATCGAGATGTACGCGAAGCGCTTCGGCTACGGCGTGGTGCGTGACTTCACCGGCCACGGCGTCGGCACGTCGTTCCACTCGGGCCTGATCATCCCCCACTACGACACGGATCGGTTCGACACCGAGATCGTGCCCGGCATGGTGTTCACCATCGAGCCGATGCTGACGCTCGGCACGCACGAGTGGGAGCTGTGGGACGACAGCTGGACCGCCGTGACGAAGGATCGCTCCATCACCGCACAGTTCGAGCACACGCTCGTGGTGCGCGAGACGGGCGCAGAGATCCTGACGCTGCCCGCGCGCTGAGCGCGCTTCCGGGCGTGCCGACCTTCGCGATCCCGGCGAGCGGGTGTCCTAGGACGCAGGCACGCCTCCGCTGCGGGCACGGACTGCGCCGTTCCATGGCAGGATCGTCGCCGTGACGAAGGCAAAGCAGATGGCAGTCGGTGTCGACATCGGCGGAACGGGCGTCAAGGCTGCGCTCGTCGACGTGGCCGCGGGCGCGCTGCGCAGCGACAGGGTGAAGGTGCCGACGCCTGCGGGCGGAGAACCCGACGCCATCCGCGACGCCGTCGTCGAGCTCGTGAGCCGACTCGACATCGACGAAGACACCCCGATCGGCGTGACATTCCCGGCGATCGTGCGACGGGGTCGCACGATGAGCGCGTCGAACGTCTCGAAGGCCTGGATCGGCCTCGAGGCCGAGCGGCTGTTCGAGGATGCGCTCGGTCGCGACATCCACTTCGTCAACGACGCGGATGCCGCCGGCTTCGCCGAGGACCACTACGGCGCCGCGCGGGATGCCTCGGGGCTCGTCATCATGACGACGCTCGGCACGGGCATCGGCGGCGCGCTCATCTACGACGGCGTGCTGATCCCCAACGCGGAGCTCGGCCACCTCGAGCTCGACGGCGAGGCCGCGGAGGATCGCGCGTCGAACAGGGCGCGCGAGCGCGAGGAGCTCAGCTGGGAGGCGTGGGCCCAGCGGCTGCAGCGCTACTACAGCCATCTCGAGTTCCTCTTCTCCCCCGACCTGTTCGTGGTCGGCGGCGGCGTCTCGAAGTCGTCGGAGCTGTTCCTGCCCCTGCTCGATCTCGCCACGCCGATCGTGCCAGCGAAGCTGCGCAACAACGCCGGCATCATCGGCGCCGCCGCGCTCGCCCGCGGCCTCTAGCCAGCCCGCGCCGCGCCGACCGCCCGGGTCCGCCGAACGCGTGTCGACTTGTTGCACGATCGCGCTCGAAGAACTGCAACAACCTGACACGCGCCACATCGCACCGCGCGGGCTGGCTAGAGGCCGCGGGCGAGCGCGGCGGCGCCGATGATGCCGGCGTTGTACCGCGGCCCCCGCCGCCAATCCCCAGGAGCACTGATGCCCCAGATCCTCATCCCAGAGCTGGTCGTGCTCGACGCCGACCTCGGCGCCGACAAGCAGGCCGTGATCCGATCGCTCGCCGCACGCGCTGCGCAGACCGACCGTGTCGCCGACGGCGAAGGACTCGCGAGCGCGGTGCTCGACCGCGAAGCGCTGACACCCACCGGGATGGGCGCGGGCATCGCCATCCCCCACTGCAAGTCCGCTGCCGTCCGGGAGCCGAGCCTCGCCTTTGCGCGG
This sequence comes from Agrococcus sp. Ld7, assembly GCF_045064095.1. Lineage (NCBI taxonomy): Bacteria > Bacillati > Actinomycetota > Actinomycetes > Micrococcales > Microbacteriaceae > Agrococcus > Agrococcus sp. Ld7. Next base: position 127,401 of record NZ_JBISGY010000032.1, on the reverse strand, counting down.
CTCGCGCCGCCCGTGGACTTCGGCGCTCCCGACGGTCCGGCAGACCTCGTGTTCATGATCATGGCCCCCGAAGGCGCTGCCGAGACGCATCTCGCGGTGCTCTCGAGGCTCGCCGGTTCGCTCATCGATGAGGACTTCACGAATGCCCTGCGCAGCGCCGGGTCCGCCGACGAGGTCGTCTCCCTCGTGGCCGGCGTCGTGGCCGACAAGGAGGAGGTCGCAGACACGCCGCTCGCCGAGGGCACACGCAGCATCGTCGCCGTCACGGCCTGCCCGACCGGCATCGCGCACACCTACATGGCGGCGGATGCGCTCACAGCGGCCGGCGAGCGCGCGGGCGTGCGCGTGACGGTCGAGACGCAGGGCTCGAGCGGCACGAAGCGACTCGACCCGGCAGTGATCGCGGCCGCCGACGCCGTCGTGTTCGCCGTCGACGTCGACGTTCGCGAGCGCAGCCGCTTCGCCGGCAAGCCGTTCCTGCAGGTGCCCGTCAAGCGCGGCATCGATGCCCCCGACGCACTCATCGCCGAGGCGCTCGGGCACGCCGACGACCCGCAGGGACCGCGCCTGGCGGGCGATGCGTCAAGCGAGCCCACGCAGCAGCAGGGCCGCGGCTCCCTGGGCGGCACCGTCAAGCGTGCGCTGCTCACCGGCGTCAGCTACATGATCCCCTTCGTCGCCGGCGGCGGCCTGCTGATCGCGCTCGGCTTCCTGTTCGGCGGCTTCGAGATCACCGATGTCGCCGGCGACGTGATCGTGCAGAACACGCTCTGGAACCTGCCAGCGGGCGGCATCGGCGAGTACCTGGGCGCCGTGCTGTTCTCGATCGGCGCTGCCTCGATGGGCTTCCTCGTGCCGGCGCTCGCGGGCTACATCGCCTACGCCATCGCTGATCGGCCAGGCATCGCCCCCGGCTTCGTCGCCGGCGCCGTCGCACTGCTGATGAGCGCGGGCTTCATCGGCGGTCTGGTCGGCGGCTTGCTCGCCGGTCTCGCGGCCTGGTGGATCGGCACCTGGCGGGTGCCGCAGTGGATGCGTGGGCTGATGCCCGTCGTCATCATTCCGCTGGTCGCCTCGATCTTCGCTTCCGGCCTGATGGTCGTGCTGCTGGGCGGACCGATCGCGGCGCTCATGGCCGGGCTGACCGACTGGCTCAGCTCGCTGACGGGCACCGGTGTGATCCTGCTGGGCCTGCTGCTGGGCACGATGATGGCGTTCGACCTCGGCGGCCCGATCAACAAGGTCGCGTACGGCTTCGCGGTCGCCGGGCTCAGCGCCGGGTCGCCCGAGAACCCCGCCCCCTGGATGATCATGGCGGCAGTGATGGCGGCGGGAATGGTGCCACCGCTGGGCATGGCGCTGGCGACCGTGATCGACAAGCGGCTGTTCACGCCCGCCGAGCAGCAGAACGGCAAGGCGGCCTGGCTGCTGGGCGCCTCGTTCATCTCGGAGGGAGCCATCCCGTTCGCGGCGGCCGACCCGCTGCGCGTCATCCCGGCATCGATCCTCGGGGCGGCGACCACCGGTGCCATCTCGATGGCGGCCGGCGTGACGAGCCAGGCGCCGCACGGCGGCTTCTTCGTCTTCTTCGCGATCGGCAACCTGCTCATGTTCACGCTCGCGATCATCGCCGGCACGATCGTCACCGGCTTCGCGGTCATCGCGCTCAAGCGCTGGGCGCGCCGCACCCCAGTGGCAGCGCAGGCCGAGCCCGCGCTGGTGGCCGCCTGACGCATCCGCGCGTCGCGCGACGCGTGTCAGGTTGTTGCACCCTCAGGCTCGAAGAGGTGCAACAACCTGACACGCGTCCCACGGGACATAGGCGTGAGGGGCGAATCGGCCGGCCGATACGCCGGGTTCTGTCGTGGACGGTCATCTCTCTACGGGAAGCATTGCTGCAGCCCTCTAGCGACCTACCCGCGGATGGGACGAGCAGCCCCGTGATCCGCTGTCTGGTCTTGCTCCGGGCGAGGTTTACCTAGCCGCGACGCTCACACGCCACGCTGGTGGGCTCTTACCCCACCGTTTCACTCCTGGCCGGTCCGGATCCGAGGATCCTGACCGGTGGATCTGCTCTCTGTTGCACTTGCTCGCGGGTTGCCCCGGGTGGACGTTATCCACCGCCCTGCTCTCTGGAGCCCGGACGTTCCTCGGCACGGCGTGCCCTGACCGAAGCCCGAGCCCACCGCGACGCGACCGCCTAGCCGACCGATTCGCTGCGGCAACGATACCGCGCGGCGCGCGTCGGATGCCGCCGTCGTCAGATGCCGCTGTCCTCGGTGCGCACGAGGATCGCCGAGGAGCCCGGATCGAGGATCACGTCATCGTCTGCTGCCTGCCGGATCTCGTGCATCTCCGACGCGGTGAACTCCACACCGGATGCGGTCGACGAGCGGTGCTGCAGCAGCGTCGCGCCGATGCCGTAGCGCTCGCGCTGCCGGTCGTAGAGCGCCAGCAGCTCGGTCGGCACCGCGGCAGCGCGGTCGCCGCGCTCGGCGCGAGCCTCTTCGAGCTCGCGCTCCAGGCCCGCCGCCTCAGCGTCGCGCTCGGCGGCGAGCCGCTCGCGCTCTGCGCGCGCCGTGGCCGCCTGCTGGCGGGCAGCGGCCAGTGCCGCCGCGGCATCCTCCTGCTGCTGCATCGACTCGAGCTCGAGATCCTCCAGGTCGCCGCGGCGCCGCTCGAGCGTGGCGATCTCGTGCTCGGTTGCCGTCGCGACCTTCGCGTCGGTGATCGACGGCAGCCGGTCGCGGTTGCGCACCAGCCGAGCCTCGACCGTCTGCACGTCGTTCTCGATCCGCGCCACCTCCGCGGCGATGTCGTCGTGCTCGCCGAGGCGCTCGAGCACGTCGCGGTCGAGTGTCACGAGCTCGGTGTCGAGCTCGTCGATCCGCTTCGTCTGCGGCAGCGCCTTCAGCTTGCCCTGCAGCCGCACGATGCGGGTGTCGACGTCCTGCAGCGTCAGCAGTCGTCGCTGATCCTGATTGCTGGCCTTCAGTGCCATGTCTGCTCCTCCTGCGGAACCGCGAAGTCCCACGGGTCTGTTCTGATCTCGCTCACGATGACCTCGACGCCCGGCAGCGCGGTGCGCAGCTGCTCGGCGGCCGGACGCAGCCACAGCGATTCGCTCGCCCAGTGGGAGACGTCGACGAGCGCCGGCCCCTCTGCGGCGGCGTGCCGCTCGCGCGCATCCGATGCCGGGTGGTGGCGCAGGTCGCTCGTGATGTAGACGTCGGCGCCGGCCACGGTCGGCTCACGCAGCAGGGAATCGCCTGCGCCGCCGCAGATCGCCACTCGGCGCACGGGCCGCGCAGGGTCGCCGGCGGCGCGCAGGCCCCCTGCCACCGAGGGCAGCAGAGCCGCGAGCTGCTCGACGAGCTCGCGCAGCGCGATGGGCTTCTGCAGCTCACCGACTCGACCGAGCCCCTTCTCAGGGTCGACGCGGTTGCGCACGATCGGTTCGACGTCGACGAGGCCCAGCATCGCGGCGAGCTCGCCGCTCGTGCCGCGATCGACCGCATCGGCGTTCGTGTGGGCGGCGAGCAGTGCGACGCTGGCGCGCACGAGCCGCGTGATGACCCGGCCGGCCGGCGTGGTCGCGGCCACGCTCGTGGCTCCACGCAGCAGCAGCGGGTGATGCACGAGCAGCAGATCGGCCTCGCGCTCCACGGCTTCGGCCGCCGTGGCCTCGACGGCGTCGACGGCGAGCAGGATGCGGCGCACGGGATCGGCGGGATCCCCGGCCACGAGCCCCACGGCGTCCCAATCCTCGGCGGTGGCGGCGGGCCAGAGCTGCTCCACCGCCAGCTGCACATCCGCGACGCTGGTCATGCGCTCCATCCTAGGGAAGCGGCAGACCCCCGGGCGCCGAGGCGGCCGGGGGTCTGGTTGTGAGCCTGGACGGGATCGAACCGCCGACATCCTCGGTGTAAACGAGGCGCTCTGCCAGCTGAGCTACAGGCTCCGGTGCGCGCCCCCAGAGTACGCCGCGACGCGCGCGAGCGCCTCCCGGTAGGCCGCCATGTCGCGCGACTCGGACGGGCTGACGCGGAAGTGCGCCGCGATCCGACCGTCACCATCGATGACGTAGGTGGCGCGGGTGGCGACACCGCGCTCCGGCAGGAGCGCGTCGTACGCCTGGGCAACAGCGCCGTGCGGCCAGAAGTCGCTCAGCAGCGGGAAGCTCAGCCGCTCCTGCTCGTGGAAGACCGCGAGCGACGCTGCGGTGTCCACCGAGACGCCGAACACGTGCGCGTCCGCGCTGTCGAATGCGCCGATCTCGTCGCGGATCGAGCAGAGCTCACCCGTGCACCGGCCCGTGAACGCGGCCGGGTAGAAGACCAGCACGACCGGGCGGCCGCGCAGTGCCGAGAGCGTCACGGCCTCCCCCGTGTGATCGCGCAGGGTGAAGTCGGGTGCGAGCCCGCCAAGCTCCAGTGCCACAGGGCTCCTCTCGTCGCGGATGCTCCGCAGCAGCCATCGTGCCACGAGCGCCGACTGCCCGGCGCGCGAACAGCACCCGGTGGATAGGGTGGAGGCGCGGGCGCCACGACCCAGGCGCGCCTTCAGAACGACGTCAGGAGCTTCGGTGCTGAACGACCAGGACCCCTACTCGGGCCACACGAACGACGCAGACCCGAGCGAGACCGCTGAATGGCAGGAATCGCTCGACCAGCTGGTCGCGGCGCACGGACCGCAGCGCGGGCGCGAGATCATGCTCAGCCTGCTCAAGCGCTCGAAGGAGCTGCACCTGGGCGTGCCGATGGTGCCGACCACCGACTACCTCAACACGATCGCCGCAGAGGACGAGCCCGAGTTCCCGGGCGATGAGCAGCTCGAGCGCACGTACCGCCGCTGGATCCGCTGGAACGCCGCGATCATGGTGCACCGCGCGCAGGCGCCCGGCATCGGCGTCGGCGGCCACATCTCGACCTACGCCTCGTCGGCCGCGCTGTACGAGGTGGGTCTGAACCACTTCTTCCGCGGTCAGGACGCATCCGACGGCGGCGACCAGATCTTCTACCAGGGCCACGCCTCCCCCGGCATGTACGCCCGCGCGTTCCTCGAGGGCCGGCTCTCCGAGAACCAGATGGATGCGTTCCGACAGGAGAAGTCGAAGGCGCCCAACGGCATCCCGTCCTACCCGCACCCGCGGATGATGCCCGACTTCTGGCAGTTCCCGACCGTGTCGATGGGCATCGGCCCGATCAACGCGATCTACCAGGCGCAGGCGAACCGTTACCTGGCGAACCGCGGCATCAAGGATGTGGCCGACTCGCAGGTGTGGGCGTTCCTCGGCGACGGCGAGATGGACGAGGTCGAGTCGCGCGGTGCGCTGCAGCTCGCCGCCAACGACGGCCTCGACAACCTGAACTTCGTCATCAACGCCAACCTCCAGCGCCTCGACGGCCCGGTGCGCGGCAACGGCAAGATCATCCAGGAGCTCGAGTCGTTCTTCCGCGGCGCGGGCTGGAACGTGATCAAGGTGGTCTGGGGCCGCGAGTGGGACTCGCTGCTCGCCAACGACCACGAGGGCGCGCTCCGCGACCTCATGAACGCGACCCCGGACGGCGACTACCAGACCTACAAGGCCGAGTCCGGCCTGTTCGTGCGCGAGCACTTCTTCGGTCGCGACCCCCGCACCCTGGAGATGGTCAAGCACCTCAGCGACGACGAGATCTGGGCGCTCAAGCGCGGTGGCCACGACTACCGCAAGGTCTACGCCGCCTACAAGGCCGCCGTGGAGCACAAGGGCCAGCCGACCGTCATCATCGCGAAGACCGTCAAGGGCTACGGCCTCGGCAAGAACTTCGAGGGGCGCAACGCCACGCACCAGATGAAGAAGCTCACGCTCGACGACCTCAAGTCGTTCCGCGACGCGATGCAGCTGGACATCTCCGACAAGCAGCTCGAGGCAGACCCGTACCGTCCGCCCTACTGGCACCCGGGAGCCGACTCCCCCGAGCTCGAGTACATGGTCGAGCGCCGTCGCGAGCTCGGCGGATTCACGCCCGAGCGTCGCGCCAAGCACACGATCATCCCGCTGCCGGAGGCGAAGACCTACGACATGCCGAAGAAGGGCTCCGGCAAGCAGGAGGTCGCCACCACGATGGCGTTCGTTCGCCTGCTCAAGGATCTGCTGCGCGACAAGGGCTGGGGCAACCGCGTCGTGCCGATCATCCCGGACGAGGCACGCACGTTCGGCATCGACGCGTTCTTCCCCACCGCGAAGATCTACAACCCGCACGGCCAGAACTACACATCGGTCGACCGCGATCTGCTGCTGAAGTATCGCGAGGCGCCCGACGGGCAGATCCTGCACGTCGGCATCAACGAGGCGGGCGCCGTGGCGGCCTTCACCGCAGCCGGCACCTCGTACTCGACGCACGGTGAGCCGCTCATCCCGATCTACGTCTTCTACTCGATGTTCGGGTTCCAGCGCACGGGCGACTCCATCTGGGCGGCCGCCGACCAGATGACCCGCGGCTTCCTCATCGGCGCCACCGCGGGCCGCACGACGCTCACCGGCGAGGGCCTGCAGCACGCCGACGGCCACTCGCCGCTGCTCGCCTCGACCAACCCCGCGGTGGTCGCCTACGACCCCGCCTACGGCTACGAGATCTCGCACATCGTGCAGTCGAGCCTCGAGCGCATGTACGGCGAGCATCCCGAGAACATCATCACCTACATGACGGTCTACAACGAGCCGATGGTGCAGCCGGCCGAGCCCGAGGGCGTCGACGCGGAGGGCATCGTGCGCGGCATCCACCGCGTCTCGGTGAGCGACCACCACCCGCTCAAGGTGCAGCTGCTCGGTTCGGGCGTGGCCCTGCCGTGGCTGCACGAGGCGCAGGAGCTGCTTGGCAGCGACTGGGGCGTCTCGGCCGACATCTGGTCGGTCACCTCCTGGAGCGAGCTGCGCCGCGACGGCCTGTCGGCCGACGAGCACAACTTCCTGTTCCCGCAGGAGCCCGCGAAGGTGCCGTACGTGACGCAGCGCCTCTCGGAGGCCGAGGGTCCGTTCGTGGCCACGACCGACTACATGCGTGCCGTGCCGGACCAGATCCGCGAGTGGGTGCCCGGGGACTACGCGACGCTGGGTGCCGACGGCTTCGGCTTCTCCGACACCCGTGCAGCAGCGCGCCGGTTCTTCACGATCGACAGCCACTCGGTCGTGGTGCGGGCTCTCGATGCGCTCTCGAAGCAGGGCAAGGTGCCGCTGGGCATGGTGATGCAGGCGATCGACAAGTACAGCCTCCACGACGTCAACGCCGGCAGCTCCGGCGTCGGTGGCGGCGACGCGTAGGGCTCCGACGCTGACGGCGCAGAGCGACCTGAAGGCGCAGCAGCTGGCGTGGCTGCGGCGCATCTCCGGCGACCTCTCGACCCAGGTGACGCGGGCGCTCGACGACCGCCTGCCCTGGTATGGCAGCATGCCTCCGTCGCGTCGGAGCGCCGTGAACCTGGTCGCGCACTCGGGCATCACCTCGTTCATCGCCTGGCACGAGGATCCCGAGGCGCAGCCCTGGATCGCCGCGGATGTCTTCGCCGCGGCGCCGAGGGAGCTGCTGCGCAGCGTGAGCCTGCAGCAGACGCTGCAGCTGATCCGCACCGTCGTGTCGGTCTTCGAGGAGCGCATCGCCGACGCCGACCCCGCCATGCGCGAGCCGATCCTGCGCTACTCGCGCGAGATCGCCTTCGCAGCGGCAGATGTCTACGCGCGCGCGGCGGAATCGCGCGGACTGTGGGATGCGCGTCTCGAGGCGCTCGTGGTCGACTCCATCCTCACCGGCGAGCACGACGACGAGCTGCCCAGCCGATCCGCCGCGCTCGGCTGGCACGGCCGCGGCGAGTGCGCCGTGCTCGTGGGCCGAGCGCCGAAGACGCTGGATGTCGACGTCGTGCGCCGCCGGGCCAGGCACGCGGGATGCGATGTGCTGGTCGGTGTGCAGGGCACCCGGCTGGTCGTCGTCATCGGCCGGGCGGCCGTGCACGACCAGCCCGACACCACGATCGACTTCCTCGACATCGCCGGCCAGCTCGCGGAGGGATTCGGCGATGGCCACCTGGTGCTCGGGCCCGCGGTGCCGAGCATCGTCGATGCCGCGCGCAGTGCGAAGGCTGCGCTCGCGGGCTTCGCGGTCGCCGACGCCTGGCGCCGCACACCCCGCCCCGTGCGCGCCGACGACCTGCTGCCGGAGCGCGCGCTCGCGGGCGACCCGCTCGCCCGCAGCGAGCTCGTCGGCGGCATCTACGAGCCGCTGCGCGACCACTCGAGCGATCTGCTCGCCACCCTCGCCTGCTACCTCGACACCGGCCGCTCCCTGGAGGCGACGGCGCGCGAGCTCTTCGTGCACCCCAACACGGTGCGCTATCGGCTCAAGCGCATCAGCGAGATCATCGGCTGGGATGCGACCGGTGCGCGGGAGGCCCTGGCGCTGCACACCGCGATCATCCTGGGTGCGATCCACGACTCGTCCCGCGAGCGGGCGCAGCGACAGGCCAGGGGGCATGCCGCACGCGGCAAGTCACCGGTGGGAGGATGACGCAGTGATCGTCATCGTCGCTCCCGGCCAGGGCTCCCAGAAGCCCGGCTTCCTCTCCCCCTGGCTCGACCTCCCCGGCGCGCCGGATCGGCTGCGCTCGCTCAGCGACGCCGCAGGCGTGGACCTCGTCGAGCACGGCACCGTCTCCGATGCCGACACGATCCGGGACACCCTCATCGCGCAGCCCCTCATCGTCGCCGCAGGCATCCTCACGCTCGACGCGCTCGGCGACCGTGCCGGGCTCGCCGGCGGCGTCGCGGGCCACTCCGTCGGCGAGATCACCGCGGCGGTCGCGGCCGGCGTGCTGACCGCCGAGGACGCGATGGCCCTCGTGGGCGAGCGCGCCCGGGCGATGGCGGATGCGGCTGCGGCGACCCCCACCGGCATGGCAGCGGTGATCGGCGCCGACGAATCGGCCCTGGAGGCGCGCCTTGCCGAGCTGGACCTGCAGCCGGCGAACTACAACGGCGGCGGCCAGATCGTCGTCGCCGGTGCCCTCGACGCGCTCGCCGCGCTCGCCGATGCGCCACCGGAGCGCGCGCGCGTGATCCCGCTGCAGACCGCCGGAGCCTTCCACACCGACTTCATGGCGCCCGCCGTCGAGCGCTTCCGCAGCAAGGCTGCGCAGACCCCGACGGCAGACCCGACCACGACGCTCTGGACGAACCGGGACGGCAGCGTCGTCGCATCCGGGTCGGCATTCCTCGACCTGGTCGTCGGCCAGGTCTCGACCCCCGTTCGGTGGGATCGCTGCATGACCGCGTTCCAGGACGCGGGCGTGACGGGCATCGTCGAGCTCGCTCCCGCGGGGGCGCTCACCGGCCTCGCCAAGCGCGGGCTGCGCGGAGTGCCCAGCGTCGGCATCACCTCCCCGGACGACCTGGAAGCAGCCGTCGAGCTGCTCGAGAGCGGAGCGTCAGCATGAGCAGGATCACCAGCCTTCCCACCCGCGCCGGCTCGCGCATCCTCTCGGTCGGCGCCGCGCGCGGCGACCGCCTGGTGCCGAACGAGGAGCTCGTCGGCCCCATCGACTCCTCGGACGAGTGGATCCGGCAGCGCACCGGCATCGTCACGCGCGCCCGCGTCTCCGACGGCAGCCAGGCGGTCGATCTGGCCGAGACCGCCGCGCGGGAGGCGATCGAGCGCGCGGGCATCGATGGATCGCAGCTCGACGCCGTGATCGTCTCGACCATCAGCAACACGGTGCAGACGCCGTCGATGGCGTCGCTGCTCACCGAGCGCGTGGGCGCGACGCCCGCGCCCGCCTTCGACATCTCAGCCGCCTGCGCGGGCTACGCCTACGGCGTCGCGCAGGCCGACGCGCTCGTGCGCAGCGGCATGGCCGAGCACGTGCTGGTCGTGGGCGTCGAGAAGCTCTCGGAGGTGGTCGACCCGACAGACCGCTCGATCAGCTTCCTGCTCGGTGACGGCGCGGGCGCCGTCGTGATCGGCGCCGCGGACGAGCCCGGCATCAGCCCCTCGGTGTGGGGCTCGGACGGCTCCCACTGGGAGACGATCCGGATGACGAACTCGCTCGGCTCCATGCGCGACGGGCAGCCCTGGCCGACGCTGCGCCAGGACGGCCCCACCGTCTTCCGCTGGGCGGTCTGGGAGATGGCGAAGAAGGCTCGCGAGGCGCTCGACGCCGCAGGCATCGAGCCCGGCGACCTCGCGGCATTCATCCCGCACCAGGCCAACATGCGCATCATCGACGAGTTCGCGAAGCAGCTGAAGCTGCCCGAAACGGTCGCGATCGCGCGCGACATCGAGACCACCGGCAACACCTCCGCCGCCTCCATCCCGCTGGCCATGCACCGGCTGCTTGAGGAGCGGCCGGAGCTCTCCGGCGGCCTCGCACTGCAGATCGGCTTCGGCGCGGGCCTCGTATACGGGGCCCAGGTCGTGGTGCTCCCCTAGACTCGATCCGTTCCAATCCATCAGAAGGAGACACCCCATGGCATTCACCAAGGACGAGGTCCTCGCCGGGCTCGCCGACCTCGTGAACGACGAGACCGGCATCGCGACCGAGAACGTGCAGCTCGAGAAGTCGTTCACCGACGACCTCGACATCGACTCGATCTCCATGATGACGATCGTCGTGAACGCCGAGGAGAAGTTCGACGTCAAGATCCCCGACGACGAGGTCAAGAACCTCAAGACGGTGCAGGACGCCGTCGACTACATCACGGGCGCACAGGCCTGAGCATCGCCCTGGCGATCGCGTGCGGCCGGGAGACCGGCCGCACGCGGCTCATTGGAGGACACGCATGACGAACAAGAAGATCGTCATCACCGGCATCGGCGCCACATCGCCGCTGGGCGGCACGGCGCGCGAGAGCTGGGAGGCGCTGCTCGCTGGCGAGTCCGGCGCGCGCAGCCTCGAGCACGACTGGGTGCAGCAGTACGAGCTGCCCGTGACCTTCGCCGCGGAGGCGAGGGTGCGGCCGCAGGAGGTGCTGGAGCGGCCCGTCTGGAAGCGGCTCGACCCCTCCAGCCAGTTCGCCCTGATCGCCGCGATGGAGGCGTTCGCCGACGCCGGCTCGCCCGAGCTGCCGTCGGAGCGCCTCGGCGTCGACTTCTCCACCGGCATCGGTGGGCTCTGGACGCTGCTGGATGCGTGGGACACGCTGCGCGAGAAGGGCCCGCGCCGCGTCATGCCCATGACGGTGCCGATGCTCATGCCGAATGCGCCGTCGGCCGCGGTGTCCATGCACTTCGAGGCCCGCGCCTACGCCCGCACCGTCGCGTCGGCATGCGCCTCGAGCACCGAGGCGCTCGTGAACGCCTACGAGCACCTGCAGGCTGGCGTCGCCGATGTTGTCATCGCCGGCGGGAGCGAGTCGGCGATCCACCCGATCACCCTCGCATCGTTCTCGTCGATGCAGGCGCTCTCGCGCCGCAATGACGACCCGGCCACTGCATCCCGCCCCTACGACGTGACCCGTGACGGGTTCGTCATGGGTGAAGGCGCTGCAGCGCTGGTGCTCGAGACCGAGGAGCACGCGCTCGCGCGCGGCGCCCGGATCTACGCCGAGCTCGCCGGTGGCGGCATCACGGCGGATTCGTACCACATCACCGCCCCCGAGCCGGAGGGCAAGGGCGCCAGCCGCGCGGTCGCATTCGCGCTCGAGGCTGCCGGTGCAACCCCCGACGACGTGACCCACATCAATGCGCACGCGACGTCGACCCCGGTGGGCGACGTCGCGGAGGTGCGCGCGATGCATCGCATCTTCGGCGATCGCATCAAGGACATCCCGGTCTCCGCCACGAAGGCCGCCCACGGGCACCTGCTCGGGGGCACGGGAGCGCTCGAGGCAGTCTTCACGGTGCTGGCGCTGGCCGAGCGCACCGCCCCGCCGACGATCAACGTCACCGAGCAGGACCCGGATGCGCCGCTGCAGATCTCCGGCACGCCCATCGCGCTGGGCGACGGGCCGCAGCTCGCCATCTCGAACTCGTTCGGGTTCGGCGGGCACAACGCCGTGGTGGCGATCCGATCGGTCTGATCGGTTGCAACGCCGAGGGCCCCGCTGTTCGCAGCGGGGCCCTCAGCCGTCTGTGAGCGGGTGGAGCGTCACCCGACGCGGTGCAGCGCGATCACCGGGGAGCCGTCGGAGGCATGCCGGTACGCCTCCAGCTCGCGATCCCAGGCGCCACCCATGGCGTCATCGAGAGCGGCCACCAGGGCGCTGGCATCGGAGCCTGCGGCCGCGATGGCGGCGCGGATGCGCTCCTCCGGCACGACGAGCGACCCGGAGGCATCGATGCGCTGCGCGGTGATGCCCAGCTGCGGCGTGTGCATCCAGCGCATGCCGTCGCTGCCGGGGACCGGGTCCTCCGTCACCTCGAAGCGCACGTCGCGCCAGCCTGCGAGGGCGCTCGCGATCGCCGCACCGGTGCCGGTGGGGCCGGACCAGTGCACCTCGGTGCGCTCGGTGCCGGGCTCGGCGGGCTGACCCTGCCAGAGGAACCGCAGCGCATCGCCGACGGCATGGCCGACGGCCCACTCCAGGTGGGTGCGCATGGCGCGCGGGGACGCGTGGATCCAGACGACCCCCGCGGTCGTCGCGGGACGTCGTCTGAGCGTGTGCGCAGCAATCATCGTCTCTCCCTCGTTCGATGCGACTTCCCCATCGGTCGAACCAGTGTCGAGACACCCCGAGTCTGCCACAAGCGCGAGCAGAACAACAAGGCTGTCGTTCGGCGCCCCCGCCCCCCGCAGGTCGAGGAGCGCCCGGCCGCAGGCCGCGCGCGTCACGAGACCGCCCCCGCTCCCGCAGGTCGAGGAGCGCCCGGCCGCAGGCCGCGCGCGTCACCAGACCGGATCAGCCCCCGAACGTCGGCCGCTGCTCCCCCGCCCGCACCGCGATCGTCAACCGGTTCCCCGCCGGAGGCAGCGGGCAGTTGAACTGGTCGCTCATCGAGCACGGCGGCACGATGGCGCGATTGAAGTCGAGCGAGACCGTGCCGTCGTGGCGCGGGCGCGCATAGAGGAACCGGCCCACGTCGTACGTCTCCTCGCCCGTCGTCGCGTCGGCGAAGACGATCTGCAGGCTGCTGTCGCCGTCGGGCAGCGCGACCATCTCGATCTGCTCGCCGTCGTGCTCGAAGCGGATCGTGCCGGGCGACAGCGCCCTGCGCATCGACCCACCCTGCGACTTGCCGTACTCGAACTCGACGCCACCGTCGACCGGCTCGAAGGTGCCCTGCTTGTGCCAAGCGGGGTCGTAGTCGAAGCTGCTGATGCCCTGGAAGCCTCGCTCCTCGGCGGCCTCGGCGTCCCAGACGCGCAGCGCGAACCGGCCATGGTGGTCCGGGCCGATGACGGTGGCCGTCAGGCGGTCGTCGAATCGCACCGAGCTGGGCGTCATCGACGTCTGGCTGTAGATCGTCGCATCGCCGTCGACGGTCGCGCCGTCGACGATGATCTCGGCTGCGGCGTCGGCGGTGACGCGCAGTCCGTCGCCCGTGTCCGCGGGCGCCCAGGTGCCGGGCACCCCCTCGATCTCGGTTGCTTCCGAGACCCACGCCGTCGTCTGGAGCGCGAGCGGCCCCTGCGGGGCTCGGACGCCCTGGTCGCGCTTGCGGCGGAACGCGTCGTGCTGGGCGCGCTCGGTCTCCTGGGGTGCGGTCACGGCTGCATTGCTCATGGATCCAGCCTACCGACGGCCACCCCGTGCTGGCGCACTGCCGCCGCCCCACGTAGGTTCGCCTCATGCATGCAGCACCGACGCTCGGCCTCATCCTGCCGCCCGATCAAGCACCCGAGCGGTTCCTCGATGTCGCCCGCGCCGCAGACTCCTCAGGCGTGGAGGAGCTCTGGCTCTGGGAGGACTGCTTCGGCCAATCCGGCACCTCAACGGCCGCCGCCGTGCTCGCCGCGACCGAGCGAATCCGCGTCGGTCTCGGCCTCATGCCCGTGCCGCTGCGCAACGTCGCACTGACCGCCATGGAGATCGCGACCATCGCGCGCATGTTCCCGGATCGCTTCCTCCCGGGCATCGGTCACGGGGTGCTGGAATGGATGGGCCAGGCCGGCGTGCGCGCGGCGTCACCGCTCTCGCTGCTGCGCGAGCAGGCGCAGGCGCTGCGGGCCCTCCTGGCTGGTGAGTCGCTCACCGTCACCGGACGCTACGTGCAGCTCGACAGCGTGCAGCTGCGGTGGCCGACGACGGAGGCACCGCCGCTGCTGATCGGCGGTGGGGGGCCGAAGACGCTTGCGCTCGCGGCTGAGCTGAGCGACGGCGTGCTGCTGGCCGGCGACATGCGCCCGAGCCACCGCGTCGAGGCGACTCGCGACGCCGTCGAGACGGTCCGGAACGCCCGGGCTGCGGCTGGGCTGCACGGGTCGATCCCGATCGTGCAGTTCGCGAGCGTGCCGGCGGATGCCTCGGAGCAGCAGCTCGTCGACCTGGCGAGAGCGCTCGGCGAGGCAGGTGCCACGAGCGTGCCGCTGCTGGCGCTGGGCGCTGACGGCGAGCCCGAGACCGGAGACGGCATCCTGCAGCTGGCCGCAACGATCGCTCGCCTGCGCGGCTGACACGCCTCAGTGATTGCGGCCGCGCGCGGCGACGCTCCACCTGGCCGAGGGCTCGGCGTCCCCGTCGCGGTCGTAGACGAGCAGCTCGTCGACCATGTTGACGGCAATGCAGACGTGATTCGGCACCACGCGGATGACGCTGCCGAGCGGCGGCAGTGCGGCGTCCGCGTGCAGCTCCACGATCGCGTGGTGCTCGCTCAGCTGCACGATCCGCGCCTCAGGGTGGTCGAGCAGCCGCCCGTGACCGGTCGCCCACGGCGCGCGATCCGGTCCCAGCACCTTCGATCCCGCATCCAGCACGACCCGCCCGCCCGCGTGCGACACCACGGTCGCATGGCACGACAGTGCGATGTCACCGGGTTCGATCGAACCCAGCTCCCACTGCTGCGCGTCGCCGAAGATCGTCACGCCCGGCCGCAGCTCGGTCACGGGCGATGGCACATCGAGCGAGGCCGAGAAGCTGGGCGTCGACCCGCCCGAGATCACCTGCGGGGAGATCCCCGCCGTGCGCATCGACTCGACCGCGATGGTGAGCGCCGCGGCCTCATCACGGGCGGCCTGCTCCCCTGCCTGCGGCGCGTAGGCGTGGCCGGGGAACGCGAACACGCCCTCGACGTCGACGCCCGCACGCATCGCTGCCGCCGCCACCACCCCCGCGCTTGCCGGCCCGCATCCGGATCGGTGATGGCCGGCGTCGACCTCGACGCGCACCGAAATCCGGCCGGCAAGCCCGGCGTGCACCAGACGCTCGACACCGTCGACCGAGTCGACGCCGATCGAGATCGCGGCGCCGCGGGCCGCGAGCGTGCTGAGCCGCGCCGCCTTCTCGGGGTCGAGCCACAGCGGGTAGGCGATGAACAGGTCGTCGAGACCTGCCGCCGCGAAGACCTCGGCCTCGCCCACGGTCGCGACGGTCAGCCCATGCGCACCGGCAGCCACCTGCATGCGCCCGATCTCGATCGACTTGTGGGTCTTCGCGTGCGGTCGCAGCGCGATGCCGCGCGCGTTCGCCGCGTCCGCGGCGCGGGCGATGTTCGCCTGCATGCGCTCGAGATCGATCGCGAGGAACGGCGTTGCGGGGGCCACGCTCGCGAGCGTACCCGCCGCCCACGGGTAGCTTGCGCCGCAACGATTCTCGGCATTTCCCCAGCGACTCGGGATTTAGCCTGTTTCGCATGGCAGCAGACGTGACAGCAGCGCGCGGAGACGGCGTCGAGACCAAGCTCAAGCGCGGCATCACCGGCCCGCTCCTGTTTCTCTTCATCCTCGGGGACGTGCTCGGAGCCGGCGTCTATGCGCTCACCGGTGAGATCGCGGGCGAGGTCGGCGGGGTGCTGTGGCTGCCGCTGCTGCTCGCGCTGTTCCTCGCGCTCCTCACAGCCGGCTCGTATGCGGAGCTCGTGACGAAGTATCCGCGGGCGGGTGGCGCCGCTGTGTTCGCGCAGCGCGCCTTCCGCAGCCCGATCGTGTCGTACCTCGTCGGCTTCTCGATGCTCGCCGCCGGAGTGGTGAGCGCGGCGGGGCTGTCGATCGCGTTCGCGGGCGACTACCTCGCGGCGTTCATCGACGTCCCCACCGCGATCGCGGCGCCGATCTTCCTGCTGCTCGTGGCGGCGCTGAACGCTCGGGGCATCCGCGAGTCGCTCGGCGGCAACGTTGTGATGACGATTATCGAGCTGAGCGGTCTCGTGATCATCGTGGTTGCCGTTGCGGTGATGCTCGGGGCCGGAGGCGGAGATGTGGCACGCGTCACGCAGTTCCCCGACGGCGCGAACCCGGCGCTCGCGACCCTCGCCGCCACGATCATCGCCTACTACTCGTTCGTGGGCTTCGAGACCTCGGCCAACGTCGCGGAGGAGATTCGCAATCCCCGCAAGGTCTACCCGCGTGCGCTGATCGGGTCGATGCTCGTCGCTGGCGTGATCTACCTGTTGGTCGGTCTCGCGAGCGCGATCGCGCTGCCGCCAGGCGACCTCGCGGGCTCGTCCGCGCCGCTGCTGGATGTGTTCGACGCCACCGGCGTGCCGGTGCCGGGCTGGGTGTTCAGCCTCATCGCGCTCGTCGCCGTCGCGAACGGAGCGCTGCTGACCATGATCATGGCGAGCCGGCTCGCCTACGGCATGGCCGAGCAGCGGCTGCTGCCGCCGGTGCTGAGCCGAGTGCTGCCGAAGCGTCGCACGCCGTGGGTCGCGATCGTGGCCACCACGGCGGTGGCGATGGGACTGACCCTCGTGGGCGATCTCGCGACCCTCGCCGAGACCGTCGTGCTGCTGCTGCTGTTCGTCTTCCTGTCGACGAATGTCGCGGTCCTGGTGCTGCGCCGCGACCGCGCCGAGCGCGACCACTTCCGCGTGTGGACCTGGGTGCCGGTGCTCGGCGTGGCCTCCTGCATCCTGCTGCTCACCCAGCAGGCTCCGCACGTGTGGCTCTTCGGCAGCATCCTGCTCGCGGTCGGCCTCGCCGCCTACGGCCTCGCGCGGCTCACGACCCGGCGTGCCGAGGTGCCAGCGGATGTCGAGCACTGACACCGATGCATGTGCGGCATTGTGCTGACCGCCCGGATCTGCCAGCGTGGGCCCTCACCTGACAGAGGGGCAATGCGCCGATGGACATGCTCGATGGCGAGGCGATCGCCGCAGCCGATCTGGCCGACTGGCGCAAGCTCGCGCAGGGGCTTCATGCCCGCTATCTGATCGACGATTTCGCGTCGGGTGCCCGCTTCGTCGCAGCGGTCGCTGACGCGAGCAGCTCGCTCGGGCACTTCCCGCGCGCATCGATCGGCAGCAGCTGCGTCGATCTCAAGCTGAGCAGCGACGACGCCATCTACCGAGACGCCGAGGGCACCGAGCACGTCGTCGAATGGGTGACGCAGCAAGATCTGGATCTCGCGCAGCGGATCACCGCTCTCGCCCGCGAGCATAGGCTGGTTGCCGATCCGACCGCGGTCAGCGTCATCGAGCTCGGCCTCGACACGACCGATTCGGCGACCATCGCGCCGGTATGGGCGGCGCTGCTCACGGGTGCCGCGGAATCGCAGGGGCACGGCTCCCCCAGCGACGAGATCCGCGACGCCACCGGTCGGGTGCCGAACCTGTGGTTCGGCGAGGTCGACGCCGCGTCGCACCAGCGCTTCCACGTCGAGGTCTACGTGGCCCCGGAGGTGGCTGCGCAGCGGATCGCCGCCGCGCTCGCCGCGGGCGCGACGGTCATCGACGGGCGCAGCGCGCCCGGGCTCACGGTGATCGCCGACCAGGACGGGAACACGGGCGTCGTGTGCGTCGACGTTGCAGCCGCGGACCCCGGCAACGAGGACGGCGCAGCACTGTGACGCGATGCCGCTCGACGGCCTTGTCGTGCGGACGCGTCTACTCCTCGTCCTGCTGGCAGTCGTTCGGGCCGGGAAGCTCCAAGCACACCAGACGACTCTCGATGCTGTCGCGCTCGGCGGATGCCTGCGCCCAGCCCACCGCCGAAACGCCTCCCAGGCCGAGAGCGAAGATGCTCAGGACGAGCGCCGTCGTCGCGCGCCGCGTGGGGGTCGGCCGTGCCAGCTTCGTGGTCGTCGACGATCCTGTGACGTCAGTCCATGAAGTCATCGCCCTGCCCTCTCTGACAGTCCCCGATGGCGGTCATAGTCCTCCCCGGTGCGGGCGGTGTCAAGCCGCCATCGGGCGACCTGCCACGTGCATTGGGACCGCTTGACAGCCCCGAGGTTCCCGAGGACTATGACAGTCGTCTGCGGCTGACAAGAGAGGCCATCGGGAGTCCCGACGGGACCCGAGATCTGATGACCCTTCTCGCGGTCACTCTCACTCGTAATGCTCTCAACTCCGAATCTTGTCGGAAGAACCAGCAATGGCGATGCGCAGCGATGTACCCACGGATCCCGGGAGCATCGCGCCCGAATTCCTCCGACTCGTCCAGAGCCAGCACGCCGCACGGGGTGGTCCCGACGTCTCGTCGATGAAGTCCGGCGAGGTCGCCCGCCCGGTGTTCGCATCGCCCCGGGAGGCGGCTGAGCTGATGAGCGCCGCAGCCAAGCGCGCGGCCGGGCTCTTCCGGCCGACGAAGCGCAGCGAGATCGTCTGGGTGAGGGGTGGGACGCAGCTCGCGGTCGGACTCGTGGGTCTCGAGCTGCTCACCGACGACGGGCTGATCACTGTGGTCATTCCGGTGCGGTGCGACCAGACCGGGCCGGAGCGCGTTCAAGTCACGTTTGCGACCGGGAGCCGGGATGCCCCGGCCGGCGTCATCGCGGCCACGCAGGCCCGGCCTCAGGGGCCCGCGATCATCGTGGAGGCGTGGGGCGAGAGTCTCGTCGCGTACGCGTGGCAGTGCGTTCTCGGACTGGTGAGCGGCATGGCCGGCGCGGTCGGCAAGGACGCCCGGGGGAATCTCCTGGTGCCGGCGGAGATGGTCGCCGGTCCTGACGGCATCGCAGTCGTGCCGATGTCGCGTCACCGATTCGGCAGCTCCAGCGGTCTGCTCACGAAGGCGCGGGCAGTGCGATGACGCTCGCGGCCCAGGACCTCTCGGTCGCCGGCGACCTGGGCAAAGCCCTGGGGATCTTCACCGAGTCAGGCGCCGCCAACTCGGACTGGTTCGGCAACCCGCAGGCCTACCTCACGCAGATCCTCGCGAAGGAGTATCAGCGCAACGCCCTGATCAGCTTCGTGGACGCCGCGCTCGGTGGCGAGGAGCGCGAGACCGCACCGGACGGGTCCGTCTGGCTGCCGGTCTTCGGGCTCGAAGACCCGAACGTCGACGTCTCGCTCATCATCGATTCGAGCGAAAGCTCGATCAAGCTGGGTCTCGGCGTGGAGTTCACGACGACCGGCACCCCGGAGGCTCACGTCCGCGCATCCATTCCGCTGTTCGTGGTGAGCAAGGCGGGGAGCACACCGGTCACGGATCACCTCTGGCTCGGTCAGCCCGGAGCCCGGATCACCCTCTCCGCCTCGGTGACGATCACTCCGCCGGGATCCGCTCCCACCGGCACGGCCGCCGAGCCCAGCATCGGCGCGATCGGCGTCAACCTGTCGATGCCGACGAGCGCGAGCGACGGCGACGCGAGCTTCGGCCTGGACATCCAGCGCCTGCTGCTGCCCGGGGCGACGACCCCCCGTGACCTCAGCTTCGCGGCGGACAGCCTGGACGAGCTGGATGACGCGGTCCTCGACCTCGTCCTCGCGCTGGTCCAGGCGCAGGCGGACGCTGCGGGAGGCATCCATCCCGTCCTCGGTGCCGTCGCGGGGCTGCTCGGGCTGACCTCCGGCGATGCCGTCCCCGACTTCCCGCTGGCGGAGCTCCGCTCCTCGGGGATCACGGCGCTGGCGGGCTGGGTCCGCACGATCATGACGACGCCGGCCGCCCGCACCGCGTGGCTGGAGTACCTCGCCGATCTGCTCGGCGGGACCAGGACCGGCGAGACGGTGGGCTTCGACCTGGGATCGGCGACCCTCGCGTTCGGCCTCCGTCTCGACACGGGACCCACCGGCAATGCCCGGCTGACCCCAACCCTGTCGCTCGGGCTCGGAGGCGCCGACGCCCGATGCGAGGCGCGGCTCGACCTGTGCAGCATCGATCTCGTCACCGCCTCGGTCCGTGCGCTCCCCTCGTTCGGGATCTGGGCCGCCTCCGGCACGGCCGCTGCACCCATCCTGCATGTGACCTCGCCGGCGCTCGTCCACGCCGACACCCTCCGGGTGGGGTTCGGGCTCGACGCCGACCGTCGGCTCGTCTTCGTCCTCGCCGCCGACGGCGTCGAACTGGGCGGCCAGCACTACCCCACGCTCGACCTCACCTCGCCCGATGCCGTGATGGATGCCGCCGGCAACGCCGCGAGCGACGTGCTGAACGACCTGCTCGCCAATCTCAGCCCCGCTGACGACGTCGTCAAGCTGCTCCTGGGCCTCGATCCGCCGACAGGCGTGGCGCCGATCACCCTGGGCGGGCTCATGAGCGACCCTCTCGCGGCGGTCACGACGTACTGGAGATCGCTCCTGGGCAGCCAGAGCGGCGTCGGCGCGGTCCTCCTCGCGGTGCGGGATGCCGTGGCCGACGGCTCCGCGGCGACAGGGGTGATCTCGGGCACCGGTGCGGTCGATGACCCCTGGCGGGTCGGCCTCATCGGGCCACTGGACTTCGAGATCAGCATGGCCGGGGACGTCGCCTCCTTCGGGCTCGGGCTGAGCATGAGTGTCGACACGCTCGGCGCTGGCTGCACGGTGGTCGACACGTCGTTCTCGATCACCCTGGCCGAGGTCGACTTCGCCGACCGCACGGCAAGCCTGCTGCCGTCCGTGTCTGCGCAGCTCACCGCGCACGAGTCCGGCGTGACTCCCGACAGGGTGCGGCTCGGCATCGGCGACGCGTCGAGCGTCGAGGCGGCCCGAGTAGGACTGCGACTGGGGTGGACGCCCGCACACGGCTTGAGCGCCGACCTCGTGGCCCCCGACCTTGCGGTCCGATTCGGCGTGGAGCGGCTCCCCGTGGTGATGCCCGTGATCGGGCCGGACGGGACGGTGTCGCTGCCTCCCGAGGGATGGAGCGCCGTCGAGCGGCTCCTCGGTCACCTCGGGGAGTTCGTGGGCGGAGTCCTCGCCGAACTGGTGCGCCTCCTCGGCTGGTCGACCGTGGCGCTAGCGTCCGGCGGCGCCCGGACTCCGGTCCCGCGACTCGCGCTCGGCGAGCTGATCGACGATCCCGCTGCCGCTCTGCGTGCCTGGACGCCGTCGATGCTCGCGAGCGAACTCGGACCGCAGGTCCTCGACCTCGTCGCGGACCTGCTCGAGGGCGGCGCGGGGACCCGCGGCGCACTGCGCGGATCCGGGCATCCCGACGACCCGTACCGGCTCCCGGTGGGATCGGGGCTGCCCGCGCCCGCCGTGTGGTTCTCGCCAGATGGCCCGGCACCGCGGTACACCACCGCATCGGATGCCGTGCGCAACTGGCGTCCGGGCGAGCCGCCGCTGAGCCCCGTCGCGCTGGCCCGCGCCCTTGAAGGCGAGGCGACGCTGGATGCCGCGCTCCGCGGTCTCGTGACGGGCCGGCCGCTCGAGAGCGGACTCAGCGCACTGATCGAGCGCTGGCAGCGCACCGACGGCCGGATCACGGCGCCCGAATCGGCGCCGAGCGGGGTGACCGTGCTGCGCGAAGGCGCGGCATCCGGTCAGCTGCTGGGCGAACTGGACCTTCCCGATCTGCTGGAGCGGACCCCCGCGGTCGTCGTGCACCTCGCCCTCGGTCCGGGTGCGTGGCCGGACGCGCCGGTCGGGCAGCGGGTGGATCTCACAGGTGCAGGGCTCACACCCGAGATGTTCGCGCTTCCCGCTCCCGGTACCGGAGAGTGGTTCGTCGAGCTCGGCGGTCGCGCCGACTGCCGCACGACCGGGTCGTTGTCGGACGGCACGCCGGAACAGGCCGCCCGGCTGCGCCGCCTGGTGCAGTCGCTCGTGACGGTCTCGACCGACATCGCCGTCGTCGCCGTCGCTGGGGCAGGCCACGCCGCTCGCCTGGTCGCCGAATCCGAGACGTCGGTCACCGCCCTGGTCACGCTCGGGACCCCGCTCACGCCGATCTCGCTCGCAGCGCTCTCGAACCAACCCACCGCCGACGCACTGCGGCTGCTCGATCGCCTCCTCCCCGCCCTCGATCCGTCCGAACCCGACGACGACGACCTCGCCCTCGGGCGCGCACTCGTCGCTTCGCTCCTGCAGCTCGCACCGGTCGCCGATCCCGGATCGGACCTGCGGCCGCCCGAGATCGCCCCACCCGCGCCACGAGCAGGACTGGACGTCTTCGCCGTGTTCGGCGAGGTGAGCGACATGCGCGTGTCGCAGGCCATCACCGCGATCGTGTGCGCCGCGCTCGCCGACCGCGCGCAGGCGCGGGCACGCATTCCGCTGGCGACATCCGGCGACGTTGCGGCAGGCGTGTGCATCTCCGTTCCGGAGGCCGCGTCCGGATCGCTGCGCATCAGCGGTGACGCCCGGCTGCAGCTGGCTCGCATCGCCGTCGCCACCCCCGCGGTCGACACCGCGCGCCATCTCCGGATCCGGCTGGCAATCTCGGATCGCACGAGCTGGCTCGTGAGCGGCGCCGACCTCGAACTGCGCGCCGTGTCGGCGGACGTGTCGATCCCGCTGGACGACGTGTCGGCCGGCACCGCCACCGTCACCCTCCACGACGCCCGTGTCTTCGGGCAGTCGTGGGAGGCGCTCGTGCTCGGGGCTGGGCCCGGGCAGTCCGCGGTCTCGCCGGAGGCCCGGACGCTGCTGGCTGTGCTCGCGTCGCGGCTGGGCGATGTCGGCGACACGGCGGCGGAGGCCCTCGACGACCTGCTCGCCGCGCTCGGCGTGATCTCGCCGACCGGGGGCATCGCTCCCGACGCCGTCGATCAGCTGCTTCGCAATCCCGGCGGACTGGTGCGCGCCCGTCTGGCGAGCGACGGATCGGCGCTGATCGCCGGATTGAGCGCGCTCCTCGGGCCCGCCGCCGGCAGCGTGGACCTCGCGGCCCGTACCCTGACGATCTCGGCAGGAACCGATGCGAGCGGCAGATTCGGGTGGGGCCTGCACCTGGCCGTCGACCCGGCCGGTGTGACCGGCAGCCTGCGGATCGGGCAGAGCGCGCCGTCGGAGACGGCGGGCGGGCTGCAGCTCGAACTGGGCATCTCGCCCCTGCGGGCCCGTCTGCTGTGGACGCGCCCGGGACAGGTCGCGGGCGCAGAGGTGATCCCGCTCTGGCCGGATCCCGACGCGAACCAGCTCGCGCGAGCGCTCGCGGCGGCCGCGCCCAGCCTCGGCGGCCACGTCGCGCTGGAATCGATGCGCCGCCTCGACGACACCGTTCGCCCGATCATCGACGCGGTGCTGGAAGCGCTCGGACTGCTCGGCGGCACCGCAGCGCAGCAGTACCGACCGCTGCGGCCGATCGCGGGATTGATCGCAGACCCGGCGGGATGGCTGCGCGGGCCGAACGGTCCTGGCGCCAACCCGGCCCGACTGCGGGGGCTCCTGGACGCGCTGCGACCGCTGCTCGGAGTGACCGGCAGCCCCGGCAGCTCACTCGCACTCGCCCCGGGCGTCGCACTCTCGGCCAGCACCGGCGGCCGGCTGGAGCTCGCCGTCGACACCACCGCGTGGACGGCTCCGACGGGCGCGGGAGCCCGGCTTCGCGCAGGGATCACGGCGGGCATGGCCGTCGCCACGAGCGGCCCGCCGGCGATCGACCTCGCCCTCCACATCGGCGTCGCGGACCCTGGCGTGGAGAACGGACGCAGGGCCGTGCACCTGCGGCTGTCCGGCACGGGCATCCAGCTCTTCGCGCGTCCGTCGGTGGGTGCGGACATCTCGCTCCTGCCGTTCGCCGGGCTCGGTGCGCTGTCCGCGGTCGCCGAGGCAGCGCTGCCGTTCCTGCTCGACGAACTGGCCGGGCTGCCGTCCCCCGTCGGCGACGTGGTGCGCGAGGTGGGCGACGCTCTCGCGCTGCGGACCGGGACCCCGCGCGCGTTCGACCGCGCCCGGCTGCAGGCATGGGCGGCGAACCCCGTGGGCGAGCTGGAGCTCATCGCCGCGGGTCTCACGAGCAGCGTGGTCAACGCCCTCGCGGTCGCGGCGGACGCCTACCTGCCGACGGCGGTGAGCGCTGACTCCCCCGCGCCCGGCACGCTGCGCGTGCGCATCGGCGACGTCACGCTCACGTGGACCCCGACGGTCGGGGCGGTCGCCGTGACGCTCGACGACGTGAGCGTTCCGGGGATCTCGGCGGTCAGCGGAACCCTGAGCATCGATGCCGCGGGCATCCGCGACCTGTCCGTGACCGTCGGGCCCTTCCCGATCGACACCGGCAGCGTCGTCCTGCAACCCTTCTTCACCGTGGTGGCCGGCGCGCCGGATCCGGGCGATCCCCGCCGCGTGGTGGTGGGCCTCGCCGCCGATGACGACACGCGCTTCGCCGCGCGGTGGCTGCTCGAGGGCGGCGGCTTCAGCCTGATCTCCAGCACCGGCACGACGCTGGATGCTACCGAGAGCGACGAGCCCGGCGAGGTCGCCCTGCGCCTGGTTGAGGTGCTCATGGATGTGCTCGCGGCCGTGGCGCTGGAGACGGATGCCGTGACCCAGGTCCTGGCGACCCCCGTCGGCACCACCAGCGTGCGCGGGCTGCTCGCGGGAGTGCTGCTCGACGAGGCCGACAGCACCCAGCTCATCGACGATCCGTTCGCTCTGGACACGGTGCTGCCTCGGATCATCCGCCTGGTCTCGAACCTGGGCGGCGCGGGGCTCACGCTCGCCCTTCCCGCGGACGGTCTGACGATCAGCCTGATCACCGATCCGACCTCCGGCGCGATCGGCGTACAACTCGGCGTGCAGCCGCGCTGGCAGCTGCTCGACGGCGACATCTCGCTGTGGCTCGAGGCGGACGACACCTGGATCAGCACGAACCCGCCGGGCGCGGGCGGCCTCTTCTTGGGCGTCCTCGACTCCGGCAATGCCTTCGCCCCTTCGCTCGCCGTCAACGGCGTCGGGCTGCGCATCGGGTCGGCCAGCGGTCCGCTCGTCGACTCCGTGGTCACGATCGAATCCGTCGCCCTGCACGTGTACGCGGCGGTCGACGGGTCGGGCATCACCGGGGGCGGAGCACAGTTGCAGCTGTCCAACCTCGCGCTGACGCCGACGGGCGGCGGCAGCAACGGGGTGGCTCAGGGAATCCTGCGGGATACCGGACCGACGCCCCCGCAGGCGGCGTTCTCCCCGGCGCTCGCCGTCCAGAAGCACGGCGCAGGACCCGTCGAGGTCACCCTGCGCGCCGGCGATCCACCGGGACCGTGGTGGCTCGCCATCCGTCGCGCCTTCGGTCCGCTGTACCTCGAGCAGATCGGCCTCCGCGTCGACGTGGCGAACCACCGGATCACCTCCATCGGCGTCCTCATGGACGGCTCGATGTCGATGTTCGGCCTCACGTGCGCCGTCGACGACCTGCAGATCACCTATCTCGTCGGCCCGACCAGCGATTTCTTCGAGCTCAGCAGCTGGAAGGTGGACCTCGGGGGCATCGCGGTGCACTCGTCGATCGCCGGGCTGACGCTCGCGGGCGGCTTGCTCAAGTCGGGCACGGAGCCGAACGTCGAGTACCTCGGCATGCTGCTCGCCCGGTTCGGCGTCTACGGGATCACCATCTACGGCGGCTTCGGACAGGGCGAGGAAGCGGGCGAGAGGTATGTCTCGTTCTTCGCCGTCGGGGCCATCAACGGGCCGATCGGCGGACCGCCCGCGTTCTTCCTCACCGGAATCGGCGGTGGATTCGGGATCAATCGCAAGCTGCTCGTCCCGACCGATCTCAGCGACTTCGGCGGCTATCCGCTCATCGAAGCGCTGGATGTCGCGGCCCAGCCGCAGGAGCCGATGGAGCAGCTCAGAGAGCTCGGTCGGTACTTCCCGATGAAGAAGGGCAGCTTCTGGTTCGCGGCGGGGATCTCCTTCAACAGCTTCGCCCTCGTGGACGGCATCGCCGTGCTGGCCGTGCAGGTCGGCGATGGACTCGACATCAATCTGCTCGGGCTGGCACGGATGGCGCTGCCGAGGCCGCAGGCAGCCCTGGTGTCCATCGAGCTCGCCCTGCTCGTGCGGTTCTCGAGCTCCGAGGGCGTCATCTGGGTGCAGGCCCAACTGACCGACAACTCCTGGCTGCTGTACCCCGACGTCCGTCTCACGGGCGGGTTCGCCTACGTGATCTGGTTCAAGGGCGAGCACGCGGGCGAGTTCGTCCTGACGATCGGCGGCTACCACCCCGACTTCCACCGCGACGGCTATCCCGTCGTGCCCCGGCTCGGGCTGCGGTGGGCGATCGGCAGCGCGATCGTCATCGAGGCCGGCGCGTACTTCGCGCTGACGTCCGAGGCGATCATGGCCGGCGGCGACTTCCTCGCCTCCGCCCGCTTCGGCCCGGCCTGGGCGGAGCTGCGCTTCGGTGCGCACGGCATCGTGTACTTCGACCCGTTCCGCTACTTCGTCAACGCCTACGTGCGGATCTCCGCCGGCATCACCATCGACCTCTGGCTCTTCGGTGAGGTGACCATCTCGATCTCGCTCGGCGCGCGGGTCGAGGTCGAGGGCCCCGACTTCCATGGCGTCGCGACGTTCGAGGTCGGGCCCGTCGAGCTCTCCGTGCCGTTCGGCAGCTCGGAGCAGTCGGGAAAGAACCTGCTCGTCGCTGCCGACTTCGTCGCGAAGTACCTCGACCCGGCGCCCGGCGGCGCGGCGCTGGCGCATGCGGCGATGGTCGCCTCCGGCGCGCAGCCGGCGAAGGGCGAGCAGGCGACGCCCGACGGCTCCTCGGCGCGGCCGTTCGTGGTGGTCCCCGAGTTCGGGCTCATCTTCACCACGACCATTCCGACCGTCGAGGTGAGCGCGGGCGGTGCGGCCGCGACGACGCACAACCCGAGCCGGGCGCTCGGGGTCGCTCCGATGGGCACCGCGTCGATGCGACCGCTGGTGACACTGCTGTGGCGTCGCGGCGGCGCCGGGGTCGCGTTCCCGTTCCAGGTGTCCGCCCGCCCGTTCGGCTCGTTCCCTGTCGGAGTGTGGGGTCCTCCGCTCCCCGACGACAACCGGCCCGTGCCCAAGGCGGAGATGATCGAGGCGCTGCACGAGCTCGACCTGGTCGCCCCGGCCAAGCCGAGCACCGGCGGTCCGCCCATCCCCTACCACCAGGTCGACATCCGCGAGCGCAAGCCGCTGCCGTTCACTCGCCGCGCGACGCAGGTCGACGGATTCCGGGCCGTGAGCCGCGCACTCGCCGGTGCGGTGACGCAGCCCGCGACCGTGGACGAGGCCTTCCTCCTGGCCGGTCGATTCCTGGCCGGGGCCGTCTCGCCTGCGGGACTGGCCGCGCTGCGCGGTGAGCGGCAGGCGCCGCCGCGGGTCGGCACGCTGGGCGAAGGACTCGACACCGCCGTCCGCACGGAGGTCCCGACGGCGCGCTCGCGTCCAGAGGGCAAGATCTTCGACCACTTCATCGACCCGCCCGTGGCCATCGGCCTGCTCCCCGGCACCACGGTCGACCAGGGGCGGCTGCCGTCCAGGACGACCACCGTCAAGGACGCTGCGCGCCTGTGGCGGCGCACCCCGCCGACCCTGGCATCGGTGGAGGAGTCGCGCAGCCGTTCGATCGCGGCGCGACTCGTCGTGCAGGAGGCCACCGCGGTGCCCAGCGACCGCAGCAAGACCGTCATCGGTGCTGCGCGTGTGCCCGTCACCGCGGTGGCCCACGCGCCGGCAGCGATCGTCCGCACCGCGGGGGGTGCGGGAGCCGAGCACCTCGCGGCGTTCGCGGCGGCGCTGACCGCCGGGCGCCGCACGGTGCGGGGAACGGCTGGGGCGACACTGTCGACCGGTGAGACGGTGATCCTGAAGCTTCCCAACGCCTATGCGGATGCCGGGGACGGGGAGCGGCCGCGGCTGGAGGCGAACGGCGACCCCGCCAGGGTCGTGGTGCTCGAGGCAGGTGGCGCTGTCCAGACCGACCGGGTGCTCGCTGCGGGTGAATCGGTGGAGATCGGCCGAGGTGCGGAGCGCATCGTCGCGACCGGCCTCGGGGCGGCGACGGACGCGCCGTCGCCCGGACTCCTCGGCTGGCACGCCGGATCGCAGCTGCCGTACGTCGGCTGGTCAGCGGCGCTGGCGCCGGGCTGCCTGGTGCGCACCAGCGGCGAGACGCTCCGCCGCCACCGTGAGCGCGTCGAGGCGGGCTGGGTCGTGATCGCCGAGCTCGTCAAGGGCATCAGCACCGTGACGACGCGCTTCAGCGACCCGGTGCGCAGTGTCATCATCATCCTCGACGATCCGACGGCGTTCGGAGCGCCCGCCACCGGCGGGCGCGGCCTCGCGATGGGCCTCGACGGCGCCGACCGCGCGACGGGACCCGACGGGCAGGAGGCGCCGCCGATCCTCATGACCTCGGAGAACCGGAGTGTGCTGGCGTACGACATCGTCCCGGATGCTGACCATCCGGCGGTCGTGGTGACCATCGCCACCGAGCTCGCCTGGTCGCTGGTCGGCGTCATGGGTGGTCAGGGATCCGCGGCGGATGCCGTGGCCGGCCTCGCCGAGCGCGGCCTGGACGCGGCGCTGCGGCCGCTCGCGCCCGGATCGTCGGGACGCACACGGCTCAGCTGGTCCGGCGCGACGCGCACGGTCGGCCAGCGGAGGAAGGCCCAGCTGCTGGCCGGCCGGATCCCGCCCGTCCGACGCAAGGGAGGGCGAGCCTGATGTCGCCGGCCAAAGGACACTTCATCCTGCACTCCGCCAAACTTCCTGCGGTCACCGCGGGGCCGTACAACCTGCTCACGCGCCACTCCGGCACGCCCTTCCCCGTGGCGGACGAGCAGACGCACGTCACCGTCTCCTCGCCGCGCTATGTGATGCCCGTGGAGCAGATCCTGTCGACGTTCCCCCCTGCGAACGCCGAGGGGGCGTTCTCCGACCGGCTGCCTCAGATCGTCCTCAAGCGGAGGACGCTGCCGTGGGAGCGCAATCCTGCGGGCGGCGCCGAGCCATCGACGACACCGTGGCTCGCCCTGGTCGTCATCGCTGAGAACGAGGGTGCGACGCTCTCGACGCCGACACCGGTCGCCTCCTGCGTCACGAGCGGCGTCACCCTGCCCGTTCCCACAGACCGCGACGTCGAGCAGGGCCTGTATCTCGAGATCACGGAGACCGTCAAGAACAAGGTGTTCCCGTGCGCGGCCGACCTGCCGCTGCTCTGCCACGTCCGCGAGGTCGACGTCACCGACACCGAGCTCGCCGGCGGCGATGACGACGGCTGGCTGGCCGTGGTGCTCGCCAATCGACTGCCCGTGTACGACACCGCCGGCGACAAGCCGGTCCGCTACCTCGTGTGCCTGGTCAATCTGGAGGGACAGCTCGGGATCCTGCCGCCGCCGGTGCCGACGGTGGATGACGGCTTCCGCTTCGAACTCGCCCAGGACTGGGCCGTCCTCAGCGAGCTCCACGCCGGACCCGACCCGATCGTCCTCGGGAACATCGATCTCGAGGGGATCGCGTTCCCGAGCCCGGGATCCGCCGCACCAGGAGCCCAGGGCGATGGCGCCGGCGCGCAGGCGGCGGCCGCGGCAGCTCGAATCTTCTCGGCGAGCGCCGCACAGTCTCCGACCGACCTTGACGGCAGCGCGGCGTCGACGAAGGCCCGCGTCGACGCGCAGTGGGCGACGTCCCCGACCGCGACCGCCGCGTCGGTCGCGAAGGCGGCGATCGACCCCGACGCGACCCGGATGGTGCGCGACGTCATGGGCACGGGCTTCCGATTCCCGATCTCGATCGTTGCCCAGGAGCCGACGTTCCGCTTCCCCGTCCTCGCCCACTGGTCGTTCACCACGGCGGGGGCCGACACGTTCGAGTCGCTCATGCTGGGGCTCGACGTCGGCCTGCTGGGCACCGTCGACGAGCCCGATCCGGCGGATCCGCCGACATCTGCCGAGCCGCCGGAGGTGGTGGAGACCGGACACATCGGCCTCGGTCACCGGACCCGCCGCGGCGATCCGCTGCAGGCCTGGTACCGCGGCCCGCTCGTGCCCTTTCCCACCGAGCGCGACGCGCCCGTGCCGGGACCGGGAGGCACGACGCGGCTCCCGGTTGCTCATGCCTCCGACCAGCTCAAGCGCGTCGTCCCGGGCGGGCGAGAGGAT
Organism: Agrococcus sp. Ld7; assembly: GCF_045064095.1. Lineage (NCBI taxonomy): Bacteria > Bacillati > Actinomycetota > Actinomycetes > Micrococcales > Microbacteriaceae > Agrococcus > Agrococcus sp. Ld7. The sequence goes on along the minus strand of NZ_JBISGY010000032.1, from coordinate 97,112 downwards.
CTCGGCCTCGCCGCGGCCTTCGAGATCGGACGACTGCTCGGGCTCAGCCAGCTGTCGGTGGTGAGCGCGCTGACCCGCTTCCGTGCAGCGCAGTTCGGCGCAGGGCGGGGTCGCACCGTCGTCGACGGACTCGTCGACCTCGACGTCCCGTCGCTCGCGGGCACGCTGGATCTGCACGACCTCGCCCGCTTCGTCGCCGTCTCGGTGCTCAACGACCTGGCCGTCGATCCGACTGCCACCATCGGCCCGCGGCGTCCGCTGGTCGATCCGGGCAGAGAGCTGCGGGTGGACGGCGACTTGGACGAGATCATCGCAGGCGGACTCGGGCTCGACCTCGCGGTCGTCCGAAAGCACGCGAGCTCGGTGGGGATCATCGCGGCGCTCACCGCCACCAATGTGCCCGTCGCGTTCGAGCAGGGAGCTCACACACTGGACGAATCCGCCGCCGCGGCGCTGCGCTCGGCCGTGGACACCGAGGTGGGCCGGCTCGTTGACATCGCGATGCCGACGACGAGGGGACGGGCCCGCCCCGGCCGAGGGCAGGCCGCAGCCAGGCCGCGGGATCCTCTCGATGATCTGCTGGACGCGCTCGGCGAGGAGGACGACGGATGAAGTATCTCGCCAGTGCCACAATGCTCAGCGAAGTCTCGGCCTACCTGAGCAGCGCCGCCGCAGTGGTCTCCGACCGCGATCCCGACGACGGCGAGCATGTCACGCCGGGCGAGCTGCGCCGGTTCCTGGCGGGCCTGCGCCTGCTGCAGGGTGTCCCGTTCAGCTACCTCGTCCCCGACGCGCGACTGCTCCCGCTCGAGTCGATCCGCTTCTTCTATCTCGATCGGGCGTGGACGGATGCGGTGACCCAGGGGGTGCTCAGCGTGGGCACGATCACGACAGCCGACCGCGCCCAGCTCGAGGCGATGTATCCCGCGATCCGCGCCGACGTCGATCAGGCGGAGCGGCTGCAGCGGCGGCGGACCGACGAGGAGTGGCTCGACGGCCCCGGTGGAACCGTGACGGGGTTCCTGCTGCGCTCGAAGCTCGTTTCGGGCTGGCCGGCGCTCCACGTCCGCGCGTATCGCCGCGACGTGCTGCCGGACGACGCCCTGAGCACGGTTGCCGAGACGCACCCCGACCGCATGAAGGTGCTGCGACTTGAGCGCCTCGCGCCCGCGGTGCTGCTCGTGCTGATCGACGGTGTGCCAGAAGTCGTCCACATCGAGGAGCCTCGGCAGGGCATCCAGTTCGGGGTCCGCCCGGGGAATGCGGCCGGCGAGGTCCGGGTGCAGGTGCGCGACGTCGCGACCGGACTGAGCAAGCCTCCGAAGAACTCCCTCAACGACTCGAACTCGGCGCCGGTGCCGTTCCGCAGCCGCGCTCCCGGTGTCATCGACATGGTCAAGCTCGCGGAACGACTGCGGCAGCGCGCTCCCGGCGCCGGACCGACCCTGGAGCCCAACGAGTACGCGCTGCAGATGCTCCGCTTCCCGTATCGGCAGGTGTTCGGCGACCCCGACGAGGTCGACGGGCAGAAGTTCTATGACCTGGACGAGTTCACCGTGACGATGACGGCGACGAAGTGGTCGGCCGAGCTGCAGGCCCACCTCAGGCAGGGCGACGCCCGCGAACCGGCCGGAGGTTCCGACAATGGCTGAGCGCAGGCGGGCCGGGGAGATCCGCGAGGCGATCTACTCCAAGCGCTACCTCGCCGCCGACCGGGTGAGGCTGCATCCGATCGAGATCGGCAGTTGGGACGATCGGATGCTGCGCGAGCACCGGCTGCTCGTTCCCGTCGACCTCCAGGCCCTGTACGTCCCCGAGGGTGGAGACGAGCCGATGGTGCGGCTGCCGATGCTGCTCACCCTCGACGAATCCGGAGCCGCACGCGAGCCCGGCTCGGCCTTCCCGAAGGCGTTCGCCGACGGCACCCCCCGGCCGAGCGGTGTGCACCTGCACTGGGCCATGCCCGATGCGCTGCTGCGCGGTCGTCTGGACGCGCAGGAGCCTGGCCGGCCGAAGCTCGGCCTGCGCCCCCTGCCCGACCGCTGGGTCGTGCTGCGCATCCTGCATCCGGGCAGATCCGCCGACGTGCGCGTCACCGGCTGGGTGCTCCTCGCCGACCAGGCGGCCGCGGTGCCGCTGCAGGACTACCGTGACGACCTCGTGGCGCCGACTCGGGATCGCACGGGGGTGACCATCACCAGCGAGCAGCTGACCGGCACCGCCGGCGGCGCCGTCACGTGGGCGGGCGTATACGACGCGGTGCTGAACCGCTTCGCCTTCCACGACCCGCTCGCCGATGTCGCCGAACTCGCGCCGGAGGGAGTCGACGGCGACTGCGCGACGTACGTCGTCACGGGATGGTGGCGAGCGCCCGAACACGATCCTCTGGACGCCGCCCGCAACTCCGACAGTCTGTCCGAGCTGCTGAGCGGACTGCGCTGGCGGCAGCTCTCCGAGTGGGGCGACGAATCGGCGGCACAGGCGAATCGGAAGGCAGAGGAGGAGCTGCGGAAGGCCCTCGGCCTCAAGACCCGTGACCGCTGGGAGGATGCGGGCCCGCGGGTCAGCGCACAGAGCACCCCTCGGGCGCAGACGGCCGCCGCGGGTTCGGCGTTCGGGGTGCTGCGTTCTGATCGGGTCGCCGAGCTGAGCGCCCCGTACGCGTCGGCGTTCGTGACCGAGGCGGCAGAGCGGGTGAGCATCAAGCTCCCGTGGCATCTGCGCTCGTCGATGCTGCACGGGTCGATCTTCGGCGTCCCGGTGTCGGGACCGGTACCCGTCGACCACCGACCGCATGCGTCGGCGCTGTCGGTCTCGCTGGGCGAGCACGACGACGACGTGATCGCGGCATTCGTCGCGGCTGGTCAGCCTGAGGCGCGCCGGCGCAATGTTGAGCGCCTCCTTGCGGCGTTCACCGCGCAGAAGATCGGCCGGCTGGGCGCACCCAACGGGATCGTCGAGATCGAGGAGCACGAGCACGCCGCCGGCTTCTCGACGCTGAGCAGCGGGATCGCGGGCACGGACCGGTATTTGCAGCGCCGTCAGACCGGCGGTGCCGGCGGGCTCGATCTCGGCGGCAGGACCGCCGCCGAGGCAACCCGAGAGCAACAGGCCCGACGACCGGGCGAAGCGCAGGCGGCGTCCGCGGTCGAAGCGCAGATCCTGGTCTCGTTCCTCGATAGGCCGACCCTCGTGAAGGCGACCGAACTCACCATCCACGGCATCGCGCGGTCGAGGGTCGGGGACGTCCTCACGGCGACCGAGGAGCGCCTCGTCGATCGCCCGGCGACGCGCTTCACCTTCCCCGACGACCCGCTCGTCGGAATCCGCGGGCTGCGACGCAGTCTGCGGCACGGCGGCGACGGCCGCGGCTCCGCCGACGGTCAGCTGACGTGTCGATGGCCCACGCACGTGATCACCGAGATCAGCGGCCTGGTGGAACCCGGTCGGTTCATCTCGTCGCTCGGCAGCGGCGCCGTGCCCCTGGAGGCTCTCACGATCGCCCGCGAGGCGGTGCTGCTGGATCCGTACCACGACCGTTGGACCGCGCGCGCGATCAGCCCGGACCCGAGCCGCCGGGCGGTCATCGAGCGCCGCCTGGTCGCGGAATCGGTGCTGCGATTCGGCTTCGATGCCAGCTACGACGGCGCGACGGTGGCCTTCCACCCGACCATGCCTCGCACGCGCACGGCGCGTCGGCGGCGGGCGTTGGCGGCCGCACCGGTCGAGGTGGGCGCGCGTCTGCAGCAGTCGATGGTCGCGGACGAGCTCCACCGGTTCTCGCTCTACGCCGGCGCGGACCCCGATCTCGTCGGCGTGACCGCATGGAGTCAGCCGTGGATCCCGCTCTGGCTCGAGTGGGAGATCGAGGTGGCGGGTCTTGACCCCGGAAGCATCGAAGCGTGGCGGCTCGATCAGCTCGATCTCGAGACGGACGACCCCGTCGCTGCAGCGGCCTCGGGCCGAACGGTCACGCTGCAAGGCCGATCGGTGCTGTCGGCCGGCGGCGCCGCCACGCTGCACTCGGCCATCACGGATTGGCTGGCCGCCGAGGACGCGGGTGACGCAGGGGAAGCGGATGCCGCGACCGAGGATGCACTCCGATCCCTGGCCGCGGCGGTGCAGCACCTGGACCTCGCGACGGTCGCCCTCGACGGGTTCCGCAACCAGCTCCTCGGCTTCGACTCGACCGACGGTCTCGTGCAGCCTTCCGGCACGGCCACCACACCGGGCAGGCCGAAACCGACCGCTGCTCCTCACAGCCTGCTCGCGGGCACGATCACGCTGCAGCGCGCCCGCCTGCTGGATGCGTACGGCCGCACGCGCGACGTGCCCGTCGGCGATGTCCGCATCCCCAGCCGCCTCGCCGACCCGGCTGCCCCGGGCGTCATGGTGGCGCCACCCCGCCTGCTCCGCCCTGCACGCTGGCAGTTCCGGCTGGTCGATGCGGCCACGGCGCCCGGCGTCGAGGGGACGGAGGCGAGGGTCGACGAGATCGAGCCCTCGCTCCAGGTCTCGCCCGTCGCGGGATTCCTGATGCCCGACCACCTCGACGAGAGCCTCGAGGTGTTCGCGCCGGACGGATCGCCGATCGGCGAGCTGCTGCACGAGCCCGTCGACGGGGGCGTGATGTGGGAGATCGCCCCCGGCAGGCTGGGACCGGCCGATGCCGGGCCCGGCTACGAGCTTCCCGTGGCACAGCAATCGCTGGCGCTCCTCGCCAACGGGCTGATCGCCGCGGACGCGGCAGGGCGGGCCTCCGGGACTGCGAGCGAATCGGCCCTGTCGGCGATGCTGCGGGCGATCGACACGACCCTGTGGAACATCGACGCGCTGGCGTCTCTCGGCACGGAGCACGTCGCCGGGCTGGTCGGGCGCCCCATCGCGGTGGTGCGCGCGCAGCTCAGGCTGGAGCTGCAGCCCCCGGATGACGTCGATCTCTCGGATGCCGCGACCGCGGCCGCATGGGATGCAGCCGCCTCGGCCGCCGCCGCGTACGCGTTCAGCGTGCGAGTCGGCGAGGTGACCAGAAGCGACGACGGCATCCTCGGCTTCTTCGTCGACGATGCCTACTCCCGGTTCCGCCTGGTCGACAAGGCGATTTCAGGAGCAGCGGCCGATGCGGGCCGCAGCCGCGGGCAGCTGGGACTGTACGGCGAGGCGAGCGGAATGCCACCGTCCGATCCGCTCACACACCCGTACATCGCCGGCACCGACGACGCCGACACCCTCCAGCTCCACATCGGGCAGACGGTCACGCTGACGCTGCTGATGCACCCGGTGGGCGAGGCGAACCTCACCTCGGGGGTGCTGCCGCGGCGCGCAGTCGAGCTCGCGCGCAACTGGGTCGGGCCGGGACTCGCCGCCATCGCGCCCTCGCTGCGCACCGGTCCCGTGCTCGTCGAGACGGATCTGGATGCCGATGCCCAGGTGCGGCTGCCGAAGATCTCGGTCTTCGGCAACGACCAGAACTTCCTGTGGCGCGATACTCCGGGCAGCTGGAGAACGGACGCGATCCTCGCGGCCACCCAATCCGCACTGCTGCCTGACACCCCCGCCGAGTTCCGCGAGGGCTGGATCCGCGTCGCTCCCCCCGAACAGGAGGCACCGGGATGACCCGCTACGCCTGGCCGGAGGCGGCCACCCTCCCCGACGACTCCCGCGGAAGGCGAGCGTTCCTGGGGCCGCGTCGCGCCGACTTCGACCCGGTGGCAGCATCTCGCGCAGCGCGCACGCCGATCCCCGGGATGCGCGTCGCGGGCGGACTTGCGGCCCCGGCAAGCGGTCGCCAGAACCTGTGGATCGCCCTCGGGCCGGCGACGATCCTGGCGGGACTCGGTAACGGGCGGCCCAGGGTCGCGGGTCGCGTGAACGCCTTCGCTGTGAGCGACGACGGCCAGCGCGTCTACGCCGGCGCGGCCGTCGGTGGAGTCTGGTACTCCCCCGACGCCGGGACCACGTGGCGCTCAGCGGGCGGCCTCGCCGCCACCCAGGTCGGGGAGGTCACCCGGCCGGCGACGCGCAACGCCATCGGCGCCGTCGCGCTGCGATCAGGCACCGAAGCCACCGACCAGGTCTTCGTCGGCACCGGGGAGCCGTACCACTACGCGGCGAAGATGGTCGGCGGTCGTCCCGGACGGTCGCTCGGCGGCATCGGCATCCTGATCGCCACAGGACCGGGCGACCCCGGTCACGCGACCCCCACCAACCCGTGGGCGCGCGAGGCCGCGAACCTCGTCGGCGAGGCGGTGAGCAGGATCGCCCTCGAACCGGGCGGTAGCGGAGTCGTCGCCGCGACCACCGTCGGGCTGTTCCGCCGGCCGAGTCCCCTGCCGGCGAACACGCATTGGGAGCGAGTGCGGTTCACCTCCTCGATCACGGTGGGGTCGGAGTGCACGGACGTGCTGTGGACTCCCGCGAGCGGCGCGCGCCCTGCGCGGGTCTGGCTCTGGGTGGGCAGCGGCGACCACTTCGGCCTCTGGGTCCAGGATGGCGGCACCGGCGACTTCCGCAAGGTGGATACGCCCGGCGCCCAGCCGGGGCGGGCGGTGCTTGCGGCGTCGTCGCCCGCCACCCAGGTGTGGGTGTTCCTCGACCAAGCCGGGGCCAAGCCTCGCCTGTACCGCGTCGCCTCGCCGGCCTCAGCGGCACTGCCCACCGCAGCGGCGGTCACGAATGTGCCCAATGTCCTCAAGACCCAGGGCGACTACGACATCGCGATGGCCGTCGAACCCGCCAACCCGGATCGCGTGTTCCTGGCCGGGAGCTGGCTCGAAGCCCGTGCGCCGGACGGCACGCCGCTGGTCGACACCTCCGTCGGAAACTTCGACGGCGCCGTCGTCTGGGGCGACGTCTCGCTGCAGGGCGGGAATCTCAGCTACGGCCCGGCGGGCCCGCCCGTGCCACCACCGAATGTTGTCGGCATCGGGATGCACGCCGACGTGCACGACATCCGCTTCAGCGCGCCGGGCAACCGCCTGTGGGCGGGATGCGACGGTGGGATGTTCCGGTCCGATCGACCCACCGCGCAGGTCGGCTTCGTCGCCTGCAACACGGGACTGGCCACGGCCCAGTCGAACTTCACCGTCAGCCACCCCAGCTGCGAAGGATTCCTCGTTGCGGGACTGCAGGACAACGGTGTGATCAAGCGGATGTCGAGCGGCGTGTGGGACTCGGTGGCGCTCGCCGACGGCGGCGGCGTCGTGCTCGATCCGGTCAAACCCGACCGCTGGATCTACCAGTACGTCCGCGGCGACTGGACATCGTCGGACAACAGCATGGTGGGCGGATCTCCGCTGACGAGGCTGTCTCCGCCCCCGCCACCGCTGTCTCTCCAGCAGCGGGGACCCAACGAGGACAGCTGGTCGGCGTTCTACTCCTCCGGAGCCGGGATCTCGTTCGTCAGGACCGTCCCGCCGCCCGGTGTCAATGTCGACGTCCGGCAGATCGTCCTCGGCACACATCGGCTCTGGTACACCGACGACTTCGGCCAGAGCTGGTTCACCTTGCCCAGCGCCACCGATCCTCTCGCGGGCCCGGGGCCGTGGGACGAGGCCACCGACAGCATCGGGGATTCCATCCTCGCCTGCCGCTGGCAGGGTCCGCACGTCGTCTGGGTGCTGGCAGACGATCACGTGCTCCGCTACTCGCGGACTGCCGGCACCGAGGCGCTTGGGAACCCCGGCACCTGGGTGACCCCGCCCGAGGAGGTGCTCAAGCGCGGGACGACCGGCAAGAAGGATCGCAAGCAGCCCACGGGCCCGATCCGCCAGGCGGAGATGTGGACCGACATCGCCGTCAACGAGGAGACGCCGATGCGCGGCACGCGCGGCGCCGTCTACCTCGGGACCGTCGGCTCGAAGGACAATGCCGCGATCGACACGCTCTGGTGGTACGACGGCACCTCGACCTGGCATGCGACCGGCCTGCGGGCTCAGGTGCCGGCACCGGTCACCGCGATCGCCTGCGACCCCGCGCACCCGGAGGAGGTGTGGGTCGGCACGACCGTGGGCGTCTGGCGCGGCATCCGCACCATCACCGCCGGCCAGGCGCCCACCTGGGCGTGGGAGACCCGGGTGAACGGCCTTCCCGAAGCGGCCGTCGAGGACCTGACGATCTTCAGCCACGGTGGGCTGCGGCTGCTGCGTGCCGCCATCGCCTCGCGCGGCTTGTGGGAGCTGCGCCTCGATGTCGCCGATGTGCAGGACCTCACCTATGTGCGCGTGCACGACGACGACTTGCGCTACCGCACGCCGGCGTCGATGATCGCCGCCGACAACCGCACCACACGGTCGTGGCACGGGAGCCCCGATGTGCGCCCGCGCGTTCCGGCCAGGGCGATCCCGGTGCCTGGGAACCTGCCGTGGAGCCGGCAGCGCTCCAGCGCCGACGGCCTGCGGCGTTTCCGCGCAGCGCTGCGCGCGTCCACCGGGGACCCGCGCGTGCGCGTGGGCGGTGCGTGGGACACGTATTTCAACGAGGTGCTGCGCAGCATTCCGGGCGCACCGCTCGTGCCTCCGCTGCCCGCGCCGCTGCCGGTGCCGGCCGCAGCCACGAACGTCGGCATCGACGCGGCGTTCTGGGCGGCGCATATGGCCGGTGCCAACGCGACGGCCGAGCCCTGGGGCACGGGGCGTCCGACCGAGGCCGACCTGCTCGAATCCCGCCGGGAACTCGGCCGCCAGGTGCTCGGGGAGGGCAGCCGCGCCGCGGCGTCGTCCGTGCTCCCGCCTCGGTCGTGCAAGGTCGAGGTGGTCGTCCACCATCGCGGGCTCGATCCGCGTCCGGGTGGCCAGGTGCGCGTGACCCTGCTCCGGTGGGTCGACCCGAGGCCGATCGCCACCCGCTCGACCTGGAACAACTCGGCGAACTGGGCTCCCGGCAACGTGCCGTGGACGGCCGCGGTGAACACGCTCCTGAACTCGGGGGCGGCTCCGGCATCCGTCAATCTCACCGGTGGCTGGCGGTTCGCCGAACCCGCCGTCGCCAACGCGATGCGCACCCTCGACGCGGGCGAGACCCTGACGGACACCCACTCCGGTGTGGTGACCTTCACGGTCGACCTCACCGGCCTGGCCAAGAATCGGGTAGTGCTCCTGGTGGCCGTGATCCGATCCGGCCCGGCCGGCGCCGCAGACGATCTCGCGCTCGCGGCGGGGCCCCTCGAGACGCTCGTCCTCAACTCGCCGAACGTCGCAGTGCGATCGGTGCGCATCAGGACTTAACGAAGAAGAGGTGTTCCCATGGCTCGTTCGTACAAGATCTGCACGCCGTTCATTCCGGGGCTGGGCGGCATGCAGGCCAAGCCCAGCGTCGACGGCGACCAGCTGGCTGCCGGCGAGCGCGTGGGGAACGTCCGCGTGATGCCCATGAGCGAGGTGGTGGCCGGGTTCGGCGGCGGCGCAGTCGCCCTCGCGCTCCCAGGCACGCTGACCGCACGCGCGGTGTTCTGGACGGTGAAGCTGTGGGACAACGGCCGCACCCTTCGCGTGAGGTTCCTCGACGGCGATCCGGCGGTGCAGGCGAAGGTGGAATCGATCGCGCACGAGTGGGAGAGCGAGGCGAACCTGAAGCTGAAGTTCGTGTCGTCCGGTGCGTCCGAGATCCGCGTCTCCTTCGCGGAGAAGGGCTTCTCGTGGTCGACGGTGGGCACGGATGCACTGACCGTACCCGCATCGGCCGCCACGATGAACTACGGCTGGCTCGAGCCGAACACGTCGCTGCGCGAGTATCAGCGTGTGGTCCGGCACGAGTTCGGGCACGCGCTGGGCATGATCCACGAGCATCAGAACCCAGCGGCATCCATACCCTGGGACAAACCGGCCGTCTACGCCCACTACGCACAGCAGGGGTGGTCGAAGGCCGACGTCGACTGGAACCTCTTCCACGTCTTCGATGAGGCCACGACGAATCACAGCCAGTTCGATTCGACGTCGATCATGCAGTACGCGGTGCCCGACAGTCTCACGGTCGGCTCGTACGCGATCGGCTGGAACACGACCCTGTCGGCGCTCGACAAGGAGTACATGTCCCGCCAGTATCCGCAGCAGCAGGTCGGGCTGCAGGAGGTGGTGCCCAACGGGCCGAGGGTGGACTCGGATCTCACCAACGGAGGCGAGGTCGATACCTACGTGTTCCAGGTCCAGAAGGCCGCGACGCACATCATGACGACCCAGGGTCCGAGCGATACGGTGCTGTCGCTGTACGGGCCGAACGATCCAGGAGCCGTCCTGGCGTGGGACGACGACAGGGGCCGTGGCGCGAACGCGCGGATCGTCCGAAAGCTGCTGCCCGGCGACTACTGGCTGGGAGTGCGGCACAAGGATGCCGCGGCCACCGGCAGCTACTCCGTAGGTGTGACGACCCGGAAGACCTAGGAAGCAACCGCTGGCTGACCCGGACTCGCGGTTGCAGTTCGGTACGCAACGGCGCCGCCGGGAAGCGCGCACCCGCCGCGCGTGCAGGTCGCCCGAGCATCCTGGTGCGCAGTAGGGCGGACGGGACTTGAACCCGTGACCGAGGGATTATGAGTCCCCTGCTCTGACCAGCTGAGCTACCGCCCCGTGGGCCGTGCGGCCCGGCACACGAGCCTAGTCGGCGATCTCGACTCGGGTGTCGGGGTCAAGGATGTCCTCGCCGCGGTACAGCCGTTCGAAGGCCGTGATCGTCGCCTCGATGTCGTGCGGCGCGACCATCTGCAGGCTGTGCCGCTGATAGGTCGCGTAGTCCTCGTCGCTCAGGCGCAGGATGCGCTCGAGCTTCTCGGCCATGTCGGTCTCGTCGTCGGGTCTGAAGAGCCATCCGTTGACGCCGTCCCTGACCAGGTGCGGCAGCGCGACGGCATCCGCGGCGACGACCGGCAGCCCGGTCGCCATCGCCTCCATGGTCGCGATCGACTGCAGCTCGGCCGTCGAGGGCATCGCGAACACCTCTGCAGACCGCAGGCGATCGCGCAGCTCCTGGTCGGAGACGTAGCCGGTGAGCGTGACGCGGTCGGCGATGTGCAGCTCGCGCGCGAGCCTGCCGAGCTCGTCGATCTGGTCGCCGCCGCCGACGATGTCGAGCTGCCATGGCAGATCGTCGGGCAGCAGCGCCACAGCGCGCACGAGCGTGTCGAGCCGCTTCTCGCTCGTGACGCGGCCGACGAAGACGATGCGGCCGTGCTGCCGCTCGGGGTGCGGGCTGTATTCGTCGCCGGGCAACCCGCACGAGATCGCGTGCACCCCGCGCAGCCCCGTCTTCAGCTCCAGGTAGTCGGCGCTGCGACGCGTGGGCGTCGTGACGACGTCGCAGCGGCCCAGCACGGTCGCGGCATCCCTCCACAACCGGTCGACCGTCTGCTCCTGCAGGAACTGCGGCACGTTCGAGTGGTCCATGAGGTTCTCGAACATCAGATGGTTGGTGCCGATCACGCGGATGCCGCGCTTCTTCGCCTCGGTCGAGAAGGCACGACCCAGGATGATGTGCGACTGGAAGTGCACGACATCGGGCCTCAGCGCGTCGAGCAGCGACGCCGCGTTGCGGAACATCCGCCATGGCTCGGCGAAGCGCAGCCACTCGTGGCCGGGGTAGAGCATCGAGCGCAGGCGATGCACCGAGAACCGCTGTCCCTCGTGCTCCTCGATCCGCGTGCCCTGTCGACCTCGTGCCAACGCCGACGCCACGACGTGCACCTCGTGCCCGCGCGCGGTGAGCCGCGCCGCCAGACGGGTGGTGAACTTCGCGGCACCGTTGACGTCGGGCGCGAAGGTGTCGGTCGCGATCAGGATGCGAAGGGGGCGATCAGTCATTCTGCTCCTCGGGCGCCAACGGCGTGCGGATCTGTGGATGGTGCCGGGCGAGCTGGAGCACTCCCCAGACGGCGAGCGCCCCTGCGGCGGCGAACGCCATGATGGCCCACGGCGGGGTGGCTGCGGCCTCGCCGAGCACGGTCACGCCGATGAGCACCGCGACGAGCGGGTCGACGACGGTGAGCCCGGCGATGACGAGGTCGGGCGGGCCGGATGCGTGCGCGAGCTGCACCGCGTAGCTGCCGATGAGCATGGCCACGAGCAATGCGACACCGCAGACGATCGTGAGCCAGTCGAAGTTGCTCGAGATGATGCGGTTGATGACGATCTTCGAGAGCGTGACGACGAAGCCGTAGAGCACACCGGCCGCGACGATGTAGAAGATCGCGTTCGCGCGGGCGCGCCAGGTCCACCATCCGATGCCGAGCCCGACGAGCGCGACGACCAGCAGCGACAGCACGGTGAGCAGCTGTCGATCCTGGATCGGCCGCTCGATCGCGAAGATCGCGGCGACGGTCACGAACAGACCGATCCCGACCAGGCACGTGACGATCGCGCGGATGGTGAGGCGGTCGAGCTTGATGCCGGCAAGCCTGGAGTTGAGGATCGCGGTGACCACGAGGGCGACCGCGCCGAGCGGCTGCACGACGATGAGCGGCGCGAGCGCGAGCGCTCCGAGCTGCAGCACGATCGCGAGGCCGAGCAGCAGCGTGCCAACGACCCAGGCCGGATTCTTCAGCAGCCGCGCGAGGGCAGTCCCGCCCAGCTTTGCGCCCCGCTGGTCGCCGCCCTTGAAATCACCGACGCCACGATGCTGGAATTGGGTGCCCACCGAGAGGAAGATGGCGCCGACGATCGCGACCGGGATCCCGAGCGCCTGCAGAGGGGTGAGCGAGATCTCAGCCGCAAGGTCGTCGAGCGCGGTGAACAGCACCTGACGACCGTACTGCGCAACGCGCTCGATATTGTGGAGGACATGACCGTTCTGCCCATCTGCATCACGGGTGAGCCCGTCCTCCACCAGCCCGCAGGGTCGGTCGTCGATTTCGACGCCGCCCTCACCACGCTCGTCGCCGACATGTTCGAGACGATGGAGGCGGCACCCGGCGTCGGTCTTGCAGCGCCGCAGGTGGGCGTGGGCAAGCGCCTGTTCGTCTTCGACTGGACGGATGAGGACGGCACGAACTCGCGAGGCGTCGCGGTCAATCCGGAGCTCTGGATCTCGCCGCCACCGGTGGGCATCCCAGACGAGGACGACGAGGAGGGGTGCCTCTCCGTGCCGGGCGAGCGGTTCGGCCTGCTGCGGAGTGGGCGCGCGCTCCTGCGGGCGCAGGATGAGCACGGCGAGCACTACGAGCTCGAGGCCGCGGGATGGCTGGCGCGCATCCTGCAGCACGAGTTCGACCACCTGGAGGGCATGCTCTACACCGACCGGCTGGATGCGTTCGGCACCAAGGGCGTGCAGAAGGCGATCAAGCGCAACAAGTGGGGCGTGCCGGGGCTGAGCTGGCTGCCGGGGGTCGACGACCTGGAGGCGTGACGGGTTCCGGTCTCGTGACGCGGCCGCCTTCGGCGGACGCTCCTCGACCTACGGGGATCCGGTCTCGTGACGCGGCCGCCTGCGGCGGGCGCTCCTCGACCTACGGGCGGGGAACGAGGAAGGCCCCGCGCGGTGCGCGGGGCCTTGTCGCTCCCCGAGATGGACTCGAACCATCAACCTGCCGGTTAACAGCCGGCTGCTCTGCCAATTGAGCTATCGAGGATCGCTGCGGGAGCGACAGCAATCGTAGCATCACTCCGGGCCAGCGGCCACATCGCGGCCCGGCTCCCGGTCGCGCATCCGCACCAGCCCTCCAGACTCGCGCGCTACGGTGCCAAGAGCCGCCTGCACGCACGATCGGGAGCACCGCATGTCACCGCCACGTCGAACCACCCCCCTGCCGCTGGTGCTGCTCACCGTCGGCGCCGCGCTCTCGCTCAGCGCGTGCTTCGTGCCGCCGCCGCTGCCGAGCAGTGCACCCGCCGAGCCGACGCAGCCGCCCGTCTCCGAAGCGCCGGCGGAGACGCCGGAGGCGCAGCCCAGCAGCGAACCGTCCAGCGCCCCCACGAGCGATCTGCCCGCACTCGTCGAGATCGGCACCGAGCTCCCGCGCGGCACGCTCGCCGGCTGGGAGACGAGCTTCCTGACGGCCGACGGCTTCCAGGCGCAGCCGGATTCGACCTTCCCCGCCGGGCCGACGATCAGCGTCATCGAGACAGCCACCGGATGCTCGTTCTGGGCCTTCCAGGGCGAGCAGGACACCGACGTCGCTGACGAGGAGGAGAGCTCAGCGTTCACCCTCGGGGTGCTGTCGAACTCCAGCCCCGACGATTGGGACGCCGACGACTTCAACCTCGCTGCCTCCGCTTCGCAGGGCAGCGCGGTCGAGATGCTCTCGATCTCGCAGGAGAACGATGACGGCAGCGGCAAGGCCTGGTTCGCTCGCAACTTCCAGTCGGGCGGCACGACCAGCTCGATCATCGCCGAGTGCCCGGCGGGCGCAGGCGGTGTCGATCACATCGACGAGGTCATCCTCGAGCACCTGCAGATCAACTTCCTGCTGCCGTAGCTCGCGTCACTCGGAGCGCAGCGTCCGCCGCTCCCGCTCTAGGTCGACCAGCTGCTCCTGCAGCCGCTTGGCACCCTCGGGATCGGTCGCGCCCATGCGCTGCAGGCTGCCGAGCAGCTCGGCCTTGCGGCGCAGGATGTCGCGGTCGACGAGCGAGGAGACGATGCCTCGCACGTACGCGGTCACGCCCTCCTGCGTCGACTGCGGAATCGGCGCCATCGCCAGCGTGCGCACGAGCGGCACGATCTCGGCCGGCACGGTCTGGGCGACGCGCTCCGAGAAATCGGATGCCTCGATCGCGTCGAGCGACGCGAGCACGCCGTCGCGCACCACAGCGAGCGACGGGTTCGAGACGTAGGCCGAGGCGCCGCGCGCTGCCAGATCCTTGCCGAGCACCGCCGGCTGCTGCAGCAGCGCGGCGATGGCGTCGCGCTCCATACGGGACGCCGGATCCCGCTCGAGCTGCTGCAGCGCGACGTCGGCGGGCGGATGCTCGGCCCCAGCGCCGCCCGAGCCCGGCGTCGGGCGCGGGCCGGCCTGGCGCACGGCCCGGCGCACCTCGTCGGGCGAGACCCCGAGCCAGCCGGCGACCGTGCGCACGTAGCCGTCGGCCAGCGCCCGGTCGCGGATCGACTGCAGCACGGGCGCGGCCCGCCGCATCGCGGCCACGCGCCCCTCCACGGTCTCGAGGTCGTGCTCGGCCACCACCCGGCGCAGCATGAACTCGAACAGCGGGCGCCGCTGCTGCACGAGCTTCCGCACCGCGTCATCGCCGCGCTCGAGCCGCAGGTCGCAGGGGTCGAGCCCGCCCGGCGGCACCGCCACGAAGGTCTGCGCGGCGAAGCGCTGCTCCTCGGCGAAGGTGCGCGCGGCAGCCTGCTGGCCGGCCTCATCCGGGTCGAAGGTGAAGATGACGCGCCCGAGCGAGCGGGTGTCGGATGTCGACACGTCGCCGAGCACGCGGCGCAGCACCTTGATGTGGTCGACGCCGAACGCTGTGCCGCAGGTGGCGACCGCCGTGGTGACGCCCGCGAGATGGCAGGCCATCACATCCGTGTAGCCCTCCACCACGACCGCCTCGTGCCCCTTCGCGATGTCGCGCTTGGCGAGGTCGAGGCCGTAGAGCACCTGGCTCTTGCGGAAGATCGGCGTCTCGGGCGAGTTCAGGTACTTCGGGCCCTTGTCGTCGTCCGAGAGGCGGCGCGCACCGAAGCCCACGGTGGCGCCGGCGACGTCGCGGATGGGCCAGACCAGGCGCCCGCGGAACCGGTCGTAGCTGCCGCGCTGGCCCTCGCTGAGCAGACCCGCACCGAGCTGCTCGGCGTCCGTGAAGCCGAGGCCCCGCAGGTGCCGCTTGAGCGCGTCGAACGATGCGGGTGCGAAGCCGATGCCGAACCGCTGGGCGGCAGCGAGGTCGAAGCCGCGCTCCCCCAGGAACTGCTGGCCGAGCTGCGCGGCAGGGGTGAGCAGCTGCGCCTGGAAGTAGGCCTCGGCGGCGCGGCTCGCCTCCAGCAGGCGCAAGCGCCCGCTGGTCTCCTCCTGCGGCTTGCCGTCCTCGTAGTGCAGCGTGTAGCCGAGCTGCGATGCGAACCGCTCGACCGTCTCGGCGAACGACGTGTGGTCCATCGCCATCACGAACTGGAAGGCGTCGCCATCCTCGCCGCAGCCGAAGCAGTGGTAGCGGCCCACCGCGGGCCGCACGTGGAACGAGGCGGTGCGCTCGTCGTGGAAGGGGCACAGCCCCTTCATGCTGCCGACACCCGCCGACTTCAGCGTCACGTGCTCGCCGACGACATCGACGATCGAGATGCGAGCGCGCAGCTCGTCGATATCGCTCCGCCGGATCCGCCCTGCCATCGCCCTACTCCCCCACGAATCGCTCGTGCCAGGTGAACGCGGCCCGGTCGGTGAGCGTGGAGACCTGATCGACCACGACGCGGGCGCGCGAGGCGTCGTCCGGCGCCGCGGCCCAGTCGTCGGCGTAGGAACGATCGAGGGCGCTCGGTCCGATGCGCAGCAGCGCGTCGCAGAGCTCCTGCAGCACGCGGCGCTGGCTCGCGTAGATGGGCTGACGCCGCTCGGCCAGGATGAAGCTGGCCGCCGTGCCCTTCAGCACCGCGATCTCGGCGCGCACCTCGCGCGGCACCCGCACCGTGCCGCCGAAGCGCACGAGCGGCCCCTCGTGCGACGCTCGGGTGCGCTCGGTCGCGGCGTTCGCGAACCGCCCGATGAGCTTCGAGGTGAGGTTCTTGAGCTTCGCGTGGTCGGCGCGCGAGCCGTCGAACGAGCGCAGCCAGGTCTCGAGGTCGTCGAGCCGATCGAACGCGGCGAGCAGCTCGTCGCGCGTGAACTCCGGCCCCACCCACGACAGCATCATCGAGACGAGCTCGTCGTGGCCGACTCGGCTCTGGAGCTTGGCGACGTCGACGTAGCCGCCCACCACCGCATCCTCGAAATCGTGCACCGAGTAGGCGATGTCGTCGGCGAGGTCCATGACCTGCGCCTCGATGCTGGGGCGGCCGTCGGGCGCACCGTCGCGCATCCATTCGAACGCCTCGCTGTCGTCGGCGTAGAAGCCGAACTTGATGCGACCGGATGCGTCGTGCACGTCGGTCGCCGCCGGCCACGGGTACTTGCAGGCGGCGTCGACGCTCGCGCGCGTGAGGTTCAGGCCGTAGGACTGCGCATCGATGACCTTCGGCTCCAGCCGGGTGATGACGCGCAGCGTCTGCGCATTGCCCTCAAAGCCGCCGATCGTGAGCGCCCACTCGTTCAGCCCCTTCTCGCCGTTGTGGCCGAAGGGCGGATGGCCGATGTCGTGGGCGAGGCAGGCGGTGTCGACGACGTCCGGGTCGAGGTCGAGCTCGCCAGCGAGCTCGCGACCGATCTGGGCGACTTCGAGCGAGTGGGTGAGCCGCGTGCGGGAGTCGTCGAAGCCCATGGTGGGCGAGAGCACCTGCGTCTTCTGCCCGAGCCGGCGGAAGGCGCTCGAGTGCAGCAGCCGTGCGCGGTCGCGCGCGAAGTCGGTGCGCGCGGAGCGGTGCACCTCCGGCAGCCGGCGCTCGGCGTCGTGCTCGGTGTAGCCGCGCGCGTCAACCGCCACGGGTGTCGCTCTCGTCCTCGATGAGCGCCTCGCGCTGCGCCGGGCTCAGCTCGGGGCTCTCGAGCCAGCCGTCCGGCAGGGCGGGCTTGCGCGGGCTGCCCGCGCGGCCGCGCTGGCCCTCGACGCCCTCGGCGTTGTAGGGCGACGAGCGATCGAGCGCGCCCAGCAGGTCGTCGAGCTGCGCGAGCGATTCGACGGCTGCGAGCGCACGGCGCGCGTCGCCACCGATGGGGTATCCCTTGAAGTACCAGGCGACGTGCTTGCGGATGTCGCGGCAGGCGCGATCCTCCTCGTCGAAGAACTCGACCAGCAGCTCGGCGTGGCGACGGAACGCATCCGCGACCTGCCCCAGGTTCGGCCGGTGCCGCTCGTCGCTGCCCGCGAAGGCGGCGGCAAGGTCGCCGAACAGCCACGGGCGCCCGAGGCAGCCGCGGCCGACGACGACGCCGTCGGCACCCGTCTCTTCCAGCATCCGCAGCGCATCCTCCGCCTGCCAGATGTCGCCGTTGCCGAGCACCGGCACCGAGGTGACGCGCTGCTTGAGCTGGGCGATCGCATCCCAGTCGGCCTGGCCGGAGTAGTGCTGCGCCGCGGTTCGCCCGTGCAGCGCCACGGCGGCGACGCCGGCGTCCTCGGCAATGCGCCCGGCGTCGAGGTAGGTCAGATGCTCGTCGTCGATGCCCTTGCGCATCTTCACCGTGACGGGGATCTCGCCCGCTCGCCGCACGGCACGTTGGACGATGGCGGCGAACAGGTCGCGCTTCCACGGCAGTGCAGAGCCGCCGCCGCGCCGCGTGACCTTCGGCACCGGGCAGCCGAAGTTCAGGTCGATGTGGTCGGCGCGGTTCTCGTCCACGAGGATCGCCACCGCCTGCTCGACGGTCTTCGGGTCGACGCCGTAGAGCTGCACCGAGCGCAGCGACTCCGACGGGTGGTGGCTGATGAGCCGCATGGTCTCGGGCGTGCGCTCGACCAGCGCGCGCGTCGTGATCATCTCGCTCACGTAGAGCCCAGCGCCGTACTCGCGGCACAGCCTGCGGAACGCGGTGTTGGTGATGCCGGCCATGGGCGCGAGCACGACCGGCGTGTCGAGGGCGATGGGCCCGATCGACAGCGCCGGCTTCGTGCTCGTCGCCATGCTCACGCTCCGATGAGTCCCTGCGCCAGGTGCGCCTCGAGGTCGTCGACCTTCACGCGCGTCTGCTGCATCGAGTCGCGCTCGCGCACCGTCACCGCGCCATCCTCGAGCGAGTCGAAGTCGACGGTGACGCAGAAGGGCGTGCCCACCTCGTCCTGACGGCGGTAGCGGCGGCCGATGGCGCCGGCGTCGTCGAACTCGATCGCCCAGAGCTTGCGGAGGCGGTCGGCGATCCCGCGGGCGAGCGGCGAGAGCTGCTCGTTGCGGCTGAGCGGCAGCACCGCGACCTTGACGGGCGCCAGGCGCGGGTCGAGGTGGAGCACGGTGCGGGTGTCGGTGCCGCCCTTCGCGTTCGGCACCTCCTCCTCGTCGTACGCGTCGACGAGGAAGGCCATCATGCTGCGCGTGAGGCCGAACGACGGCTCGATGACATAGGGCGTGTACTTGGCGCCGGAGGCCTGGTCGAAGTAGACGAGGTCCTTGCCGGAGGCGCTGGAGTGCGAGGAGAGGTCGAAATCGGTGCGGTTCGCGACGCCCATGAGCTCGCCCCACTCGGAGCCCTGGAAGCCGAACCGGTACTCGAAGTCGATGGTGCCCGCCGAGTAGTGGGCGCGCTCCTCATCCGGCACGTCGAAGCGGCGCATGTTGCCCTCGTCGATGCCGAGGTCGAGGAACCAGGCCCAGCAGGCCTCGACCCAGGTGTCGAACCACTCGCCGGCCTCATCCGGGTGCGTGAAGAACTCGATCTCCATCTGCTCGAACTCGCGGGTGCGGAAGATGAAGTTGCCGGGCGTGATCTCGTTGCGGAACGCCTTGCCGACCTGGCCGATGCCGAACGGCGGCTTCTTGCGCGAGACGGTCACGACGTTCAGGAAGTTGGTGAAGATGCCCTGCGCGGTCTCCGGGCGCAGGTAGTGCAGGCCCGCCTCGTTGTCGACCGGGCCGAGGTTGGTCTTCATGAGGCCCGAGAACATCTGCGGCTCGGTCCACTTGCCGGTGGTGCCGCAGTCGGGGCAGGTGATGTCCTCCATCGAGGCGGCGGCGCGGCCCTTCTTGGCCTCGAACGCCTCCTCCAGGTGATCCTGGCGGTGGCGCTTGTGGCACTGCAGGCACTCGACGAGCGGGTCGGTGAACGTCGCGACGTGCCCGGATGCGTGCCAGACCGCGGTCGGCAGGATGATCGACGAGTCGAGACCCACCATGTCGTCGCGACCCTGCACGAAGGTCTTCCACCACTGGCGCTTGATGTTGTCCTTGAGCGCCACGCCGAGGGGACCGTAGTCCCATGCGGAGCGGGAGCCTCCGTAGATCTCGCCGGCCTGGAACACGAATCCCCGACGCTTCGCGAGGTTGATGACGGCATCAAGACGGTTCTGGACCACGGGCGCTCCTTGCGATCGGCCGTGCACCCCTGGCTGGGATGCGGCACATGAACCTCGATTCTACCGAGCCGAGCCGGTGCTCGCGGCCCGGAGCGCAGTGGGCGGGGACTGCACGGGCATCGCCCGCTGAGCTAGGCTCGTGGCTTGGGCGCGCGCGCCCCCAGTCGTGGCGAGGAGGGCCCATTGCAGAGTGACGAGCAGCTCGAGCTCTACGGCGCATGGGCTGAGCGCTGGCCCTCTGATGCGGCTGAGCTGCTCGACGGCTACTCCGGTGCCTGGTGGATCGGCGGAGGCTGGGCGATCGACCACGCGCTGCAGCAGCGCCGCCCGCACGGCGACATCGACATCGTCATCCCGCGCAGCGAGCTGAGCCTGCTGCGCGGCTGGCTGGGCGGCAAGTGGCAGCTGTGGTGCGCGTTCCAGGGCGCGCTGAAGCCGCTGCTCCCCCACGACTCCGATGTGCTGCCCATCGGCACCTCCAGCATCTGGCTGCGTCGCAGCGCCTACAGCCTGTGGGAGTTCGAGGTGCTGCTCGACCCGAGCGACGCCGAGACCTGGCGGTTCCGCCGCGACACGGCGGTGACGATGCCGCTCGAGCACGCGCTCGTGGCTGAGGGCGACATCCGCTTCGCGAAGCCGCAGATCGTGCTGGCATACGCGGCCGCCGACCACGCGGATGTCGAGTGGCTCGACGATGCCCTGCCCGCCCTCGATGCCGAGGCGCGCGCCTGGCTGATCGAGCGGCTCGCCGACGACCACCCCTGGCGCGACCGCCTGACTCCGTAGATCCAGGAGCGGCACTCCGCCGTAGATCCAGGAACTGGCGTGCGCAGCCGACCGAGCGGCGTCACCCCGCCGTAGATCGAGGAGCGGGCGGGCGCAGCACGCACGCGTCACGAGATCGAAGACGGCGCACGATCCAGCCCCGTGACGGCGGCTCCGCCGCCTCCTCGACATACGAAGACCCCGCAGATCGAGGAGCGGGCGGGCGCAGCACGCACGCATCACGAGATCGAAGGCGGCGCCAGTTCCGGCCTCGTGACGGCGGCTCCGCCGCCTCCTCGACCTACGAAGACCCCGCAGATCGAGGAGCGGGCGGGCGCAGCACGCACGCGTCACGAGATCGAAGGCGGCGCACGATCCAGCCCCGTGACGGCGGCTCCGCCGCCTCCTCGACATACGAAGACCCCGCAGATCGAGGAGCGGGCGGGCGCAGCACGCACGCGTCACGAGATCGAAGGCAGCGCACGATCCGGCCTCGTGACGGCGGCTCCGCCGCCTCCTCGACCTACGAAGACCCCGCAGATCGAGGAGCGGGCGGGCGCAGCACGCACGCGTCACGAGATCGAAGACGGCGCACGATCCGGCCTCGTGACGGCGGCTCCGCCGCCTCCTCGACCTACGAAGACCCCGCAGATCGAGGAGCGGGCGGGCGCAGCACGCACGCGTCACGAGATCGAAGGCGGCGCCAGTTCCGGCCTCGTGACGGCGGCTCCGCCGCCTCCTCGACCTGCGGGCCGGCCGCTCGACCTAGGAGGGTTGCCGCCTCCTCGACCTACGAGGGTTGCCGCCTCCTCGACCTACGAGGGCGACCTACGTGGAGGGGGTCGGGGCGTCGATCGCGCCGCCGAAGCGACGGTCGCGACCGGTGTAGATGTCGAGGGCGCGCCAGAGGTCGCGCCTCGTGAAGTCCGGCCACAGCCGGTCGAGGAAGACCATCTCGGCGTAGGCGCCCTGGTAGGTCAGGAAGTTCGAGATGCGCTGCTCGCCGGACGAGCGGATGAAGAGGTCGACGTCCGGAACATCCGGGTTGTACATTCGGCTGCGCACGAGCTTGTCGGTGACGCCGGAGGGCTTGAGGCGCCCCGCCGCGACATCCGCCGCGATCGAGCGCACGGCATCGGTGATCTCCAGCGTGCCGCCGTAGTTGACGCACATCTGCAGCGTCATGGTGGAGTTCGAGGCCGTGCGGCGCTCGGCCTCCTCGAGCTCGCGCACCACGCTCGGCCAGAGCCTCGGCCGCCTGCCCGCCCACCGCACGCGCACGCCCCAGGCGTCGAGCTGATCACGGCGACGGCGCAGCACGTCCTTGTTGAAGCCCATCAGGAACCGCACCTCGTCGGGGCTGCGCTTCCAGTTCTCGGTCGAGAAGGCGTAGACCGACAGGTGCTGCACGCCCGCCTGCACCGCCCCGGCGACCACGTCGAGCAGCACCGCTTCGCCGGCCGCGTGCCCCTGGGTGCGCGTGAGGCCGCGCTGGTTCGCCCAGCGCCCGTTGCCATCCATGATGATGGCCACGTGCCCCGGCACGCTGCCGCGGTCGTACCTGGGCGGATGCTCCCCCGTCCAGTCGATCGGCCGCAGCTCGATCTCGCTCACGGCTGACCCCGATCGACGTGCTCGAGACTGCGCAGGCCGCGCTCCAGGTGCCACTGCACATAGGCGGAGACGGCTCCGGATGCGCGGTTGCGCACGCCCTCGTGGCTCGCCTCTGCCGCGGCCCAGTCCCCCGTGAGGAGCGCCGAGAGCAGCCCGAGCGTGGTCGCATCGATGCGCAGCGATCCCGGCGGCGCCGAATGGTCGGCGACCATGCCGCCCAGCTGCGGGACGAAGGCGCGGTGCGGGCCGGGCTCACCCGTGACGGCGCAGTCTCCGAACGACGGCGCCCAACCCGCGATCGACAGCGCACGCAGCAGGTACGAGTCGAGCGTGAGCGAGGGGTCGTGCTCCGAGCGCGCGAGGCTGCGCAGCGCACCCACCAGGAGCAGGTACTGCTGCCTCGAGCCGTCCTCGTCCGTCAGCCGGTCGGCCGTCTCGACCATGGCGGTGGCAGCCGTGTACGCGCGATAGTCGGAGACGATCACGGGTGCGTAGGAGCCGAGCGTCACCGCCTGCGTGACGATGTCGAGGCTGCGCCCGACCGCGAGCTGCAGATCGGCGACCATGAACGGCTCGAGCCTCCCCCCAAACCGCGATGAGGTGCGGCGCACGCCGCGCGCGACCGCACGCACCTTGCCGTGCTCGCGCGTCAGCAGCGTGACGATGCGGTCGGCCTCCCCCAGCTGGTGGGTGCGGAGGACGACCCCTTCGTCGCGATAGGTGGGCACGGTCAGCTGACCGGCAGCGCCCGACGGTCGTGGATGCGCAGTCCCCGGTTCACACCGGAGATGATCGCCTGCAGCGACGCGGACGTCGAGCTCGGGTTCAGGCCCACCCCCCACACCGTCGCACCGTCGACATCGAGCTCGATGTAGCTGGCGGCGGTCGCGTCGGAGCCCGCGCTCATCGTGTGCTCGACGTAGTCGGTGAGCGTCACCTGCACGCCCTCGGTGCGCAGCATCGTCAGCATCGCGTCGATCGGCCCGTTGCCGGTGGCCGCGACCTCGCGCACGAACTCGCCGTCGCGCAGGCGCGCCGTGAGCTGCGCCTCGCCCTCGTTCGACGACGTCGTCGAGAAGCCGACCAGCTCGAAGCGGCCCCACTGCGCAGCGTCGTTGTGCGGCTCGCTGGGCAGGTACTCGTCACCGAAGATGTTCCAGATCTCGTCGCTCGAGACCTCGCCGCCCTCGCTGTCCGTGCGGGCCTGCACGATGTTCGAGAACTCGATCTGCAGCCGCCGCGGCAGGTCGAGGCCGTGGTCCGACTTCAGCAGGTAGGCGACACCGCCCTTGCCCGACTGCGAGTTCACGCGGATGACAGCCTCGTAGCTGCGGCCGACGTCCTTCGGGTCGATCGGCAGGTACGGCACCGCCCACGTGATCTCATCGATGCTCTTGCCCTGCGCGTCGGCGTCGGCGGCCATCCGCTCGAAGCCCTTCTTGATCGCATCCTGGTGCGAGCCCGAGAAGGCCGTGTAGACCAGGTCGCCGGCCCACGGGCTGCGCTCGTGCACCTTCAGCTGGTTGCAGTGCTCGGCGACGCGACGCACGTGGTCGAGGTCGGAGAAGTCGATCTCGGGGTCGATCCCCTGCGTCAGCAGGTTCAGCCCGAGCGCGACGAGGTCGACGTTGCCGGTGCGCTCGCCGTTGCCGAACAGGCAGCCCTCGATGCGGTCTGCGCCGGCCAGGTAGCCGAGCTCTGCAGCGGCGACGCCCGTGCCGCGGTCGTTGTGCGGGTGCAGCGAGAGGATGACCGACTCGCGGCGCGCGAGGTTGCGGTGCATCCACTCGATCGAGTCGGCGTAGACGTTCGGCGTCGCCATCTCGACGGTCGCCGGCAGGTTGATGATGACGGGCCGCTCGGGGCGCGCGTCGAGCGTCTCGATGACCGCGTTGCAGACCTCGACCGCGTAGTCGAGCTCCGTGCCCGTGTACGACTCCGGGCTGTACTCGTAGAAGACCTTCGTCTGCTCCAGCATGCCCTCCAGCTCGAGGCACAGCTTCGCGCCGTCGACGGCGATCTGCTTGACGCCCTCGCGGTCGGAGCGGAAGACCACGTCGCGCTGCAGCACGCTCGTGGAGTTGTAGATGTGCACGATCGCCTGGCTGGCGCCCTCGATCGACTCGAAGGTGCGGCGGATGAGGTGGTCGCGGCACTGCGTCAGCACCTGGATCGTGACGTCGTCGGGGATGAGCCGCTCATCGATCAGCTTCCGCACGAAGTCGAAGTCGGTCTGGCTCGCCGACGGGAAGCCGACCTCGATCTCCTTGTACCCCATCTGCACCAGCAGCTCGAACATCGCCAGCTTGCGGTCGGGCGTCATCGGATCGATGAGCGCCTGGTTGCCGTCGCGCAGGTCGACCGCGCACCAGCGCGGCGCGCGCTCAATGCGCTTCGACGGCCACGTGCGATCGGGGAGGTCGACCGAGATCTGCTCGTGGTACGGGGTGTAGCGGTGCGCCGGCATCCCGCTCGGCTGCTGCATGTTCTTCATCGTTGCTCCTGTCGCTCGCTCCTGAAGTCCGGGCAGGACGGCCTCCGCGACGAGGAAGCCCGGGTGTCAGGCCTCGTCGCGGCGACGAAGGAGCAGCACGTTCTGCATCTGCCCAGCGTACACCGCCCGTGCTCCCGGACGCCGACGCACGGGGCGGTCAGTCGTCCGCGACCGCCGCCAGCGGCGCGATGCGCGCGGCGCGTCGCCCCGCAGGCCAGCTGGCGGCGACGGCGACCGCGAGCCCGGCGACGAGCAGCGCGACAGGCAGCTGCCACGGGATCGTCGGCGCCGTCGAGACGACGCCGAACACCGATCCGACGGTCGACTGCACGCCGATCCAGCCGAGCAGCACGCCGACGCCGAAGCCGGTCGCGACCGCGACGAGGGTGACCGCGCCCGCCTCTGCGAGCAGCATCTGCAGGGTCTGCGCACGCCGGAGGCCGAGCATGCGCAGCAGCCCGATCTCGCGCGTGCGCCGGCGCACCGACAGCAGCATCGACGCGACGAAGCCGAGCACCCCGAGCACCGCTGAGAAGGCGACGATCGCGGTGATGACCGTCGTGACGCCCGAGAAGAGCGCCTCGAGCTCCGCGCGAAACACCGGGTCGCGCTCGATCGTGCTCACCGCGGTCGTGAGCGAGGCGCCGGCGGTGACCATCATCACGACGATCGCCGTGCCCACGAAGAGCGCGAGCACGAGCGATGCCGTGCGACCCGGATGCGTTGCGAGCGTGCCGGCCGCGACCCGCGCGGGCACCGAGCGGCCCATCGCGCGGCCGGCCAGGGCGACGAGCGGCGGCGCGACGGCCGGTGCGATGCCGACGATGCCGATGACGAGCACGACGCCGCCGGCGAAGCCCACCAGCACCGCGAACGGCGTGATCGCCCCGAGCAGCACGGCTGCGACGAGCAGCAGTGTGCCGAGCGCGAGCGCGGCACGTGCACCGAGCCTGCGGCTGCGCGGACCGGCCGTCTCGACGTCGATAGCGGAGCCGCGCAGCGCCTCGAGCGGCGTCACGGCGAGCACCGTGCGGGTCGCGAGCCAGGCGGCGACGATCGCCGCGAGGGCGACCGCGGCGGCGGGCACGAGCGCCGCCGGCATGACCGGCGGCATGCCGGTGAGTTCGAGTCCTTCCTCCGGCAGCGTCAGCAGCGCCTCGACGGGGATCGCCGCGAGCACGCCCACGACCCAGCCGAGCACCGCGCCGCCGACTCCGACGGCGGCGAAGCGGCCGAGCATCCGCCGCCGCTCGGATCGCGCCGTCGCGCCCAGCAGGCGCCGCAGCGCGATCTCACCGCGCAGGTCCTCGACGGCTCCGGTGAGCGCCTGCCGCACGACGATGGCGGCGACGACGACCGAGACGCCGATGAGCAGGGTGCCTGCGAGCGCGAGCAGCAGGCGCGCCGTCTCGCTCTCGGCGACCATCCGCTCGCCGTAGAGCGCGAGCGCCGCGTGCTCCATGAGCGTCGACAGCGCCGTACCGAACGCGGAGGCCAGCGCTGCGACAGCGAACGCCAGGACGGCCCCCGTGCGGGAAGAGGTTCCGGCGGTGCGGGCCGGGCCTGCAGCCGCGGGCGCGGCGGTCGCGGCGGCGGTCGCGGCGGCGGTCGCGGTCATCGAATGCCGCCCGTCGCGCCGTGCGTGCCCGCCGACCCGCGTGCGTCAGCCTGGCCCGCGATCCGGGGCCCGGCAGATGCGGTGCTTGCGTCGCCCGTGCGCTGCAGCATCCGCTGCGCGATCGTCGCGGCGTCGGTCGCCGGCAGATCGTCGTCGATGCGACCATCCCGAAGCAGCACGACCCGCTCGGCGCGCGCGGCGACCACGGGGTCGTGCGTGACGACGACGATCGCCTGGCCCGCGGCGGCCTGCGCAACGAGGATCTCCTGCACCTCGAGCGACGTCGCGCTGTCGAGCGCGCCGGTCGGCTCGTCGGCCAGCACGATGGACGGTCGATGCGCGAGCGCGCGCGCGATCGCGAAGCGCTGCTGCTGGCCGCCCGAGAGCTCGTGCGGACGCCGCGCACCGAGCCCGGCGACTCCGAGGTCGTCGAGCAGGTCCTGGATGCGCTTCCCGTCGGGCGCGACGCCCGCGAGCAGCGCGGGGAGCTGCACGTTCTCGATCGCCGTGAGGCTGGGAACGAGGTTGAAGGACTGGAAGACGACGCCGACCTGCTGGCGGCGCAGCGCCGTGAGCGCGTCGTCGTCGAGCCCGACGACCGACGTGCCGCCGATGACGACGTCGCCCGAGGTGGGCGCGTCGAGGCCGGCAGCCAGGTGCAGCAGGGTCGACTTGCCGGAGCCGGACTGGCCCATGATCGCGGTGAGCGTCCCTGGCGCGATCTCGAGGTCGAGGCTGTCGAGGGCGGTGACGGATGCGTCGCCGAGGCCGAAGCGCTTCGTGACGGCGTGGAGCCGGAGTGCGTGCTGGTGCATGCTTCCAGTCTTCGGCCGCCACCGCGCGGCGTCGTCACGCCCAGGGTCGACCTTGCGTCATCCGCTGGGATGATCCGCGGCGACCGACTGCGCTCCCGAGCGGTCGGCGCACGACTGGCGTGCTCAGATGCGCGGCGCGAGGCATCCGCGCGCCCAGCGGTCGAGCCTGCGATAGGCATCCACGCGCGGGATCCTGCGAGAGAGGAAGACGTCGTGCAGCGCGCCGTCGATGCGTTCGATCGTCACGGAGGCGCCGAGCTTCAGCGATGCGCGCGCGATGTCGTCGACGACGAGCACCGAATCGACGTTGGTCAGGTCCGCAGACCAGCGCAGCGGCGGTGCACTGCGGGCCGACAGGAGCACGCACACCGGCGCATCGATGTCGAGCCCGTCAGCGACCCGGTTGTGGCCGGTGAGGATGGCATCGAGCCAGGCGGTGCGCACCGGCCAGCTCAGCTCGGGCCGCCATTCGAGGTTGATCGTGACGGGGTCGTTGGGATCGGCGACCTCCTCGAGGGCGCGGGCGTAGTAGCCGAAGTCGAGCTGTGGCGCGGCAGTGAACGGGTGCCGCTTGGCCCGGATGCCCACCACCGGGCTGATCGCGGCGCGTGCGGCGGCACTGAACTGGAACTCCAGCCACGGGCTGTTCAGGATGACCGCCGCTGCCTCGCCGGGATGCCGATCCGCCCACAGGCTGAGCGTCAGGCCGCCCGTCGAGTGCCCGAGCAGCACGAGGCGGCGCCCGGGCGCGTCGCGACGGATCTCGGCGAGTGCGGCGGCGATGTCCTCGTCGTAGGCCTCGAGATGGGTGATGAAGCCGTTCGTCTGCCCCTCGCGCAGGCTCCTGCCGTACTTCCGCAGGTCCAGCGCGAAGAATCGCGCACCTCTGGTGTCCCAGAACGCCGCGAGGGAGGCCTGGAAGAAGTAGTCGGTCCAGCCGTGCACGTAGAGCACGTCGACATCGTGCAGCGGTCGCGGCCGCAGCCGCCACGGCGGCATGCTCCTCACGAGCGTTGCGACGACCGCGCCCTCGTCATCGGTGCCGAGCGGCAGCGTCAGCTGCTCGAACCCGGCCCCGAGCACGTCGGGCCGCCACTCCTCTGCCATGCAGCCAGCCTAGGAGCCGCGCTCCGCGCGCTCACCACGCCACCGCGGCCCCGCGCTCACCACGCCACCGCGGCCCCGGCCGCGCCGCAGAGCTGTCGCCATCTGCGCGCATCCGCCCGTCTGAACGACCGATCGCGACATCTCTGCGCTGCGGACGTCAGGCGAGCGTCTCGCCCGTGAGGCCGTGCTCGTACGCGAACACGACCAGCTGCACGCGGTCGCGCAGGCCGAGCTTCGTGAGGATGCGCGAGATGTGCGTCTTCACCGTCGCCTCCGACACGAACTCGCTGCGGGCGATCTCGGTGTTGGAGAGGCCCTTCGCCGCCAGGCCGAAGATCTGCCGCTCCCGCTCGGTGAGCCCGCCGAACGTGCTCGGCGCCTGCCGGCGCTGGGCGCCGAACGCCTTGAACAGCGCCCTGGTGGCACTGGCGGCGACGACCTCGTTGCCCGCGTGGACCGTGCGGATCGACGCGAGCACGAGCTCGGGCTCCGCATCCTTCAGGATGAACCCGGATGCGCCCGCGCGGATCGCGCGCGCCGCAGCCTCGTCGAGATCGAAGGTCGTGAGCACCACGACGCGGCTCTGCGGGCGCGCGGCGACGATGCGCGCGGTCGCGCCGATGCCGTCGAGCACGGGCATCCGCACGTCCATGAGGACGACGTCGGGCTGCGTCTCCGCGGCGATCCGCACCCCCTGCGCCCCGTCGGCGGCCTCGCCGACGCACGCCATGTCCGGCTGCGACTCCACGAGCATCCGGATGCCGCCGCGGAACAGCGCCTGGTCATCGACGATGAGCACCCGGATCATCGCACGCCCACCGGGAACGCTGCGCGCACGCGGAACCACCCCTGCTCGATGCCCGTCCAGGCCTCTCCGCCCGCGAGTCGGGCGCGCTCATGCATGCCGCGCACGCCGTGGCCCGCGGCACCCGGCTCCGTCTGCAGGCGGTTGTGCACGTCGACGACGATGCCATCGGCGCCGGGTGCGAGCGTCACGCCACGCAGTCGCACGTGTACGGGCTGGCTGCGATCGCCGTGCCGCAGCGCATTCGTCAGCGCCTCCTGCAGGATCCGGTACGCCGCGATGTCGGCCGTGCGCGGCAGCGCCACGTCGGCGGCCACCCGCTCGAGCCGCACGTCGAGGCCGCTCTCGCGCATTCGCGCGATCAGCGCATCGACACCGGCCATCGACGCGATCGGATCCGGCGCCTCGGTGTGCCGCAGCTGACCGAGCAGCAGCCGCACGTCGCCCAGCGCCTCCTTGGCCGTGCCTGCGATCGACTCGAGCGATGCATCCTTGGCCGCGGGATCCTGCGTGTAGCGAGCGCCGTTCGCCTGCGCGATCACGACCGCGAGCGAGTGGGCGACGACGTCGTGCATGTCCCGCGCGAGCGCCGCGCGCTCCTCCTCGTGGTCGGCGCGGCGCAGCGAGACCTGCGCGACCTCGCTCGCCTCGGTGCTGCGATCCACCGCCGCGACGCCCCAGCCGGTGAGGATTGCGAGGCTGAACAGCAGCATCGGCGGGATCCAGAGCACCGCAACCGAGGTCAGCAGTCCGCCGGAGCTCGTCGAGATCTCTATTACGAACCAGTAGGCCGCCAGCAGCGAGGCGACGAATGCGAGACCGAAGCCGATGAGCCGTCCCGGCCAGCGGCAGAATCGACCGACCGAGTAGAGCACCACGAGCGCGCCGAACCACACCGGGAACATCCACAGGTGCAGTGCGACGTGACCCGCGGCGACGAGCGTGAGCCCGGCGAGTGCGAGCACCGGATGCGTGCGGCGCACGAGGATCGCTGCCACGATCGCCGCCGTGACGACGAGCGACAGCGCCCACTGACCGCCATCGACCATGACGATCATCAGCAGCAGCGTCGGGATCGCCAGCACGGTCAGCGTCACCGCGATGAGCACCGCGTCGGCCTTCAGCGTGGCCCGGTCGATCCACGGCTGCCTCGACGGCGCGGCCGAGGCTGGCTCGGCCTCCGCGGTCACGGTCGTCGGCATGGGATCAGGCTACGGCGAAGCGACGGCGTGGGGCGGCGCAGCGGGCTGGAATCATCCGCTGGGTGGAGGCGCGGTGTCGCAGATCGAGGACGATCGCTCAGCAGAGGACGATGCAGCCTCGATTCGCGACGTTCCGCCGAATCATCCGCTGCTCGGAACGGTCGCGGAGCGCGAGGCTGATCGCACGGTGCGGGCCGGGGCGGCATCCGCTGCTCGGTACGGCGGCGCAGCGCGCTGCCGAGCGTCGCGGGCGATCCGCTGCCGCATCCGCTGCTCGGCACTGCGCGCGGCCCGCTACCGGTCGACTGGTGCGGTTCCGCCCGAGCAGGGCTGGCGCGCCAGCACCGGTCGGGCACGGCAGCACCAGTCGGTTCGCTGCAGTCGGCAGGCAGCGCCGCGGCTAGAAGCCGAAGCGGCCCAGCTGCTTCGGGTCGCCCTGCCACTCCTTCGCGACCTTCACCCGCAGGTCGAGGTGCACCTGCGTGCCGAGCACGCGCTCGATCTCGGCGCGGGCATCCGCGCCCACCTGGCGCAGGCGCGAACCGCCCTTGCCGATGATGATGCCCTTCTGGCTGTCGCGCTCGACCCACAGGTTCGCGTAGACGTCGGTGAGCTCGCGATCCTCGCGCGCGACGATGTCGTCGATCGTCACCATGATCGAGTGCGGCAGCTCGTCGCGCACGCCTTCGAGCGCTGCCTCGCGCACGAGCTCGGCGATGCGCACGCTGAGCGACTCCTCCGTGGTGGTCTCGGCCTCGTACAGCGGCGGGCCGTACGGCAGCAGGGCCACGAGCTGCTCGACCAGCACGTCGAGCTGCGTCCCCCTGACCGAGGAGAGCGGCACGATCGCATCCCACTCCCGCAGCTCGGAGACGGCGAGGAGCTGCTTCGCCACCGCCTCCTTCGAGGCGAGGTCGGTCTTCGTCACCACGGCGATCTTCCTCGCGCGCGGGAAGCCTTCGAGCTGCTGGTCGATGTAGCGATCGCCGACGCCGAGCGCCTCGTTCGCGGGGATGCACAGGCAGATCACGTCCACGTCGCCGAGCGTGGTCTTCACGACCGAGTTGAGGCGCTGGCCGAGCAGCGTGCGCGGCTTGTGCATGCCGGGGGTGTCGACGATCACGAGCTGCGCGCCCTCGCGGTGTACGACGCCGCGGATCGCGTGCCGCGTCGTCTGCGGCTTCGACGAGGTGATGGCGATCTTCTCGCCCACGATCGCGTTCATGAGCGTCGACTTGCCAGCGTTGGGGCGGCCGACGAAGGTGACGAAGCCGCTGCGGTGGGCGGCGGCGATCTGCGCGGCACGGCCCGTGTCGACCGGCTCCGCGGGCTCAGCCTGGGCGGGCTCCGCATCGGTGCGATCGGCCCCGCGCTCCTCGCGCCCGGTCGTCTCGCGCTGGTCGTCGGTCATGCTGCCCCCTCGGGTGCTCTCTGCTCGTCGGGTTCGGAGGTGCGCCACACGCCCATCTCCCCTGCGTTGCGGCCGCGACCGTCGATCGATCGCACCTCGATGTGCAGCCCGTCCGTCTCCACGACGTCGCCCACCTCCGCGATGCGGCCGAGCTCCTTCTGCACGAGCCCGCCGACCGTGTCGACGTCCTCGTCGTCGAGATCGAGCCCGAAGAGGTCGCCGAGCTCATCGATCTGCAGTCGAGCGGAGACGTGCCAGGTGCCGTCTCCGGCGTCGACCGCTTCGGCCCTGCCGCGGTCATGCTCGTCGTGGATCTCGCCCACGAGCTCCTCCACGAGGTCCTCCAGCGTCACGAGGCCCGCGATGCCGCCGTACTCGTCGACGACCATCGCCACGTGCATCCGCTCCGCCTGCATGAGCGCGAGCGTGTCATCGGCCTTCTTCGACTCCGGCACAAGGATCGCGGGCCGCGCGAGATCGGCAGCGGTCTCGTCGGCATCGGGCCGCCAGGTGTTGCTGCGCACCACGTCGCGAAGGTAGAGGATGCCGTCGATCTCGTCGGTCGACTCCCCCACCACCGGCATGCGCGAGAGTCCGTTGTCGAGGAACATGCGCAGCGCATCCTTGGCGGTCGCGTCGCTCTCGACGACGATCATGTCCGGCCGCGGCACCATCACCTCGCGCACGAGCGTCTCGTTGAACTCGAAGATCGAGTGGATCAGCTCGCGATCGTCATCCTCGAGCACGGCGCTCTCCGCGGCCGCGTCGACCATCGACAGCAGCTGCTGCTCGGTGCCGAACGCGGTCTCGCGCTGCCGGCCGGGCGTGACCTTGTCGCCCACCGTGACGACGAGCGACGCGATCGGGCCGGTCAGCACGCGCCAGAAGCGGATGAAGCCGGCGGATGCGCGCAGCAGCCCCACAGCGTGGGCGCGGCCGACCGCGCGAGGGCTCGAGCCGACGAGCACGAAGGAGATCACGATCATCGCGCCGCCGGCGATGAGCAGCGTGATCCACCACTGCACGACGAGCGAATCGACGGCGAGCGTAATGAGCACCGCCGCGACCGTCTCGAACATGATGCGGCCGAACTGCAGCGTCATCACGTGCGCGGAGAGGTCGTCGGCGATGGCGCGCATCGCGCTGCTGCGACGGGCGTGCTTGGCGGCCTCCTGCAGCTCGGCCCTGGAGACGACGCCGAGCGCGGCGTCGCATGCGGCGAGCCAAGCGCCGAAGGCGACCAGCAGCGCTGCGACGAGGAAGAGGACGGTCGCGAACATCAGCCGACGAGGCCGGGCGTGCCGCTGTCGCGGGCCTCGAACGCCGCCAGCAGCTTGTCCTGCAGCGCGAACATCTCGTCGCGATCCGCCGGCTCGGCGTGGTCGAAGCCGAGCAGGTGCAGCAGACCGTGCGTGGTGAGCAGGCGGAGCTCCGTCATCAGGTCGTGGCCGGCTTCGGCCGCCTGCTCCTGCGCGACCTCCGGGCACAGCACGATGTCGCCCAGCAGTCCCGCGGGCGTCGCGCGCCCCGGGGATCCCGGTCGCAGCTCATCCATCGGGAACGACAGCACGTCGGTGGGGCCGGCCTCGTCCATCCACTGCACGTGCAGCTGCTCCATGGTCGCGACGTCGACGAGCGCGATCGACACCTCGGCGTGCGGGTGGACGAAGAGCTCCTGCAGGTCGAAGGCGACCAGCCGCAGCAGCTGGGCCTCGTCGACCGCGGTGCCCGATTCGTTCAGCAGGTCGATCGACATCAGTTGCGCCTTCCGCGGTTGCGATGCTGCTGGGTCGCGCGGGCGGTGCGCGCCATCTGCCGCTGGTCGTGCTCGGTGTAGGCGTCCACGATGGCGCCGACGAGCGTGTGCCGAACCACGTCGGCGCTCGTCAGCGTCGCGAAGTGGATGTCGTCAAGGCTGTGCAGCACCTGCTTCGCGACCTGCAGGCCGGACGTGCCGGCCGGCAGGTCGACCTGCGTCGCATCCCCCGTGACGACCATCCTCGAGCCGAACCCGAGGCGCGTGAGGAACATCTTCATCTGCTCCGGGCTCGTGTTCTGCGCCTCGTCGAGCACGATGAACGAGTCGTTGAGCGTGCGGCCGCGCATGTAGGCGAGCGGTGCGACCTCGACGACACCCGTCGC
This sequence comes from Agrococcus sp. Ld7, assembly GCF_045064095.1. Taxonomy (NCBI): domain Bacteria; kingdom Bacillati; phylum Actinomycetota; class Actinomycetes; order Micrococcales; family Microbacteriaceae; genus Agrococcus; species Agrococcus sp. Ld7. The sequence goes on along the minus strand of NZ_JBISGY010000032.1, from coordinate 63,118 downwards.
GAGCAGCTTCGGCAGCAGCTCCGGGTCCATCATCTCGTTGAGCGCATCGAACAGGGGCCGCAGGTAGGGGTCGATCTTGTCGGTGAGGGTGCCGGGCAGGAAGCCCAGCCGCTCGCCCGCCTCCACAGCGGGACGCGTGAGGATGATGCGGCTGACCTCCTTGCGGTGCAGGGCCTGCACGGCCTTCGCCATCGCAAGGTAGGTCTTGCCGGTGCAGGCCGGGCCGATGCCGAACACGATCGTGTGCGCGTCGATGGCCTCGACGTAGTCGCGCTGGCCCTCGGTCTTCGCGCGGATCGACTTGCCCCTGGAGGTGAGGATGACCTCGCCGATCGCGTCGGCGAGGCTGCGGGTGGAGTCCTGCCGCAGGATGCGCGACCCCACGCCCACCTCGCTGTCGGTGAGGTCGGTGCCCTGCCGCACGAGGTCGACGAGCTCCTGCACGAGCCGTGTCGCGACCTCGACCGCGGGCTCGGGGCCGGTGAGCGTGACGAGATTGCCGCGCACCGCGACGTGCACATCGGGGTGCTCGCGCTCCAGCCGCGTCAGCAGCCGATCCTGCGGGCCCAGCAGCCGCACCATCTCGATGCCGTCGATCTCGATCGACTGCGTGTCGTCAGGCAAGCGAACCCTCTCCGAGCGTTCCTGCGAGCACGTGTGCGTGCGCGTGGAACACGGTCTGTCCGGCGAGCTCGCCGGTGTTGAACACGAGGCGGAAGTCGCCCTCGGCGCGCTCCCGCGCTATGGCCCGCGCCGCCTGCACGATCTCGGCGAGGAGGTCGGGGTCGCCTGCAGCGAGCTCGACCACGTCGCGGTACGCGGCGGTCTTCGGCACCACCAGCACATGCATCGGTGCCTGCGGATTGATGTCGGTGAACGCGATGATGCGGTCGTTCTCGAGCACGATCTCCGCAGGGATCTCGCGTGCGACGATCTTCTCGAACAGTGTCGGCTCGGCCATGCGATCAGCCTACCTTCGTGCCGCTCACCAGCGGCCGAGTCGCAGCGAGAGCGCCGCGAGGCCAGCCGGCCCCGCGGTCGACGTGCGCAGCACGTGGTCGCCCATGCGCACGCGGGCCGCGCCGGCGGCGTCGAGCGTCTCGAGCTCGGCGGGATCGATGCCGCCCTCGGGACCGACGACCAGCAGCACGTCGCGCTCGATCGCGACCTCGGCGATCGAGCGCGGCGCGGCCGGGTCCAGCACCATCAGCTGCCACGCGCCGGCGAGCAGCGCGAGCCCGGCGGTGTCGACGACCGGAGCGACCTGCGGCAGGTGCGGCCGGATCGCCTGCTTGCCCGCCTCCCGCACGACCTTGCGCCAGCGCTCGAGCGACTTCTCTCCCCGTTCGCCCTTCCACTGCACGACGCTGCGGCGCGCCTGCCACGGCACCAGCGCATCGACGCCGAGCTCGGTCGCCGCCTGCACCGCGAGCTCGGCGCGGTCTCCCTTCGCGAGCGCCTGCGCGAGGCCGATCCGCGGGCTCGGCGCGTCGACGTGCTCGATGCGCTGCAGCACCACGTCGACGCCATCGCGCTCGGCACGGTCGATCACGCCCTCGGCGAGCACTCCCCTGCCGTCGCTGACGAGCACGCGCTCGCCGCGCCGCATCCGCGACACGACGGCCGCGTGATGCGCCTCGTCGCCCGTGAGCGTCACGAGGTCGCCTGCCGCCGCGCCCGACAGCGCGTCGTGCCAGTAGCAGTGCGCCATCAGATCCGGAAGCGGTCGCGCATCTTGGCGAAGAGCCCCTGACGGTGCTGCGACAGCTGAGGGCCGGGCGCCTTGGTGCGCTCGCGCAGCTCGCGCAGCAGCTCCTCGGTGCGGCGGTCGGTCTTCGTCGGTGTCAGCACCTGCACGCCGAGCTTGAGGTCGCCGCGACCCGCGCCCCGCAGCCGCGTCACACCGCGATCCGCGATCGAGATCACATCGCCCGACTGCGTGCCGGCGCGCACCTCGACGTCGATCGAGCCGTCGATGCCATCGAGCGTCGCGCGCGTGCCGAGCGCTGCGTCGGGCATGGACACCTCGATCGTGCCGAGCAGGTCATCACCGTCGCGGCTGAACACCTCGTGGTGACGCACGTTGATCTCGAGGTAGAGCGTGCCGGCCGGCCCGCCACCCTCGCCGACCTCGCCCTGACCGGGCATCTGGATGCGCAGGCCCGTGTCGACGCCTGCGGGGATGTCGACCGGGATGGTCCGCTCCGCGCGCACCCGGCCGTGGCCGGCGCAGGTGTGGCACGGCTGCGGGATGACGCTGCCGAAGCCCTGGCAGACGACGCACGGCTGGCTGGTGACGACGTTGCCGAGCAACGAGCGCACCTGGCGCTGCACATGGCCGGAGCCGCCGCACTGCAGGCAGCGCTCGGGGCTCGTGCCGGGAGCTGTCGCCGCGCCGTCGCAGGTACCGCAGAGCACCGCGGTCTGCACGCGCAGCTCGCGATGCACGCCGAAGATCACGTCGGCCAGGTCGAGGTCGACGCGCAGCAGGCTGTCCTGGCCGGGCTGCTTGCGCGAGCGAGGGCCGCTCGTGCGACCTCCGCCGCCGAAGAACTGCTCGAAGATGTCGCCGAAGCCGAATGAGCCCGCACCCGCGGTGGGCCCGCGGTCGTACTCCGCGCGCGACTGCGCATCGCCCAGCACGTCGTAGGCGTGCGTGACGTCCTTGAAGCGATCCGAGGCCTCCGCGCTCGGATTCACATCCGGATGCAGCTCACGAGCGAGCTTGCGGTAGGCCTTCTTGATCTCGTCCTGGCCGGCGTCGCGCGCGACGCCGAGGGTCTCGTAGTGGTCTGTCACTCAGTCCTCGCTCAGCAGCCGCGTGAGGTAGCGCGCAACAGCGCGCACCGCGGCCATGTTTCCTGCATAGTCCATGCGGGTCGGTCCCAGCACGCCGATATGTCCCTCGATGCCGTCCGTGCTGTAGGTGGAGGCGACCACGGAGGCCTCCCCCAGCGGGCCCGTCAGCTCACGCCCGATGCGGGTCGCGACCTCACCCTCGAGGCCCATCTCGTCGAACAGGCGCAGCAGTGTGACCTGCTCCTCGATGGCGTCGAACACGGGCGTCACCGTGCCCTGGAAGTCACGCTCCTCGCGCACGAGGTGCGATGCTCCCGCCATCACGATGCGGTCGCCGCCACCCGTCTGCAGCATCTCGCCCAGCGCCTGCGCCACGGCGCCGGTCGCGGGCCTGAGCGCGTCGGGGGCGGTCGCCGCGACCGAGGCAAGGCGTCGGATCGCCTCGGCGGGCGTGTGCTCGCCGACGGTCTCGGTGAGTGCGCGGCCGAGGGCGGTCGCCTGCTCCGGGTCGATCCGCTGCTGCGCGTCGACGACGCGCTGCTCGACGCGTCCGGAATCAAGGATCAGGACAGCCAGCAGCCGATGCTCGACCACCGCGACCAGCTCGACGCGGCGCACCACCGCGTGGCGGCGCAGCGGCACCTGCACGAGCGCGACCTGATTCGTGAGCTGCGAGAGCAGTCGGGCGGTGCGGTCGAGCACATCCTCGCGGTCGACGGAGTCGGCGAGGAAGCGCGTGATGGCCACCCGTTGCGCGTGCGACAGCGGCTGCATGCGCTGCAGCCGGTCGACGAAGACCCGATACCCCTTGTCGGTGGGGATGCGGCCGGACGAGGTGTGCGGAGCCGCGATGAGCTCCTCCTCCTCGAGCAGCGCCATGTCGTTTCGGATGGTGGCGGCGGAGACGCCGAAGGCGTGCCGCTCGACGATCGACTTCGAGCCGACCGGCTCGCGCAGGGCGACGTAGTCCTGGACGATCGCGCGCAGCACGTCGAGACCGCGATCCGAGACCATCCGCGCTCCTCTCCGCTGCAGGCGATAGGACGCCCCACGCTTGGCACTCTCTGCTCCTGACTGCCAATCCTACCCGTCTGCAACTCTGGCATGGGATCCTCAGGCGGAGAGGCGCACAATGATAGGAGCGGCGCGCTCCGGCGCCTTGCGACGACGATCGAAGAAAGGCACGCAATGTCTGATCCGAATACGCCTCGTGCAGAGGGCACCGATCCCGCAGACCAGTCCGCCGACGGGTTCGCCGTCACCGGTGAGCAGCACGCTACCCCGAGCGCTCCAGCGGCCCCGGGCGTCGGTGAGCCCGCGCAGTCGTTCTCCTCCGCCCCCGTGCCTCCCGAGCAGGAGGCTCCCGGGCAGCCCGCCTTCAGCGCTGGCGAGGGCAGCCAGAGCTGGCAGCAGAGCCAGCAGCCGGGGTCCGACGGCGCGCCCAGCTACGGCCAGGCGAGCAGCGCTCCGACCTACGGTCAGTCAGGGCAGCAGTCGGCGGCGCCGGGGCAGGGCGGCGCCGGCCAGCCGCTGGGCGGTCAGCCTCCCCACGCGCAGCAGAACCAGCCCGGTCCATCGCAGTACGGCGCTCCCGGCCAGCCGGGACCGTCGCAGTACGGCGCACCGGGGCAGCCCGGTCAGCAGTACGGCGCACCGGGGCAGCCCGGTCAGCCGCAGTACGGCGCACCCGGTCAGCCGCAGTACAGCGCTGCCGCACCGATGTCGCCCGTCGACGAGAAGAACGCCGGCATGTGGGGGCACCTCTCGGGACTGTCGACCGTGATCACCGGCGGCTTCGGTGGCTGGATCGGGCCGCTCATCGTCTTCCTCATCTATAAGGACCGCAGCGCCTTCGCGCGCCAGGAGTCCAAGGAAGCGCTGAACTTCGGCATCTTCATGACGATCCTCGCCGTGGGCATCATGTTCGTGGGCATCCTGCTGGCCATCCCGACGTTCGGCCTGCTCGGGTTCATCAGCGCCCTCTACTGGATCCCGGGCCTGCTGCAGGCGATCTTCTCGATCATCGGTGGCATGCGCGTGAACGGCGGCGGCTCCTACCGCTACCCGTTCAACTGGCGGCTCGTGAAGTAGCGCGGCCTCACGGCAGCAGCCGACGCACCACCGCGTCGGCCAGGAGCCGCCCTCGCAGCGTCGGGATCACCCGGCCGGCGAGGGCGGCTCTGCCGTCTGCGAGCCCCTCAGCGACGAGCCCGGCGACCGCAACGCGTCCCTCCGGTTCGAGCAGGTCGATCGGCAGGCCCTCCGCGATCCGCGACTCCAGCAGCACGCGCTCGACGCGGCGGGTCTCGTCGTCCAGCACCTCACGCGCGAGCGACGGGGACGCGCCCGCGAGCAGTCGGTCGCGGTACGCCGCGGGATGCTTGACGTTCCACCAGCGCACGCCGCCGACGTGGCTGTGGGCACCCGGCCCGAAGCCCCACCAGTCGTGGCCGCGCCAGTAGGCGAGGTTGTGCCGCGCGACGCGGGCATCCCGCGCCCAGTTGGAGACCTCGTACCATGCGTAGCCGGCCGCGCTGAGCGTTGCATCCGCCGCCTCGTACATCGCCGCCTGCAGGTCGTCGTCGGGCGTTGTGAGCTCGCCGCGGCGGATGCGGCGCGCCAGTGCCGTCCCGTCCTCGACGATCAGGGCGTAGGCCGAGACGTGGTCGGGCTGCATCGCGATCGCGGCGTCGAGCGAGGCCTGCCAGTCGTCGAGCGACTCCCCCGGTGCCCCGTAGATGAGGTCGAGGCTCACCTCGAGCCCCGCCTCCCGTGCCCAGTCGACCACGAGCGGCACGCGCTCAGGGTCGTGCGTGCGATCGAGCGCCGCGAGCACATGGGGCTTCGCCGACTGCATGCCGAAGGAGACGCGGGTGACGCCGCCATCGCGCAGCTGCCGCAGGCCGGCCGCGTCGATCGAGTCGGGGTTCGCCTCGGTGGTGACCTCCGCACCGGCTGCGAGACCGAAAGCATCCGTCACGCCCTGCAGCATGTGCACCAGATCGCCGGCTGGCAGCAGCGTCGGTGTGCCGCCGCCGAAGAACACCGTCTGCATCGGGCGCAGCGGTCCGAGCTCGCGGAGCACCCGTCGGGCGAGCACGATCTCGGCGGCGACATCCGACGGGTAGCCGGCCCTCGTCGCGCCGCGCAGCTCATCGGCGGTGTAGGTGTTGAAGTCGCAGTAGCCGCAGCGCACCGAGCAGAACGGCACGTGGATGTAGGCGCCGAACGGCGCGTCGACGGCGGTGCCCGCAGGCAGCGTGCCGTCGGCCGGTGCCGTCTCTCCCTCGGGCAGCCGCCCCACGGTCAGCGGACGTCGATGGACCGCAGCACCGTCAGGTAGCGGTCGTGGTACTTGCTGCGCATCGCCTTCGCGACCGGAGCGCCGAGCTTCACCCACCACTTCGCATTCCGCACAATGGCGCGGAAGTGCATGAAGACGGTCTCGTCGTCCGCGATCTCGATCGTGAAGCGCTCCTCGCCGGACTCCGGGTGGCCGTCCAGGGAGCCGAGGATGACACCGTGGCTGGAGGCCTCCTCCTCGACGGCGATCACGCGCATGGGCGCATGGATCTGGATCCCCATGAAGCGCACGCGCTGATCGATCGAGTCGCCCGGCTGCAGGAAGGGCTCGCCGTCGGGACCGAAGTCCTGCTGGGGCTCGGTGCTGGCCGCGCGGGTCGCCTCCGTGCCCTCGAATCCGACCGGGCGGTAGGTGCTGCCCGCCTCGGTGCCGACCACATCGACCTCGATGCCGGCGAGCCGCTGGACCTTCCAGGTGCGCAGCGCCGCGACGGCCGCGTCGTAGCGCGGGCGGCCGTGGCCGATGCGGCTGCGCAGCTGCACGACCTCGAAGCCCTTGGGCGGGAAGCGGTGGAAGTCGAAGTGTGCCGTCACGCCGACCGAGCCGTAGTTGGTCGCGCGATCGCGGATGGGGATGGTCATTTCGCGTCCTTCTTCGTCTCACCGCTCGAGAGCGCGGCGATGAACGCCTCCTGGGGCACCTCAACGCGGCCGACCATCTTCATGCGCTTCTTGCCCTCCTTCTGCTTCTCCAGCAGCTTGCGCTTGCGGGTGATGTCGCCGCCGTAGCACTTGGCGAGCACGTCCTTGCGGATCGCGCGGATGGTCTCGCGGGCGATGATGCGCGCACCGACGGCGGCCTGGATCGGGACCTCGAACTGCTGCCGCGGGATGAGCTCGCGCAGCTTGCCCGCCATGAGCACGCCGTAGGCGTAGGCCTTGTCGCGGTGCACGATGGCGCTGAACGCGTCGACCTGCTCGCCCTGCAGCAAGATGTCGACCTTCACCAGGTCGCCCTCCTCCTCGCCGTCGACCTCGTAGTCGAGCGAGGCGTAGCCCTGCGTCTTCGACTTCAGCTGGTCGAAGAAGTCGAAGACGATCTCGCCCAGCGGCAGCCGGTAGCGCAGCTCGACGCGGTCCTCCGAGAGGTACTCCATGCCGCCGAGCGTGCCGCGGCGCGACTGGCACAGCTCCATGATGGCGCCGACGTAATCCTTGGGCGCCAGGATCGTGGCGCGCACCATCGGCTCGACAATCGAGTTGATCTTCCCGTCCGGGAACTCGCTCGGGTTCGTCACCGTGTGCATGGTGCGATCCTCGGTCTGCACCTCGTAGACGACGCTCGGCGCGGTGGCGATGAGGTCGAGGTCGAACTCGCGCCGCAGTCGCTCCGTGATGATCTCGAGGTGCAGCAGGCCGAGGAATCCGCAGCGGAAGCCGAAGCCCAGGGCGACGGATGTCTCCGGCTCGTAGACGAGCGCCGCATCCGAGAGCTTCAGCTTGTCGAGCGCCTCGCGCAGCACCGGGTAGTCGCCGCCGTCGATCGGGTAGATGCCGGAGAAGACCATGGGCTTCGGGTCGGCGTAGCCCTGCAGCGGCTCGGTCGCGGCATTGCGCGCGGTCGTGACGGTGTCGCCGACCTTCGACTGCCGCACGTCCTTGACGCCGGTGATCAGGTAGCCGACCTCGCCCGCGGCGAGTCCCTTCGACTGCTTGGGCTCGGGGCTCGAGACGCCGATCTCGAGCAGCTCGTGCTTGGTGCCGGTCGACATCATCTGGATGTGATCGCGCGGCGCGAGGCGGCCGTCGATGACGCGCACGTACGTGACCACGCCGCGGTAGGTGTCGTAGACGGAGTCGAAGATCATCGCGCGGGCGGGGCCATCGACATCCCCGACGGGCGCGGGCACGGAGCGCACCACGCGGTCGAGCAGCTCGGAGACGCCCTCACCGGTCTTGCCGCTCACGCGCAGCACGTCGTCGGGATCGCCGCCGATGAGGCGGGCGATCTCGGCCGCGTACTTCTCCGGGTCGGCGGCCGGCAGGTCGATCTTGTTGAGCACCGGGATGATCTCGAGGTCGTTCTCCATCGCCAGGTAGAGGTTGGCGAGCGTCTGCGCCTCGATGCCCTGCGCCGCATCCACGAGCAGGATCGCGCCCTCGCACGCGGCGAGCGAGCGGCTCACCTCGTAGGTGAAGTCGACGTGGCCGGGCGTGTCGATCATGTTGAGCGCGAAGGTCTCACCCTCGAGCTCCCACGGCATGCGCACGGCCTGCGACTTGATGGTGATGCCGCGCTCTCGCTCGATGTCCATGCGGTCGAGGTACTGCGCGCGCATCGAGCGGTCGTCGACGACGCCGGTCAGCTGCAGCATCCGGTCGGCCAGGGTCGACTTGCCGTGGTCGATGTGCGCGATGATGCAGAAGTTGCGGAGCTGCGCGGGGTGGGTCGCGGCTGGCTCGAGTGCCTTGGTCGCTCGGGGGCTCACGGGTCCTTCTCATCGAAAAGCTCAGGGGGCCGCGGGGTGGTCGCGGTGCGGAATGCTCCATTCTCCCACAGCAGATGCCGGGCGCCGCGTTGCGGGTGGCGTTCGCACGCTGATACCATCGTTCGTTGGCTTCCCCTTCTTCTGCGCGCTCGTCGCGCGAGAGCGGGTCGCGGCGGGCTCTGGTGAGCAGAAGCCGCCGCCAATCAACTCGTACGAACCAAGAACAGGACACCATGGCGAACATCAAGTCGCAGATCAAGCGCATTCTGACGAACCAGAAGGCGACCGACCGCAACCGCGCGCTCAAGAGCGAGCTCCGCACCGCTGTGCGCGAGGCCCACAAGGCCATCGCCGCCGGCGACAAGGACGCCGCGCAGGCGAAGGTCACCGTTGCCACGCGCAAGCTCGACAAGGCCGTGTCGAAGGGTGTCATCCACAAGAACCAGGCCGCGAACCGCAAGTCGGCCATCGCGAAGCAGGTCGCCGCGCTCTAAGCAGCCGCGCTCGCTCGAAGGGGACCCCGCTCGGGGTCCCCTTCGTCGTTCGCGGGCGCGCTCGCCCGCTCGCTGCCCGCCGACGGTCCCGTACCGGTACCAAACGGTCACCTCGTCCCGAGTGAGGCGACCACTTCGTACCGCTCCGCGGCACTGCGAGCGGGCGGCCACCTCCGCGGGGGTCACGGGCGGCCACCCGTTCCGGTACGGAACGGTCGCCTCGCCCCGCGTCGCGCGACCGTTCCGTACCGCTCCCCCGCAGCGCGCGCGGACGGGCACCTGTTCCGGTACGGAACGGTCGCGTCGCCTCGCGTCGCGCGACCGCTTCGTACCGCTCCCCGCAGTGCGCGCGGGCGGGCACCTGTTCCGGTACGGAACGGTCGCCTCGCCCCGCGTCGCGCGCCCACTTCGTACCGGACGGCGGATGCGCGCGGGCGCGCCGGCGCGCAGCTCAGGCGACGCTGCGGTCGGCGAGCTGCCGCACGAGTCGCTCCACCGCGTGCTGCGGATCGCGCTCGGCGCCCTTCACCGCGTGGTCGGCATGCGCGATCGCCTCGATCGCATCGCAGAGCGTCGCGTCGGTGAAGCTGCGCAGGTCCTTGCGGGCGTTCCGCACCTGCCAGTCCTGCATGCCGAGCTGCCGTGCGGCCTGCCCGTCGCCGCCTCCCGCGCCCGAGACCTTGGCGAGCTGCCGGAAGCGCATGGCGAAGGCCGCGACGATCGGCACCGGATCGGCCCCGGTCGCGATCGCGTGGCGCAGCGTCACGAGCGCCTTGGCGGTGTCGCGGGCGATGACCTCGTCGACGACGGCGAACGCGGTCGTCTCGACCCGACCCGAGTAGTACGTGCGCACGACCTGCTCGGTGACCGGGCCATCCGTGTCGAGCGCGACCTGTCGGATGGCGTTCGCGAGCTCGGCGATGTCGGAGTGGAACGCGTCGACGAGCGCGGCGATCGCCCCGGGCGTCGCCTCGCGCTCCAGCAGCCGCAGCTCGTTGCGCGCGAAGGGCACGAGGTCGCCCCGGCCGAGCGGTTGGCACAGCACCTCGATCGCCCCGGGCGTCGCGCGGATCGCATCCAGCAGCTTCTTGCCGCGCACCGTCGAACCGTCGTGGCGGATCACGAGCGTCGTGCCGTCCACCGGCTGCTGGAGGTAGCGCAGCGCGTCGGCGATGAACGCGTCGGTTGCCTTCACGCCGTTCTCGACCCGCACGAGGCGCGGCTCGTCGAACAGCGAGGGGCTCGCGATCATCTCGAGCGCACCGTCGGTGTAGGCGCCGGCATCGACATCCGAGACCTCGAGCTCTGGATCCTCGAGCAGCAGCAGCGACTTCAGTCGCTGGAGCGCACGGTCTGCGAGGAACGACTCCTTGCCGAACACCAGCACGACCGGCGCCGGCGACACCTGCTCCCATGTGATCTTCGGAATCGCGATCTTGGTGCCGCTCGCTGCCATGCCATCAGCCTACGGCGCGCCACCGACGCGCTCGGACCAGACGCGCACACCCTGCTCGTCGACCGCGAGTGCGATGATGCCGAGCTCGTCGGTGCGCAGCGACACGGTGCCCACGTCGCGGAGGAGGCGGAGGGCGGCCTCGGTCGGATGGCCGTAGTCGTTCACGCCGACGCCGATCAGGCCGACGGATGCGCCCACCCGGCGGTACAGCGCCGGCAGCTGATCCGCGGAGCCGTGATGCGCCACCACCACGATGGCAGCCGCAGGGAGGCCGCGCCGCAGCAGCTGCGACTGCGCCTCGGCACCCAGGTCGCCGAGCACCAGCAGCTCGAGGCCGTCGTCCGGCAGGTCGATCGCGACGGCCACACTGGCATCGTTGCCGGGCGCGGGGTCACCGACGGGCCAGAGCGCCTCCACCCGCATCTCCCCCACCTGCCACGCGTCGCCGCGTCGAGCCTCCTGCGTGGCGGCGCCGCCGGTCGCGAGCTCCTGCACGACGCGGACCGCGCGATCGTCCAGCGGACCGTGCACGAGCATCCCGGTGCGTCCCACCAGGGCTGACGCGCCGCCCGCGTGGTCCGCGTCGAAGTGCGTGAGCACCAGCAGGTCGACGCGCTGCACGCCGAGCGTGCTCAGGCAGCGTCGCACCGGTGCGGGATCCCGCCCGCTGTCGACCAGCACGACCGCGCTCTGGTGCCGCACGACGGTGGCACTCCCCTGGCCGACATCGCACTGCGCGACGCGCCAGTCGGCGAGAGCGCCCAACCGGATGCTCGGCCAGGCGGCGCCGAGGCCGACGACCAGTCCCACGACCAGCGCGGCGGCGATAGAGCGCCCGAACCGCCCCCTCGCGTGACCGATCGCGATCATGCCGAGCATGACGGATGCCGCCACCGCACCCCATGGCGCGGCGGGCCAGGGGATCTGGGCGCCCGGCAGCTGCTGCGCGACCATCGCGACCCCGGCGATCCATGCCGCGGGAATCCACGCGACCCAGGCGAGGCCGACGGCGACCGCCGGAGCAAGCGGCGCCGCAAGGCAGGCAGACAGTCCGATCACCGTGACCACCGGTGCCGCGGGGCCCGCCAGCAGGTTCGCCAGCACCGAGACGAGGCTGACACGCGCGTCGAGCCCGACGAGCACCGGCAGGCACCACAGCTGGGCGGCGAGCGGCACGGCGATGAGGGCCGCAAGCGGTGTCGGCAACCAGCGCGCAAGTACGCGGGAGATCGGAGGACCGTGCACGATGAGGCCGCAGGTGGCGAGCACCGAGAGCGCGAAGCCGGCGCTCGTCGCCAGGTGCGGCTGCAGCGCCAGCACGAGCAGCACGGCGAGGGAGAGCACTGCCACGGCACCTGCGCGACGACCGGTGACGATGCCGAGCAAGCCGATCGATGCCATCGCTCCGGCTCGCACGACCGAGGGCTCCGGTGTGACGAGCACGACGAAGGCGCCGAGCGCGCCGGCCGCGACCGCCACGCGCACCGTGCGGCGAGCCCCGAGCGCTGCCGCCGACTGGAAGGCGGCCCCGACGACGACCACGCAGTTGGCACCCGAGACGGCGGTGAGGTGCGAGAGCCCGGTCTCGAGCATCGCCGCGCGCAGCTGCGGGCTCACGCGTCGCTCGTCACCGATCGCGAGACCGGGCAGCAGCTCGCCGCCGGCACCCGGCAGCTGCGCCGAGGCGGCCAGCAGCCCGTCGCGCAGCGGGCCCGCCCAGGCCAGCCAGGCCGCGGGCTCGGTGAGCTCCAGATCCGTGCACGTCAGCAGCCAGCGCGAGCCATCGAGCCACGCGCTGCATGCTCCAGCAGCGGTCGCGCCGATCGTGAGCGGCACATCCGGCGCCCGCAGCAGCATGGCGCTGCGCATGGTGCCGAGCGCAGCCGGCGCGGCGCCGTCGCACCCGGTGATCAGCACCTCGGTGGGCGCGGTCTGGCCGAGCAGCAGCAGGGTCAGCTCATCGCACTCGTCGAATCCGCTGGAGACCATCGCGTCACCGGCCAGCAGCAGCGGACACGCAAGTGCAGCGCCGACCGCCACGGTGCGGAGCACGTCGGTGCCGATGGTGGGCGCGCTGTGCCTGGCCAGGTGCGCCGCGATCAGGCATGCGACCGCGACGGATGCGGCGACCAAGGCGGCCACCCCCAGCAGTGCGGCGTGCGTGCTCAACGCCGCGAGCATCGCCCACGCGATCGCCACGGGGAGCGCAAGCCGCACGTCGCGCATCAGAGCGTCACGAGCGGTGTCAGCGACGACAGCAGTGCGGGGCCGATGCCAGAGACGTCGTCGAGCTGGGCGATGTCGGTGAAGGGGCCGTGCTCGTCGCGGTGGGCGATGATGGCGAGCGCGAGCGTGGGCCCGACGCGCGGCAGCGTCTCGAGCGTCGCCTGGTCTGCGCGGTTGAGCGACACGAGCCCGCCGGGGCCCGTGCCCACACTGCCGCTCGCTGGCCCAGCAACGGCGGCCGCAGCCTGCTCGTCGACCGTCAGCACGATGAGCTGCTCGCCGTCGACGAGCGCGCGAGCGAGGTTCAGTGCGCCGGGGGCCGCGTTCTCCGCTGTGCCGCCTGCCCTGGCGAGCGCGTCCAGCACGCGGGCGCCGTGCGGCAGCCGATAGACGCCGGGCTCGGCCACCGCGCCCTGCACGTCCACGACGAGGTCGCCCGCGGCGGTCGCGACCGGGGATGGAAGGACGGCCGCCTGCTGCGCATCGACCACCATTCGCTGCGCGACGCCGCCGGCGACCGCGCCGAGCACGAGCAGCACCGCGGCGCCCGCGCCCAGCCGCCAGCGCGCATCCGTTCCGGCCATTCCGGCACGGTAGGGCGGATGCGCGGGGGCGCGGGGACGGCGGGCGCTCGGTTGTGGAGGGACGTGAGGTCGTCGCGCCCGGTCTCGTGACGCGGCCGCCTTCGGCGGGCGCTCCTCGACCTACGGAGGTGGGGCCGGTCTCGTGACGCGGCCGCCTCCGGCGGACGCTCCTCGACCTACGGAGAGCGAGGGGTTCCTCGACCTACGGAGAGCGGGCGCTCCTCGACCTACGCAGAGGCACCCGGTCTCGTGACGCGGCCGCCTTCGGCGGCCGCTCCTCGACCTACGGGAGAGGGGGTGGCGGGGCGGGGTCAGCCGATGACGAAGTTCACGAGCTTCGGGGCTCGCACGATTGCCTTGCGGATCTCGGCGTCGCCCATGGCTCGCTGCACGCCCGGCAGGTCGCGTGCGGCCTGCTCCAGCTCTGCGTCCGTGATGTCGGCCGCCACGTCGATGCGATCGCGCACCTTGCCGTTGACCTGCACGACGGCCGTGACGCTGTCCTCCTTCGTGAGCGACAGGTCGGCCTTGCGCCAGCCGGCGTTCGCGACCGAGGGCTGATGACCGAGGTTCGCCCACATGTCCTCCGCCGTGTACGGCGAGAACAGCGACAGGCCCAGCGCGATCGTCTCGACGGCCTCGCGCACCGCGGGGTCGCCGGCACCGGGACCGGCGTCGACGGCCTTGCGCGTGACGTTGGTGAGTTCCATGAGCCGCGCAACGACGACGTTGAACTTCAGGCCCTCGATGAGCCCCGGCGCATCCGCCAGGAACTTGTGGGTCTCGCGGCGCAGCGCGCGGTCGCCCGGCTTCGGGTCGGTGCCCGGCTTCGCGAGCGCCTCTTTCGACAGCCGCCACGCTCGCGCGAGGAACTTCTGCGCGCCGGTCGGGCTGACGTCCTTCCAGTCGATGTCGTCCTCCGGCGGGCCGGCGAACGACATCGTCAGGCGCACGGCATCGACGCCGAAGCGCTCCAGCTCCTCCGAGAGCGTGACGAGATTGCCCTTCGACTTCGACATCTTCGACCCGTCGAGGATGACCATGCCCTGGTTGAGCAGCGACTCGAAGGGCTCCGTGAACGGCACGTGGCCGAGATCGAACAGCACCTTCGTGATGAAGCGCGCGTAGAGCAGGTGCAGGATGGCGTGCTCGACGCCGCCGACGTAGCGGTCCACCGGTGCCCAGCGCTCGACCTGCGCGCGGTCGAACGCCTGCGTGTCGTCCTTCGGGCTCAGGAAGCGCAGGTAGTACCAGGACGAGTCGACGAACGTGTCCATCGTGTCGGGGTCGCGGCGCGCGGGGCTGCCGTCGATCGGCGACTCCACGGCCATCCACTCCTCGGCCGCGCCGAGCGGGCTCGTGCCCTTCGGGGTGAGGTCGAGGCCGGCCGAGTCGGGCAGCGTGACGGGCAGCTGCTCGAGCGGCACCGGCACCTCCTGGCCGTCATTGGTGTGGATGATGGGGATGGGCGTGCCCCAGTAGCGCTGCCGGCTCACGAGCCAGTCGCGCAGGCGGTAGGACTTCGCCGAACGGCCGACGCCCTTTGCCTCCAGCAGCTGCACCATGCGGCCGATGGCGTGCGTCTTCGACAGTCCGTCGAGCTCGCCCGAGTTGATCATGCGGCCGTCGCCCGTGAGCGCCTCGCCCGTGGACTTCGGGTCGAGCGACGGCGCCTCGTCGGGCCACACGGCGTTGCCGTCCTCGTCGAGCGGGATCGCGGGCATCACGCCGGTGACGGGCGCGTTCGTGTCGACGACCACCTTGACCGGCAGGTCGAAGGCGCGCGCGAAGTCGAGGTCGCGCTGATCGTGCGCGGGCACGGCCATCACGGCGCCGTGGCCGTAGTCCGCCAGCACGTAGTCGGCGGCCCACACGGGCATCCGCTCGCCCGTCAACGGGTGGATCGCGAAGCGGCCCAGGTCGACGCCGGTCTTGACTCGCTCGGTGCTCTGGCGGTCGATCTCGGTCATGCGACCGACGTCGTCGAGGTACGACTGGAAGCGCATCCGCACCTCCGGGTCGGCACCGGCAGCCAGCTCAGCGGCCAGGTCGGAATCCGGCGCGACGACCATGAACGTCGCTCCATAGAGCGTGTCGGGGCGCGTGGTGAAGACGGGCACGCGGCCCGGGTGCCCCTCGATCTCGAACTCGACCTCAGCGCCCTCCGAGCGGCCGATCCAGTTGCGCTGCATGCGCAGCACCTTCGCGGGCCAGCGGCCCTCGAGCTGGTTCAGGTCGTCGAGCAGACGGTCGGCGTAGTCGGTGATCTTGAAGTACCACTGCGTGAGCTTCTTCTTGACCACAGCGGTGCCGCAGCGCTCGCAGCGACCGTCGACGACCTGCTCGTTGGCGAGCACCGTCTGGTCCTGGGGGCACCAGTTGACGTTGGAGGGCTTGCGGTACGCGAGGCCGGCCTTGTAGAGCTCGAGGAACAGCCACTGGTTCCACTTGTAGTACTGCGGATCGCTCGTGTGCAGGATGCGATCCCAGTCGAATGCCGCGGCGTACTTGCGCATCGAGCGCTTGTGCTGCTCGATGTTCGACTCGGTCCACTGCTTCGGATCCTCGCCGCGCCTGATCGCCGCGTTCTCGGCCGGAAGTCCGAAGGAGTCCCAGCCGATCGGGTGCAGCACGTTGAACCCCTGCTGGCGCCAGTAGCGTGCCAGCACGTCGCCGTAGGCGTACGACTCCGCGTGGCCCATGTGGAGATCCCCCGACGGGTACGGGAACATGTCGAGCACGTACTTGCGCGGGCGCGTGTCCGTCTCGTCATCCGTCGCGAAGGGTCGCAGGGCCTCCCACTCGGGCAGCCAACGCTGCTCGATGCGGGCGAAGTCGTATGTCTCGTCAGTCACTGATGCTCCTGGGTGAGGCCAGCCGTCGGCGGCTGCAACCGGCTGTCCAGTCTACGCGGGCGCGACCGCAGACGAGTCGTGCCTACAATCGAAGGGCCATGTCGAGGAGGTGATCGGTGCCGGAGTTCGAGAACCCGCCAGCGACCGTCGACGTTCCCGCGTCGCGCGTGACGCGCATCGTCGCCATCGACGCGCCTGTCGCCGCCGTCTGGCGCTGCCTCGTGGAGCCCGATCTGCTGGCCCAGTGGCTGGGCGACATCGCCGCCTTCCCCGATGGCGTCGTCGAGGGCGCGACCGGCCGCTTCGCGTGGACCGGCGAGGTCGTGCTGGCCGCGAGGATCCGCGAGGTCGTGCCCGAGGAGCGCTTCGCATTCGAGTGGGCCGAGGGGATCCTCTCCGGTCGCGCATCCGCCGTGCAGATCACGCTCTCCCCCACCGAGCAGGGCACGCAGGTGCACCTCGTGGAGTCGGGCTTCCCGCTCGAGGGCGATGACGCGACCCGCCGCGAGGCGCTGCGGTCGCTCGCAGCGGGATGGACGGTGGAGCTCGACGAGCTGGTCGAGCTGGCGGAGTCGCTGCCGGCCTGACGCCGCGTCAGCGAGGCACGAGGGCCGCGAGCAGGGCCGCCGCCTTCACGTGCAGCTCCTCGACCTCGAACGCCGGGTCGGAGAGCGCCGTCACACCGCCTCCGACGCCGATGTGCGTGCCGTGCTCGTCTGCGACGACGCTGCGGATCACCATCGCCAGGTGGCACGTCTCCCCTGCGACGAGGCCGAAGCAGCCGGAGTAGACGCCTCGCGGTGCCCCCTCGAGCGCCTGCAGCAGCTCGACCGTGCGGCGTTTGGGCGCGCCGGTCATCGAGCCCGCTGGGAACAGCGCCCGGACGGCATCGAGCGGCCCGAGCCCCGGCAGCAGCCGGCCCCGAACGGTCGACACCAGCTGATGCACCGTCGGATAGGTCTCCACCGCCAGCAGGCTCGTCACCTCGACCGTCCCCGGCGCGCACACCCGCTGCAGGTCGTTGCGGCACAGGTCGACGATCATGACGTTCTCGGCGCGCTCCTTCTCGCTCTCGAACAGCTCGCGCGCGAGCGCGGCGTCATCGTCGGCGCCGCGGCGCCTGGTGCCCTTGATCGGGCGGGTGGTGGCGACGCCGTCCTCGACGCGCAGGAAGGTCTCTGGGCTCGCGCTCGAGACGGTCACGCCCGCGATGCGCAGCAGCCCACCGTGATGGACGGGGCTCGCCGAGCGCAGCCGCGCGTGCGTCGCGATCGGGTCGATGTGCGGGCCATCGATGGCTGTCGTCAGGCACAGCACGTAGGAGTCGCCGGCGCGGATGTGCGCGCGGCAGCGCGCGACCTTCTCGGCATAGGCGGCATCGTCGTCCCGCCAGCGCAGGGCCGCGGGGTCGACGCCGGCCATGGGCGGCAGCCGCACCGGCGCCGGCTCGAGCGACCACGGCTGCCCGTCGCGCGACTGCAGCTGGGCCTCGCCGCCCGCCACGACGACCCAGCGGTCGAGCAGCAGCCACGCCGCCTCGGGGAACCGCGCCGCGCCGGACGACTCCGCGGGCGGCGCGAGCCCGAGCATCCGCACGCCTGCCTCGTAGCCGAACCAACCGACCCACGCGCCCGGCAGCGCCGAGCGAGCGGTCTCGAGCGCGGCAACGGCATCGCCCGCGATCGGCGCACCATCGAGCTCGGCGACGCCGTCGCGCACGATCAGCACGTGCGCCCCGACGCCGATGATGTGGGCGCCCCGCGATGAGGAGTCGAGCCACACGACGTCGCCACCCGAGGCTTCCAGCGACGCGAAGGCGGCCTCGGGCGAGACGGCGGCGTCCCGCGCCCAGTGCGCACCGAGGTGCGGCAGGAGCGGCACATGGGTCGCAGGCATAGGGTCGATCCTATGAGCGGTATCGACGGCGTGCGCGCCTGGATGCACTCGACCTTCTCCCCCGTCGACGAGCAGGTCACGGCCACGCTCGCGGCCGATTCCTGGCTGGTCGTCGACGGCCGAACGCTCGCCTTCGAGCGTCACCAGCGGCGATTCACCGATGCGGTGGAGCACGCGGGCGGCGATCCCGCCGACGCGCTGGCCGCGAGCGCGGCCGCGGCACGACTGGCGCCGAGCACGGGCCGCTGGTCGCCGCGGCTCGATCTGACCCCGGCGGGCATCCGGCTGCGCATCCGGCCGGCGCCGGAGCCGTCGCGGACCGTTGCCGTGACGACCGCGCAGCGAGACCCGAGATCGCAGCCGCTGCAGAAGGGCCCGGATCTCGCGGCCCTCGGCGAGCTGCAATCGGCCGAGTCGGCGCGCGTGGGTGCCGCGGTGGAACCCATCATCACGGTGGACGGCAGCATCGCCGAGAGCAGCTGGTCGGCGGTGCTCTGGTGGCGGGGCGATGCGCTCTGCATGCCGGATGCGCGCATCCCCCGCCTCGGCTCGGTGACGGCCGCCGTGCTGGTCGAGATCGCGCGCGCGGATGGCATCGAGGTGCGCGAGGAGGCAGCGTCTCCCGCCGACCTGGACGGCTGCGAGGTCTGGCTCGCGAACGCGCTGCGCGGCATCCGCGCGGTCTCCGAATGGCGGCACGGTCCGCACGTGGCTGCGGCGACGCGCGCCGATGCGTGGCAGCAGCGGCTCGAGCGGGAGCGCGATGCCGCGAGTGTGGTCTCGCGGTGATCGACGACGCCATCGGCAGCTTCCTCGACGCCATCGGCTCGGTCGATCCGCTGCTGCGCACGCTGCTCGCCGGAGTCGCCATGCTGCTGGAGACGAGCGTGCTGCTTGGCCTCGCGGTGCCGGGCGACACCATCGTGATCGTCGCAGCGCTCGCCGTCGAGGAGTGGCCGTGGTGGCTGGGCCTGATCGGGGCGGTCGTGGTCGGCTCGCTCGCCGGAGAGTCGATCGGCTTCGCCATCGGGCACTGGCTGGGGCCGAAGATCGATGCGTGGCTGGAGCGGCGCTGGCCGAGCGCGTCGGCGCGATGGCGACGAACGGAGCGGTACCTCGCTCGCCGCGGCGGTCCGGCGATCTTCCTGTCTCGCTTCCTGCCGGTCGCGCACTCGCTCGTGCCGCTCATCGTCGGCGCGTCCGCGATGCGCTATCGACGGTTCCTGGCCTGGACGATCCCCGCGTGCCTCATCTGGGCGACGGCCTACGCGAGCGCGGGGTGGTTGGCGGGTGACACGTATCGCGAGCTGGCGAACCGCCTGCACGGTGCGGGCTTCGTGCTCGTGGGCGTGGTGGCCGGCTTCATCGTGCTCGTGTGGCTGGCGAAGCGGGTGATCGCGCGGTTCGAGGCACGCCACCTCGAAGACGAGCCGCACGAGCGAACCGAGCGCGGGCTGTGACTGACGCCGCGCGGCTCAGGCGTCGGCGACCAGCCCCGAGAGCTGCTCGCGCGCGAGCCGCACGCCCATCGCCAGGTAGCGCGGGTCGCCGTCGGGGTCGTGCAGGAACGCGTAGGTGACGAGCGCGTCGAGCCCACCGATCGCCAGCTCGAGCTGCTCTCGCTGCGCCTCTTTGGCCTCCACGCCCCAGCGCTCGCGCAGGTAGCCCAGCAGGTCGTCGACGAACAGCGGCGCCACGGCGTCACGGTGCGCGGGGCCGAGATCCAGGCCCTCGCCCGCACGCAGCATCCGGAACGACGGCACGGTGCGGAAGGTCTCGATCATGGCGTCGATCAGCCCCTGCATCGCCTCGCTCCACGTCACGTGCGGCTGGCTCAGCTCGCGCTCGATCGCGAATCGCAGGCGCTCGAGGTTGCGCTCGGCGAGCGCGACCAGCACGGCGACGCGATCCGGGAAGTAGCGGTAGACGGTGCCGATCGACGCGCCGGCACGCTCGGCGACGAGGGCCGTCGTGAGGTGCTCGATGCCGTGCTCCACCACGACGGCGGCGGCTGCGTCGAGCAGCGTCTCCACGCGGTGCGCAGCCCTGGCCTGCACCGGCTCGTGCCGCACCGACAGCGACAGTGGCGGCGTGCGGTGATCGCTCATGCACTCATTCTGTCGCATCTTGCCTGCAAGAGTGAGAGCATCTCGCATATGTGCGGACGATACGTGTTGGCCACACCCGTGAGCGACCTCGTCGCCCTGTTCGAGATCGACGAGGCGAGCGACGCCCTGCCGGAGCCGAACTGGAACATCCCGCCCACCACCACGGTGCCGATCGTCGTCGAGCCGACCCCCCGTGACGACGGGCCGCCCATCCGTCGACTCGAGGCAGCCCGATGGGGACTGGTGCCCGCGTGGGCCGACGACGTGTCGATCGGGGTCCGCGCGTTCAACGCTCGCAGCGAGACGGCGGCTGAGAAGCCGATGTTCCGCGATGCGGTGCGCGAGCGCCGCGCGCTCGTGCCCGCGGACGGCTGGTACGAGTGGCAGCGGCAGGGTGATGCAAAGACGCCGTTCTACGTGCATGGCAGCGCACCGGTGTCGTTCGCGGGCCTCTACGCCTGGTGGAAGCAGCCGGACGGCTCGTGGCTGCTGTCGACCACGATCCTCACCACCGCCTCCGCCGGCGAGCTCGCCTCCATCCACGAGCGCATGCCGGTCGTCATCGCGCCGCAGATGCGGGATGCCTGGCTCGATCCCACCGAGGATGGCGAGGCCGCGCTCGGTGCTGTGGTCGCTGACGCGGCCGAAGCGGTCGCGAGCCTGACCGCCCACATCGTCGACAAGCGTGTCGGCAGCGTCCGCGAGCAGGGAGCCGAGCTGCTCAACCCGGCATAGCCGGCCATGCCGAGCCAGTAGGGTCGAGGAGCGTTCACGGCTCTGGAGGTCACGCATGGAGGAGCTCGATCCACTGTCTCGGATCCCCGAGCGCATCCGGCACACGGCCGCGCGCGTGGAGGACTGGATCCACGAGCACCGCGAAGCCAGCGCCCTGCGCGCGGGCCGCCTCCCGGCGATCGTCACCTACCCGGGCTATGGCGGTGACGGCTGGATGCGTGTGCTCGCGCGCGTGCTGCTCGTCGAACCGGGTGCGGAGCGCAGCGTGCACTATGAGAACGTGCGCGGCTGGCGCTCGTTCACCTCGCTCTCGCTCAACAGCATCGACGTGACGATCGACGCCGGTGGCGAGCGGCACGTCGTGGTCGCGGACCGCGGCGGCCTCGTGGACGCGATCGTGCCCGCCCGGCTCGATGCCGGCTGGCAGGAGATCACCCTGTCGGTCGCCGGATCGGCGCCGGTGGTGGCGAGCGTGTTCATCGTCGACCCCGCGACGCGCTTCGGCGTCGTGAGCGACATCGACGACACCGTGATGGTCACCTCGCTCCCCCGCCCGCTGCTCGCGGCGTGGAACGCGTTCGTGCTCGACGAGCACGGGCGCCAGCCCGTGCCCGGCATGGCCGTGCTCTACGAGCGGATCGCCAACGCGCACCCCGGCAGCCCCTTCGTCTACCTCTCGACGGGCGCCTGGAATGCCGCCCCGGCCCTCAGCCGCTTCCTCTCCCGCAACCTGTACCCGGCCGGCAGCATGCTGCTGACCGATTGGGGTCCGACGCACGACCGCTTCTTCCGCTCCGGCAAGGACCACAAGCGCAGGGAGCTGCGACGTCTCGCGCGCGAGTTCCCCGACATCACCTGGCTGCTCGTCGGCGACGACGGCCAGCACGATGAGGAGATCTACGGCGAGTTCGCGAGCGCGCATCCCGCGTCGGTGCGGGCGATCGCGATTCGTGAGCTCTCGGTGCAGGAGGCTGTGCTCGCGGGTGGTCGCAAGCACGCCGAGACGCGCTCGATGCACCCGTGGGTCTGGTCGCCCAACGGCGGCGGGCTGGCGAAGGAGCTTGCGGCGATCCCCGGCGTCGAGGTGCTGTGAGCGCAAGCCCGACCCCGCGCAGCATCGCTATCGCGCTCCTCTGGCGCGCCGACGGGGCGCTGCTGGTGACGAGCGCCGTCGAGCCGGGCACCGGCCGCACGCTCGTGCGACCGCCGGGCGGCGGCATCGAACCGACAGAGGCGGCGGCGGATGCTGCCGTGCGCGAGCTGCGCGAGGAGCTCGGTGTCGAGATCTCCGTCGGCGCTCCCCTGGGTGAGCTCGAGCACCGCATCGCCTTCGCGGGCCGCGACCTGCACGAGCTCGTGCACGTGTTCGCGGCCACGATGGCGGCGGATGCGGTCATTCCACCCACGACGGACGCGGGCCACCCGGTGTGGTGGCTCGAGCCCGAGCGCTTCGACGACCCCGCACTGGAGATCGTGCCCGCGGGGCTTCGACGGCTGCTCGGTGGCGCGGAGCCGCGCGACGGGAACTCGCAGCGCTAGCGAGCAAGGACCTCGCCAGCGCGACCGGCAGCCCGCATCCAGCCGCCCGACTCGGTGACGCGCACCGGCTCGTCGCCGAGGAAGCGCATCGCGACCAGCGCGGCCGCCTGCCCCGCGGTGAGTCCGCTCGGATCGACGCTGCGACCCCAGGCCGCGCGCTCCGCCCTGCGGCGCACCGGCTCGCCGGGTGACGCCGGCAGCGCGGCCTCGATGTCGGCCGCCGCCTGCGAGGCGAGCTCGCGGACCACGGCCGGATCGACGTCGCCCCGGTGCGCCCAGCCCCCGCGCGGCGGCGAGACCGCGGCCCACGCCGGTCGGCCCAGCGCATCCGGCACCTCGATATCGGCCCCATCGCGCAGCGCGTCGCGCAGCGCCGGCAGCGCGACCACACCGTCGAACCGCGCGGGCTCGCGCATGCGAGCCGCACGAGCGATGAGCACCGTAGGCCCGATCTCGAGCAGGCCGGAGGATGCGGTCATGGGCGTCGTCAGCAGCGCGACGCCTCCGTCGGCCAGCAGCCGCACGGTGCCGTCGCCGAACACCGCCGCTCGGTCGAGCAGCAGGACGAGGTCGGCTCGGGCGCGGTCGTCGAGCGAGAGTATGGCGTGCATGCGCTTCTAGACTAGAGCCGCCCGACCGGGCACGAGCTTCGTCGAGAGGACCGGCATGACCGAGAGCATCCGCATGCTGCTGGAGACGCTGACCCTGTCGGACACCGGCGCGCGCACGAACGAGGACATCTTCACGGGCGCGAGCCACCCGATGCCCGGAGGCCGGATCTTCGGCGGCCAGGTGATGGCGCAGGCCGTGGTCGCCGCGCAGCGCACCGTCGCCTCGGACCGCCGCATCCATTCCGTCCACAGCTACTTCGTGCGCCCCGGCGACGTCGAGCAGCCGATCACGCTGGCGGTGGAGCGCATCCACGACGGCCGCTCGTTCTCGACTCGTCGCGTGCAGGCCTACCAGAGCGGCGTGCCGATCATGTCGATGATCTCATCGTTCCAGGACGAGGATCCGGGCAGGAGCTCGCAGCACGCGATGCCGCAGGGCCTGCCGGGGCCGGACGAGCTGCCGAGCTCCGAGGAGCTGCTGGCGCCCTACGCCGCCAATCCGCACGCGCGGGCCGTGATCGCGCGCCCATTCGACATCCGCCACGTCGAGGGCCCGATCTACCTGCCCGACCCGGCGCGGCCGCGCAACGGGAAGCAGCACGTCTGGATCCGGGCCAAGGACCGCCTGCCGGACGACGACGCGCTGCACCGCGCGGCGCTCGCCTACCTCTCCGACTACGCGATGCTCGAGCCCATCGTGCGCGTGCACGGTGCCGCGTGGACGACGCCGGGGCTCAAGGCCGCGAGCCTCGATCACGCGCTGTGGTGGCACCGGCCCGCACGCGTCGACGAATGGCTGCTGCTGGAGCTCGAGACCAGCTCGTCCGGCGGCGGCCGCGGGCTCGGCCACGGCTACGTCTACGCCGCCGATGGCACGCACGTCGCCACGGTGGCCCAGGAGGGCATGGTGCGAGTGCCAGAGGACGACGCGAGCACGCCGTGACGGTCACGCCCATCGAGCCCGCGGAGGCGATGCGCGTCCTGCGCGATGCCCTGCCCCTGCACACCGAGCGCTTGCTGCTGCGCGCGCTGCGGCCGGCCGACATCGATGCGGTGCGCTCCTACCGCAACGCGTCGGGCCAGCGTCGCTGGACCTACACGCGCGACCAGACGGAAGCGGAGCTGATGGCGTGGACGGCCGGGGGCGCTCCGGTGTTCCTGCAGGATGGCGACGCCGCGCAGCTGGGGATCGTGCTCGACGGACGGCTCGTGGGCGACCTGATGGTGCGCCTCACGAGCCTCGCGAGCCGGCAGGCGGAGCTGGGCTGGATGATCGCACCGGAGGCGCAGGGCAAGGGCATCGCGGGCGAGGCGGCCGCTGCCGCACTCGAGCTGGCTTTCGCGATCGGCGCGCACAGGGTGACGGCGCAGCTGGACGAGCAGAACGTCGCCTCGCGCCGGGTCGCAGAGCGCATCGGCATGGCCCTCGAGGGGCGCTTCGTCGACGACGAGGTGAATCCCGCAACCGGCAGCTTCGGCACGTCCTTGATCATGGGCATCCGCCGGGCCGAGCGCTGACACGCAGGCTCGGCCGCGGCGGCGCGCGTCAGTTCTGCGGGAAGCCCAGGTTGAGGCCGCCGTGGCTCGGGTCGAGCCAGCGGCTCGTCACGACCTTCTCCTGCGTGTAGAAGTCGAACGCGTGCTTGCCGTAGGCCTTGCCCTGCCCGAAGATCGAGCGCTTCCAGCCACCGAACGAGTGGTAGCCGACGGGCACCGGGATGGGCACGTTGATGCCGACCATGCCCACCTGCACCTCGTTCTGGAACCGGCGGGCCGCGCCGCCGTCATTGGTGAAGATGGCCGTGCCGTTGCCGTACGGGTTCGCGTTGATGAGCTCGAGGCCCTCCTCGTAGGAGGCGACGCGCACGATCGAGAGCACCGGGCCGAAGATCTCGTCCTTGTACGCGTCGGAGTCGGTCGGCACGTTGTCGATGAGCGTCGGCTTCACCCAGAAGCCGTTCGGGTCCCCGTCGACCTCCGGGTCGCGGCCGTCGACGAGCACGTCGGCACCGTCGTCAGCGGCGGTCTGGATGTAGCCGACCACCTTGTCGCGGTGCTGACCCGTGATGAGCGGTCCCATGTCGTTGTCGCGCGTGCCGTCACCCGTGCGGATGGTCGCCATCTTCTCCTTGATCTTCGCGGCGAGCTCGTCGGCGATGACATCGACAGCGACGACGACGGAGATCGCCATGCAGCGCTCGCCCGCTGAGCCGAAGCCAGCGTTGACCGCGGCGTCGGCCGTGACGTCGAGGTCGGCATCCGGCAGCACCAGCATGTGGTTCTTCGCACCGCCGAGGGCCTGCACGCGCTTCCCGTGCTCCGAGCCCGTCCGGTAGACGTACTCGGCGATGGGGGTCGAGCCCACGAAGGAGATGGCCTCGACGTCCGGGTGCGTCAGGAGCGTGTCGACCGCCTCCTTGTCGCCGTGCACGACGGAGAGCACGCCGTCGGGAAGGCCGGCCTCCGAGAAGAGCTCGGCGATGAACACGGCAGCCGACGGATCCTTCTCGCTCGGCTTGATCACAACGCAGTTGCCGGCGGCGAGCGCGACGGGTGCGAACCACAGCGGGATCATCGCGGGGAAGTTGAAGGGGCTGATGATGCCGACGACCCCGAGCGGCTGGCGCAGCGAGTAGACGTCGACACCGGTCGAGGCGTTCTCCGAGAACTCGCCCTTCGTCAGCAGCGGGAAGGCCGTGGCGAGCTCGGCGACCTCGATGCCGCGCGTGATCTCGCCGAGGGCGTCGGAGTGCACCTTGCCGTGCTCCCGCGTGACGATCGTGGCGAGCTCGTCCTTGCGCTGCACGATCAGCTCGCGGAAGCGGAACATGATCGACTGGCGCTTCGCGATCGAGAGATCGCGCCATGCCGGGAACGCCGCCTTCGCGGCCGCGATCGCTTCGCCGACCTCATCGGCACTTGCGAGCCCGACCTCCGACACGACCTGGCCGATGGCGGGGTTGTAGACCGGCGCGGTGCGGCCCTTCCCCTCGCGCCGGGCGCCGGAGATCCAGTGCGGGATGGCAGTCGGCTCGGCCGGCTGCGCGGGGGTGTCGACGACGGTGTCGGTCATGGGATGTGCTCCTTGCTGCGGGTGCTACGTTGCGCTGCCAGCCTATCGAGCCTGGCGTTGCGCGCGAGCAGCCTAGGTCTGCTTCGCCCCGCGACGGAACACGATGGGCGCTTCGACGAAGGGCTCCCACGCGCGACGCTCCTCAGCGGTCAGGCGCCGCGGCTCGCCGCTCGCGGCGTCCAGCATCACCACGGTCGTCTGCGCGCGAGCGTAGAGCTGCGAGGCATCGGGTGAGCGCACCTCGTAGCAGACGTCCATCGACGCGCCGCCGAGCTGTCCGATCCAGGTCTCGACGATGATGGGCTCGCGATGGTGGGGTATCTCGGCGAGATACTCCGCCTCCTGCCTCGCGATCACCGTGACGGTGCTCGCGCCGGCGCCCGCGTCGATGATCGCCGTGGCTGGCGCGCCCTCGGAGCCTGCCCAGAACGCGACGATGCGGGCCTCCTCGAGCAGCGTCAGCAGCGATGCGTTGTTCACGTGCCCGTACGCATCCAGATCCGACCAGCGCACCAGCACGGGCACCGGCAGCCGCATCAGTCCCTCGTGAGCTTGCGGTACGCGGAGCGGTGCGGCTTCGCCGCGTCCGGGCCGAGGCGCTCGATCTTGTTCTGCTCGTAGGACTCGAAGTTGCCCTCGAACCAGTACCACTGCGCGGGGTCCTCCTCGGTGCCCTCGTAGGCGAGGATGTGCGTGGCGATGCGGTCCAGGAACCATCGGTCGTGCGTGATGACCACCGCACATCCAGGGAACTCGAGCAGCGCGTTCTCCAGGCTGCCGAGCGTCTCGATGTCGAGGTCGTTGGTGGGCTCATCGAGCAGCAGCAGGTTGCCGCCCTCCTTGAGCGTCAGCGCCAGGTTCAGGCGGTTGCGCTCACCGCCCGAGAGCACGCCGGCGCGCTTCTGCTGGTCGGGGCCCTTGAAGCCGAACTGGCTGACGTAGGCGCGCGACGGGATCTCGACGTTGCCGACCTGGATGTAGTCGAGGCCCTCGGAGACGACCTCCCACAGGTTCTTGTTCGGATCGATGTTGGAGCGGCTCTGGTCGACGTAGCTGAGCTTGACCGTCTCACCGATCTTCAGGTCACCGCCGTCGAGCGGCTCGAGGCCCACGATCGTCTTGAAGAGCGTCGTCTTGCCGACGCCGTTCGGCCCGATCACACCCACGATGCCGTTGCGAGGCAGCGTGAAGGACAGCCCGTCGATGAGCATGCGGCCGTCGAAGCCCTTCTCGAGCTCCTTCGCCTCCAGCACGACCGAGCCGAGACGCGGGCCCGGCGGGATCTGGATCTCCTCGAAGTCGAGCTTCCTGGTGCGCTCGGCCTCCGTCGCCATCTCCTCGTAGCGGGCAAGACGAGCCTTGGACTTCGCCTGCCGGCCCTTCGAGTTCGAGCGCACCCAGTCGAGCTCGTCGGAGAGCCGCTTCGCGAGCTTCGCGTCTTTCTTGCCCTGGATCTGCAGGCGCTCGGCCTTCTTCTCGAGATAGGTGGAGTAGTTGCCCTCGTAGGGGTAGAGACGACCGCGGTCGACCTCGCAGATCCAGCCGGCGACGTGGTCGAGGAAGTACCGGTCGTGCGTGACGGCCATGACGGCGCCCGGGTACTTCGCGAGGTGCTGCTCGAGCCAGAGCACGCTCTCGGCGTCCAGGTGGTTCGTGGGCTCATCGAGCAGCAGCAGATCCGGCTTCTCGAGCAGCAGCTTGCACAGCGCCACGCGGCGCCGCTCACCACCGGAGAGGTTCGTCACCGGCCAGTCGCCAGGCGGGCAGCGCAGGGCGTCCATCGCCTGCTCGAGCTGGGAGTCGAGATCCCACGCGTCGGCTGCGTCGATCTCCTCCTGCAGGGTGCCCATCTCAGCCATCAGCGCGTCGAAGTCGGCGTCGGGGTTCGCCATCTCGGCGGAGATCTCGTTGAAGCGGTCGATCTTCGCGGTGAGGTGGCCGAAGGCCCCCTGCACGTTCTCGAGCACGGTCTTCGACTCGTCGAGCTCCGGCTCCTGCATGAGCATGCCGACGGAGTAGCCGGGGCTCAGCTTCGCCTCGCCGTTCGAGGTGGTCTCGAGCCCGGCGATGATCTTGAGGATCGTCGACTTGCCCGCGCCATTGGGTCCCACCACGCCGATCTTGGCGCCTGGGATGATCGCGATCGTGACGTCGTCGAGGATTACCTTGTCGCCCACCGTCTTGCGGGCGCGGACCATCGAAAAAATGTACTCGGCCATGCCCTCAGTCTAGGCGGATCACGTCGCCGACCAGACATCGCCCGCTGGCGAGCGCTTCGGTTCGGATCGCCATGGGCGGCCCGTCGCCCACCTGGCCGATCAGGCAGCCGTCGTCGACGCGCGCCGCGATCTCCAGGAACGACACCGGGGCGCCCAGCGAGTCGAGCTCGCGGGTGCGCTCGAGGCTCGAACTCGGGAATCCCGCGGCCACCACCGCGTCGACCAGGGCATCGGGGTCGAGCGGCGAGCGCGCCTCAAGCGCATTGCGGAAGGCTGCGAGCTCGGGATCATCCCGCATCGCCTCGTCGGGCGCCGGGGTCGCGGCCGCCGTCGGCGACGCATCCTCCGCGGCTGAGTCGGCTCCTGGCGACGCCGAGCAGCCCGCGAGGATCACCGACGCGAGCAGCATGAGGGCCGCGGTCCGACGCACACGCCCTCCTTCGCCGCGAGTTGGGGAACCCGCCAAGCCTAGGGGCCGAACGGCACCTCGCCCGGCGTCGCCCAGACGGGTTGCGGCTCGGACGCGGATCGGTCGAGCGCACCTGCGGATGTCGACGACGCCAGCGTCTCGAGCGGGTCCTCCGAGAGGGGCTCGTCGTCGCTGTAACCGGGCCACGGCTGGTCGACGGCCGCTGCTGCGGCTGTCGCCGTGCCGGTGCGCTGGCGCAGAGCCGGTCCGAGGCGGAGGGAGTGGCCGATGTGCTCTGCCCGGATCTTGATGCTCGTGCCGCGCTTCTCGCCCGACTCCCACTGGTCGACCTTCAGCTTGCCGAGCACCACGACGACGTCGCCCTTGCGGAGCGAGGCACCGACGTGATCGGCGAAGCCTCCCCACGCCTCGACGGAGAACCAATTGGTGTGCCCATTGACCCAGGTCTCGCCCTCCTTGCGGCGCGACCTGCAGCCGATGCGGAACTCGGCGACGCGGTCGCCGTTCACGGACTTCAGCGTCGGGTCGCCTCCGAGGGACCCGACGACGGTGATTGCTTCGCTCATGCGACGCAGGATGACGCAGTGCGGTCGCGATCGACGCGCTGCTTCGAGCGACCTGTGGAGAACGCAGGGCACCGCATCGGCGCGCGGGATGCGTGTGGGTGGCCGGACGTAGCGTCGAAGACGACGGAGAGGATCTGCGATGGCCATCATGACCAGCGACCAGCGACGCATGGCGCCCACGGCGCCGCACGTGGCTACCCGCCGGGTGCGCGATGATCTCTGGCGCGTGAGCAGCGCCTCCGGCCTCACGCTCGGCTACATCGCCCAGGTCGACGCCCGGTCCGGGCTCGTGTTCGAGGCGCGCAGGCTGCTGCCGGGCGGCACGACGCTGCTGCCGATCGGCACGGGCTGGGCGCTCGAGGACGCACTCGCCTGCTTCACCGGTCCCTGAGCCCGCGCCCGTGCGTCCGCGCCGACGAGCAGTGGGGCCGAGGCGTACGCCCCGACCCCACCACCGCGCGATCCGCTCAGACGGTCGCGGCGACCTGCTGGATCGCTGAGATCTCGATCTCGACGTCGACGTCGTCGGACAGCATGACGCCGCCCGTCTCGATCGCGACGTTCCAGCTGATGCCGAACTCGCTGCGCTTCACGCGCGTGCGAGCCGATGCGCCCGCGCGGACGTTGCCGAACGTGTCGGGGCCGATGCCACCGAACTCCACCAGCAGCGAGACGGGCTTGGTCACGCCACGCAGCTGCAGATCTCCATCGATCATCAGGTCGTCGCCCTCGACGCGCGCGCCCTTCGAGACGAAGGTCCACTCGGGGTACTCGTCCGTTGCGAAGAAGTCATTGGAGCGCAGGTGCGCATCGCGGTCCGCGTTCTTGGTGTTGATCGTCTTCGGGTCGACCGTGGCCGTAATGGTCGACTCCTCCGGCTGCTCGCCGAGCACGATGGTGCCCTCGAGCCCTTCGATCTCGCCGCGCACCTTCGCGACCATCATGTGGCGCACCGAGAAGGTGACGTTCGAGTGGGAGCTGTCGATGACGTAGGTGCCTGCCTGGTAACCGGGGATGCTCTGCAACATGGGTGATGCCTTTCTGTGTTCGGAAAGTCTTTCACAATCGAACAACCAGGCAGGTGTCGCGGCTATTCCCGGAGCTGGAGGATTCGTCTCGCGGCCGTCATTCACCGTGCAGCAGGTGCTTGCCCTCGGCGCGGTTCAGCAGCATCCGCCGCGCGACCCAGATGCCGAGCACGAGCACGACGGCGCCGATCACCACCCACTGCAGCGTGTCCATATAGGGCTCGATCGCGTGGTAGTTCGCACCGAGCGTCACGCCGACCATGATGAAGATCGTGTTCCAGATCGCGGAGCCGACCGCCGTGAGGCCGAGGAACAGCAGCACGGGCATCTTCTCGATGCCCGCGGGGATCGAGATCAGGCTGCGGAAGATCGGCAGGAATCGACCGAAGAGCACCGTCTTCCAGCCGTGCTTGGCGAACCACGCGGTGGTCTTTTCGATGTCGCTCGCGCGCACGAGCGGCATCTTCGCGGCGATCCGCGAGAGCCGGTCGTGCCCGAGCAGCCTGCCGAGCAGGTAGAGCGCGAGCGCGCCCACCACCGAGCCGATCGTCGTCCAGATGATCGCCTCTGCGATCGAGAACGATCCCTGCGCGGCTGCGAAGCCCGCCAGCGGCAGGATGATCTCGCTCGGGATCGGCGGGAAGAGGTTCTCGGCGGCGATCGCGACGGCGGCACCGGGCGCCCCGATCGCGTCCATCAGGCCGACCGCCCAGCCGGCGACACCGGTGAGCGCTTCGGAGTCGGCAGCGGTCTGCGTCAGGGTTTCGAGCATCCGACCAGCCTAGAGCCGCATCGGTCCGACGCTGGCAGTGCTCGACTCGCTAGAGTCGAGTCGCCGTTCGGCACGCCCCCGTAGCTCAGCGGATAGAGCAGGAGCCTTCTAATCTCTTGGTCGCAGGTTCGATTCCTGCCGGGGGCACGGCGCGGGACCGGACCGAGATCCGCAACACGCCTCTGGCGCTCGTAGGTGGCCCGACGCATCCTGGCGTCATGCTCGTCGATCTCGCACCCCTGCCCGCTCCGCGCCGCGACCGCCCAACGCTGCCGAAGGGCTACGGCCTGCCGGAGGATGACGCCGGACTGCTGGAGTGGGGCGAGGTGGAATCCCGGCTCGCGGCTGCGCACCACTACTGGCTCGCGTCGGTTCGACCCGATGGGCGCCCGCACTCGATCCCGCGCTGGGGCGTCTGGGTGAATGGCCGCTTCTGGTACGACGGCTCCCCGGACACGCGCCACGCGCGCAACGCGGAGCGGAATCCAGCGGTCACACTGACGCTGGAGGACGGCAAGGAGGCGGTGATCGTCGAGGGCATGTCGCTCGCAACCCGCGCCGACCCCGCGGACCTCGGGGCGCGGCTCGCTGCAGCCTTCGAGAAGTACCGTGACGACGGCTATGCGCCTGGGGCCGACGCATGGTCGGGCGATGACGGCGGTGGCCTCAGGGTGATCACACCGTCGCGCGCAATGGCATGGTTCCGCTTCCCCCAGGATGCGACGCGCTTTTGCTGGTGAGCGCCGCGGACCCGCACGATGGCAGGCTGGGGGCATGACCGCCGCACTGCTGTTCGACATGGATGGAACGCTGATCGACTCGGAGCCCATCTGGCACGAGCAGATGCGTGCCTTCGCCCGCGAGCATCGCATCGAGTGGACCGCCGAGGACGCGCACTGGACGACCGGTCGGCCGATGGTCGAATGGGCAGATCGGATGCGCGAGCGCGGGGTGCAGATGGAGCCCGCATCGATCATCGAGGCGATCGCCGGGTCGGTGGCCGACCTGGTGCGCGAGGATGTGCCGTGGCTGCCGGGCAGTCGGGCGCTGCTCGCCCGGGTGGCAGCAGCCGGCATCCCGGCCGCGCTCATCACGAACGCGTCGGGGGCGAATGCCCGGGCAATGCTCGACGTCGCGCCCGAGGGTGCGCTGCGGTTCGCGGTCTCGGCCGATGATGTGGAGCGATCCAAGCCCGACCCGGAGCCCTACGCGCAGGCTATCCGCAGGCTGGGTGCCGACGCATCCGCTTGCATCGCCTTCGAGGATTCGGGAAGCGGGGCGCGAGCAGCGGTCGCAGCCGGCGCTCGCCTGTGGTTCCTCACCACGCAGCTCACCGAGTCGCCGGTGCCGGCGGAGCGCACGATCGGCACGCTCGCCGACATCACGGCCGACGAGCTCTTCGCGGCGCTCGCCTGATCACGCATAGACTCGCGACGTGGCTGTGAGTGATCGGATCGTCTGGATCGACTGCGAGATGACGGGTCTCGACCCACGGGTCGACGAGCTCGTCGAGATCGCGGTGGTCGTCACCGACTTCGAGCTCGAGGTGCTCGATCCCGGCCTCCAGCTCGTCATCAAGCCGTCGGATGCAGCGCTCGAGCAGATGGACGACTTCGTCCGGAAGATGCACGCGACAAGCGGGCTCGACCGCGAGATCCCCGACGGCGTCGCGCTCGCCGAGGCAGAGCTCGACGTGCTCGCGTACGTGCAGCGCTTCGTGCCGCTCGAGCGCTCCGCTCCCCTGGCGGGCAACACCATCGGCACCGATCGCGCGTTCCTCGCGCGCTACATGCCCGCACTCGACGGCTTCCTGCACTACCGATCGATCGACGTGTCGAGCGTCAAGGAGCTCTCTCGCCGCTGGTTCCCCCGGGCCTACTTCCAGGCGCCCGAGAAGGCCGGCGGCCACCGCGCGCTCGACGACATCCTGGAATCCATCCGCGAGCTGCGCTACTACCGCGCGGCGGTGTTCACGGATGCCCCCGGTCGCACGACCGAGGAGCTGCAGCAGATCTCGGCAGCGGTGACCGAGGGCTTCGGCACGCACCTGCCGGCCTGAGCCCGATTCGGTGTTCGGCGGCGCAATGTCGTAGACTGTCCGAGTTGCGCCTTGGGCGCACATGGTGGGTATAGCTCAGTTGGTAGAGCGCCGCCTTGTGGTGGCGGATGTCGCGGGTTCAAGTCCCGTTACTCACCCCAGACGGGTCAGGTGTGAACTTTCGACCAAGGGACCACCCTTGGAGGAAGTTCGCACCTGGCCCTCTTTCTTTGCCTCGGCGGCCCAGGTGAGAGCGTCGGCTTGCAAGTCGGCGTCGCTCAGTCCGTCGTATGGAGTGCGGTAGCCGACGCGCACGTCGTTGTCCTCGTCGACGTAGATCGCTTTGAACAGCGCCTGGTTGCACAGCCGGCGGTTCGCGTCGTCGGCGTTGGCATAGATGTCGGCGACGTTGGACAGCAGCTCGAGCGAGTCATCGAGATTCGCGCGCGCCTCCGCGTAGTGACCGTGGTGCGCGAGGTATCCGGCACGGCCCCCTGCGCCACGATCACCAGATCCGAGCGCAGCTCGCTGCCGTCATCGAGCCTCACGCCCGTGTGCGAAGCGGACGGCAGCAGTGCGGTCACGGCTCGCCCGAAGTGGATGTCGACGTGCGCGGCATGCAGGTCGCGCAGCTGCGTCGCGATCGGGCGCCCGAGCACGCGCGTGAGCGGCACGTCCGATCGCGCGACCAGTTGCACACCGGCGCCGGCCGCAGCGAAGTAGCTCGCGACTTCCGATCCCACCAGGCCGGCGCCGAGCACTGTCACGGCGCGCCCGGCGGGATCGTCGCCGAGGTGGTCGCGGATCCGCATGGCGTCGTCCGCACGATGCAGCGAGAAGACACCGGGACCAGCACCGCCGGGAAGCGGCCTTGGCGAGCTGCCCATCGCCAGCAGCAGCGCGCGGGACGTCAGCGCTCGCCCGTCCTGGAGGCGGGTTGCGGGCCGAGTCTCATCCACTACGATCCCACGACCTCGCACGAGATCGATGTCGAGCGGCGTCAGATCTTTGAGCGCCGCCTGCTCGACGGTGAGCAGGCCGGGCAGGATCCCCTTGTCGACCAAGGTCCGGTTGTAGGGCGGATGCGGCTCGTCCTGGACGATGCGCACGGAACCGGCAAAGCCCAGCGCACGCAGAGCCACCGCTACCGAGTGTCCGGCAGCGCCGGCTCCGACGATCAAGACGTCCGACTCAAGGATCAACATGGCGCTCATCTCCCCCTCTTGACGGCATACCCCCTCTGGGTATATCGTCGTGCCAACCAATACCCCCCGGGGGTACCTTGTCAAGTGTGAGGAAGACACCATGAGCAGCTCCGAGTTCCAGGTCACCGGCATGAGCTGCGGCCACTGCGAGGTCGCGATCCGCGGCGAGGTCGAGCAGGTCGCGGGTGTCGAGAACATCGAGGTGAGCGCGCAGACCGGCCGGCTCGTGGTCACCGGCTCGCAGCCGGTCGACGATGCGGCGATCCTCGCCGCGGTCGATGAGGCCGGATACCAGGCGGCACCGATCCGATGAACACCGTCGGCCGCTTGGTCATCTACGGTGCCGGCCTCGCGCTGGCCTTCGGCGGAACCTTCGCCATCGCCGCCGCCGTCGTCCCGGACGCCACCGTCGCCGCCTGGTCGCAGGACGATCGAGGCGCCCACAGCGATCCGGCCACCAGCACGACCGCGCCACCCGCGACCACGCGGGAAGAACAGGAGATCGACGTGAGCGGACTGACCATCGCCCAATCAGGCTTCATGATCGGGCCGATCCAGACCCCCGCAGTGCCGGGCGAGACCAGCACCCTCTCGTTCCAGATCCTCGACCCAGCCGGTGCACCCGTGACGGCGTTCGAGACTGCCCACGGGAAGGACCTGCATCTGATCACGGTCCGCACCGACGGCGCCGGGTACCGTCACGTGCATCCGGAGCTCGATCCGGCGACGGGAACGTGGTCGCTGCCGTGGACATGGGAAGCCGCCGGCAGCTATCGGGTGTACGCCGACTTCACGACGCCGGACGCCACGACCGTCACGCTCTCCCGCATGATCGACGTGGCCGGCACGCTCGAACCGCAGCCGCCGGCCGGCGTCAGCCTTCGCGACAACGTCGACGGCTTCGATGTGACGATCACCGGCGAGCTGGCGGCGGGCAGCGCGAGCGATCTGACCGTCGAGGTGACCCGGGACGGTGACCCCGTCGCCGATCTCGAGCCCTACCTCGGCGCCTTCGGGCACCTGGTCGCCCTCCGCCAGGGCGACCTCGCGTACCTGCACGTGCATGCGCACGGCGACGAGCCGCAGCCCGGCGACCTGGCAGGCCCCGGCGTGTCGTTTACGGCGGAGGTGCCGACCACCGGTCTCTACCTGCTGTATCTCGGCTTCCAGGTCGACGGACAGGTGCACACCGCGCAGTTCGTGCTCGACGCAATCCCCCCGTCGGGCAGCGCGGGCATCCCCGACGCGCCCGCCGGCGGCACCGACGATGACGCTGATCACGACGGGCACTGACCACCTTTCCTACCCCGGGATCCGCACTGCGCGCCCGACGCCCCGACGCCCCGACGCCCCGACGAGGAGACGATCATGACTGACCCGCAGCCGACAGCCGCAGCTTCCCCCACCAGCATGGAGCTGGAGATCGGCGGGATGACGTGCGCATCCTGCGCGATGCGGATCGAGAAGAAGCTGAACAAGCTCGACGGCGTCACCGCGACCGTGAACTATGCGACGGAGAAGGCCAAGGTCTCAGCACCCGCGGACTTCGATCCCGCGCTGCTGATCGCCGAGGTGGAGAAGACCGGCTACACGGCAGCGCTCCCCGCCCCAGACCGGCCGTCGATGCTGGACGACGAGAGCGAGGCTCCGGATGCTGAGCTGGTCAGTCTGCGGCACCGGCTGATCGGCTCCGTCGTGCTCACCGTCCCCGTGATCGCCATGGCGATGGCGCCGGCGCTGCAGTTCACCTACTGGCAGTGGCTCTCGCTCGCGCTCGCCGCGCCGGTGATCGTGTGGGGCGCGTGGCCGTTCCACAAGGCGGCGTGGACGAACCTGCGGCACGGGGCCGCGACGATGGACACGCTCATCTCCATGGGCACCAGCGCGGCGTTGCTGTGGTCGCTCTACGCCCTGTTCTTCGGCACCGCCGGCGTCCCCGGCATGACCCACGCGTTCGAGCTCACCGTCGCTCCCAGTGACGGTGCCGCGAACATCTACCTGGAGGTCGGCGCCGGGGTGACGATGTTCATCCTGGCTGGCCGCTACTTCGAGAAGCGCTCCAAGCGGCAGGCTGGCGCGGCGCTGCGAGCGCTGCTCGAGCTGGGCGCGAAGGACGTCGCCGTGCTCCGCGACGGCGTCGAGGTGCGCATCCCGACCACAGATCTCGCCGTCGACGACGAGTTCGTCGTCCGGCCCGGGGAGAAGATCGCCACCGACGGCACGGTCGTCTCCGGCACCTCCGCGGTCGACGCCTCCATGCTCACCGGCGAATCGGTGCCCGTCGAGGTCGGAGCGGGCGACACCGTCACCGGAGCCACCGTCAACGCCGGCGGCCGCATCGTCGTGCGCGCCACGCGGGTCGGCTCGGACACGCAGCTCGCCCAGATGGCGAAGCTCGTGGAGGACGCGCAGTCCGGCAAGGCCGACGTGCAGCGCCTCGCCGACAGGGTCTCCGGCATCTTCGTGCCGATCGTGATCGCCATCGCCGTGGCCACGCTCGGCGCCTGGCTCGGCGCCGGCTTCCCCGCCGCGGCCGCATTCACCGCCGCCGTCGCCGTGCTGATCATCGCCTGCCCCTGCGCGCTCGGCCTCGCGACCCCGACCGCGCTGCTGGTGGGCACGGGCCGCGGTGCCCAGATGGGGATCCTCATCAAGGGACCGGAAGTGCTCGAGTCCACGCGCCGCATCGACACCATCGTGCTCGACAAGACCGGCACCGTCACCACAGGGAAGATGACCCTGACCGATGTGCACACCGCCGTCGGCACCGACCGGACCGAGCTGCTGCGACTCGCGGGCGCCCTGGAAGACGCCTCCGAACACCCGATCGCCCAGGCCGTCGCGAAGGCCGCGGTGCAGGAGTTCGGGACACTGCCGACCCCGGAAGGCTTCACGAACATCGAGGGCAAGGGAGTGCAGGGCGTCGTCGACGGGCACGCGGTCATCGTCGGCCGCGCGTCGCTGCTGGCCGACTGGTCGCTGCACCTTTCCGCCGAGCTCGCCGAGTCGAAAGCCGCGGCCGAGCGGCAGGGCAAGACAGCGATCGCGGTCGGCTGGGACGGGCAGGCGCGCGGCGTGCTCGTCGTCGCCGACGCCGTCAAGCCCAGCAGTGCCGCCGCCGTGGCGCAGTTCAAGCGCCTCGGGCTGACCCCGGTGCTGCTCACCGGTGACAACCAGGCGGTCGCCGAGCAGATCGCCACCGAGGTCGGCATCACCGACGTGATCGCCGAGGTGCTGCCGCAGGACAAGGTCGACGTCGTCACCCGTCTGCAGCGCGAGGGCAAGGCCGTCGCGATGGTCGGCGATGGCGTCAACGACGCCGCCGCGCTCGCCCAGGCCGACCTGGGCCTTGCGATGGGCACCGGCACTGATGTCGCGATCGAGGCATCGGACATCACGCTCGTGCGCGGCGACCTGCGCAGCGCCGCCGACGCCATCCGGCTCTCCCGGAAGACGCTCGGCACCATCAAGGGCAACCTGTTCTGGGCCTTCGCCTACAACGTCGCCGCGATCCCGCTCGCCGCCCTCGGCCTACTCAACCCCATGCTCGCCGGCGCGGCGATGGCGTTCTCGAGCGTCTTCGTCGTCGGCAACAGCCTCCGCCTGCGCAGCTTCACGAGCGAGGCGGTGGACCCCACACCGACCGCCACGACCGCGCCGCCCCCCGCAGCACGGCCGATAGCTGTCGACACCCATCACTGAGAGGAACCCCCATGTCCAACACCACCGGTCACCACGATGACGCCGGCCACCACGGTCACACCGACCAGCACGAAGATCACGGGCACAGCCACAGTGCCACCGATGCTCACGGGCACGTCACCGCGTCCGCGGATGAGATCGCCGAGTGCCCGGTGATGCCCGGCAGCACGGTCTTGAAGGCGGACGCCGAGGCCGCGGGCCTCGTCCGCGACTACGACGGCGCCCGCTACTACCTGTGCTGCGCCGCCTGCGGGCCCCTGTTCGACGCCGATCCCGCGAAGTACGCCGCCGAGGTCTGAGCTGCGGTCCCGGATCGATGCGTGCACCAGGACCGGAGGGAACCGTGACAGACAGCACGACCGCCGCAACCGCTTGCGACCACGGCGAGCAGGGTTACATCTCTGACAAAGCCGGATACCTCGCGCGACTCAAACGCATCGAAGGGCAAGCGCGCGGCATTGGCCGCATGGTCGATGAAGAGCGGTACTGCATCGATATCCTCACCCAGATCTCCGCGCTCACCGGAGCGCTGCAGAACGTCGCCGTCGGTCTCCTCGAGGACCACCTCCGCCACTGCATCGCCGACGCCGCCCGGGCCGGCGGCGACGTCGCCGAGGAGAAGATTCGCGAGGCATCGCAGGCGATCGAACGTCTCGTCCGCTGAATCACCCGATACCGCACAGCCCGCCGACCGCAACGGAAGTGCCAAACCACAATGGGCAGGCCGCTGCCACGCCGCGATACAGGGCGGTCGCGACGTTCATAGGACCGATCAATACAGTCCCTAGTGATGCCCATCCGACGCTTCGGGTCGCCCTGAGCAGCGCGGGCATCCCGCCAAGCCAGCGTTGGGCCGAACCCTCGCCTCGAAGGTTCTCCCGCCCGCCTCAGGCGGCCGGCGACAGAACACTAGCCGGCGAGTGTTCGATTTTCGGTGCGGATGACTCCTGGAGGATTGATGAGTGGCACTGTTCGCCGTCTCTTGACCATCACGACGGCAATCGGCGCACTCGTGCTGACCGGCTGCGCCAGCGCAGCCGGCGTCGCGGGCCAGGTCGGCGACGCGGGCTACATCGCTGGTGACGGCATCGTCACGGAGATCGCGCCGGCGGATCGCGCCGCGCCCGGCTCGTTCGCCGGCCCGTTGGCCAGCGG
Organism: Agrococcus sp. Ld7; assembly: GCF_045064095.1. Taxonomy (NCBI): domain Bacteria; kingdom Bacillati; phylum Actinomycetota; class Actinomycetes; order Micrococcales; family Microbacteriaceae; genus Agrococcus; species Agrococcus sp. Ld7. The sequence continues at coordinate 23,835 of NZ_JBISGY010000032.1, read as the reverse complement.
CAGCGAGTTCGACTCCGCGGCGCTCGAGGGCGTCGCGCTGGTCAACTTCTGGTACGCCGCGTGCCCGCCCTGCCGCATCGAGGCGCCCGTACTCGCGGAACTGCATGCCGAGTACGGCGATCGCGTCGACTTCATCGGCATCAACGTGCGCGACGGGGCCGCCCAGGCCATGGCCTTTGAGGAGGAGTTCGGCATCGAGTACCCCTCGGTCCTCGACGACCAATCTGCACAGGGCCAGCTCGCCTTTACCGGCATCATCGCCCCCAACGCGGTGCCATCGACGATCATCCTCGACGCCGAGGGGCGTGTGGCAGCTCGCGTCTCCGGGGCCGTCACGGACACCAGCATCCTGTCGACCCTGCTCCGGGAGGAACTGGAGCGATGACCCTGATGCTCGTCCAGGGCGTAGCCCTGGACCCCGGCGGTGCCGTCCTCAGTGGACAGCTGCTGATCTCCGTGCCGATGGCGCTGCTGGCAGGCATCGTCTCCTTCGCAAGCCCCTGCATCCTTCCGCTGGTCCCGGGCTATCTGGGCCTGATGGGTTCACTCGTCGGCGAGGAGGGCGGCCGAGCGAGGCTCATCACCGGCGTGGCGCTATTCGTCGTCGGCTTCACCGCCGTATTCGTGCTCGGCACCGCCCTCGTCGGTGCGGTCAGCTCGTTCCTGCTCGTCTGGTCCGCCGTGCTCGTGCGCGTTCTCGGTGTGCTGCTGATCCTGCTGGGGCTGGTGTTCATTGGGCAGCTCCGCTTTCTCCAGCGCGTCTGGAAGCCGCAGCAGCTTAAGGCTGGTGGGATGTGGGCAGCGCCCCTGGTGGGCGTCATCTTCGCGCTCGGCTGGACCCCGTGCTCGGGCCCGACACTGGCGGCGATCAGCGCCCTCACCGTCACGACCGGCAGCGCTTGGCAAGGAGCTCTCCTGGGTTTCGCCTACGCGTTGGGTCTGGGCATACCGTTCCTGCTGCTCGCGGTGGGACTCGGCTGGATGGGCTCGGCGATCGCGTGGATGCGCCGACACGTCCGAGCGATCAACATCGGCGGAGGGGTGACACTGATGATCATCGGCGTGCTGATGGTGACGGGCGCATGGGACGCCATTATGAACGAGATGCAGGGCTGGATCGCCTCCACTACCACGATCATCTGAGTCGGACCCGCTACTCGCGAGCGGCATGTTCCAGACACGCGGCGAATCTCGTCCTGGAGGGGCCTCCACCGCGAGGTCCATCGACGTTGCTTCACGACCCGGGCGTGAGTGCCGGGGGCAGAGAGACGATACCCCTGGGGGGTATACGCGCGACGCTTGCCCTATACCCCTCAGGGGTATAGGTTGGCCGCCATGAGCAGCCCCCACACGCACCATCCAGACCACCCCGAGGGCAGTGCGCCGGCCAGCCATGACGAGCACGCCGACCACAGCACGCATGGGCAGGCGATGCCGGACGACCATGCCCATTCGGCGATAGACGATGAGCATGCAGTCCACCAGCACGGCCAGCATGCCGGACACAGCACGGCGATGTTCAGGAACAAGTTCTGGGTCAGTCTTGTGCTGTCCATCCCGGTCGTGTACTTCAGCCCGATGTTCTCCGACCTGCTGGGATACAGCATCCCGGAGTTCCCAGGGTCGACATGGATTCCTCCGGTCCTGGGAACTGTCATCTTCTTCTACGGGGGCTCCCCGTTCCTGAAGGGCGGCTGGACCGAACTGCGCAGCCGGCAACCAGGCATGATGCTGCTGATCTCGATGGCGATCACCGTCGCGTTCGTCGCATCCTGGATCACCACGCTCGGCATCGGAGGCCTCGATCTCGACTTCTGGTGGGAGCTGGCTCTGCTTGTGGTCATCATGCTGTTGGGGCACTGGATCGAGATGCGTGCTCTCGGCTCAGCACGTGGGGCCTTGGACGCCCTGGCTGCGCTTCTGCCCGACGAGGCCGAGCGAGTCACGGGTGATGGAACCGAGGTCGTCGCTATCTCACAGCTGTCCCTCGACGATGTCGTGCTGGTTCGCTCTGGAGCGCGCCTCCCGACGGACGGCGAGATCACCGAAGGACACGCCGAGCTCGACGAATCCATGATCACGGGTGAATCGAAGACCGTGCCGCGCGGCCCCGGCGACACGGTAGTGGCAGGGACTGTCGCCACCGACAGTGCGCTCCGAGTCCGAGTGACCGCAATTGGCGCCGACACAGCCCTCGCGGGCATCCAACGGCTCGTCGCCGAAGCGCAAGCATCATCTTCCAAGGCTCAGGCACTAGCCGATAAGGCCGCGGCATTCCTGTTCTACTTCGCGCTCGGCGCCGGCATCATCACCTTCATCGTCTGGACACTGCTGGGCTACCCCGATGAGGCCGTGGTCCGCACGGTCACCGTCCTGGTCATCGCCTGCCCCCATGCCCTGGGTCTCGCCATTCCGCTGGTGATCGCTATCTCGACCGAGCAGGCCGCCCGTGCCGGGGTGCTGATCAAGGACCGCATGGCGCTGGAGCGGATGCGCACCATCGATGTCGTGCTCTTCGACAAGACCGGCACCCTGACGAAGGGGCAGCCCGCCCTCACCGGCGTCGCCGCGGTCGAAGGCATGACCGGCGACGAAGTGCTGGAGCTGGCGGCTGCCGTGGAAGCGGACAGCGAGCACCCCTCCGCCCGCGCGATCGTCGCGGCGGCACAGGACCGCAGCCTCCAGATCCCCGTCGCCAGCGGATTCGCTTCACTGACCGGCCGCGGCGTGACTGCAGACATCGGCGCATCCGCCGTCGCGGTCGGCGGACCGAACCTCATCAAGACAGAGGGACTCGAAGTGCCGCGCGCTCTAACCGCCCAGGCCGAACCGTGGGTAGAACGCGGTGCCTCCGTGCTTCACGTCATTCGCGACGGACAGGTCGTCGGCGCGCTCAGCTTGGAGGACGAGATCCGCGACGAGTCCCGCCAAGCCATCGCCGCGCTGCAGAAGCGCGGTATCAGGGTGGCCATGATCACGGGCGACGCCCAGCAGGTCGCCGACGCCGTTGCCGCTGAGCTGCACATCGACGAAGTGTTCGCTCAGGTCCTGCCCGAGGACAAGGACAAGAAGGTCGGCGAACTGCAGTCTCGTGGACTGAAGGTCGCCATGGTCGGCGACGGCGTCAACGATTCCCCCGCGCTCGCCAGGGCTGAGGTCGGCATCGCCATCGGAGCCGGCACGGACGTGGCGATGGAGTCTGCGGGGGTCGTTCTCGCCAGCAACGACCCGCGGGCCGTGCTGGCCATGGTCGATCTCTCCCGCGCGAGCTACCGGAAGATGATCCAGAACCTCGTGTGGGCCACCGGGTACAACATCATCGCCGTCCCCCTGGCAGCCGGCGTGCTGGCATTCGCTGGCGTGTCGATCTCCCCCGCTGTCGCCGCGATATTGATGTCGGCCTCCACGATCGTCGTCGCGCTGAACGCCCAGCTGCTGCGCCGTGTCAAGCTCGACCCGACCACAATCGAATAGCTGATCTCACGCGGCAGGCGCTGGCCGACCACGTTGTGACGATATCGAGAGGTGATTCCATCATGAAGCCCACCCCGGAGCACTCCGACAAGGGAGCCGTGCTGACACCCGACCAGCTGCATCGCATCCACGCCTGGTGGCGGGCGGCGAACTACCTGTCCGTGGGACAGATCTACCTGATGGACAATCCGCTGCTGCGGGAGCCGCTGCTGCCGGAGCACGTCAAGCCGCGGCTGCTAGGGCACTGGGGCACCACCCCGGGCTTGAACTTCATCTACGCCCACTTGAACCGCAGCATCATGGAGCGCGACTTGAACATGATGTACGTCATGGGCACCGGACACGGTGGACCAGGCCCGGTGGCGGCCGGCTGGTTGGAGGGGACCTACAGCGAGATCTACCCCGATGTCACTCAGGACCTGGCCGGCATGAGACGGCTGTTCAAGCAGTTCTCCTTCCCAGGAGGCATTCCCAGTCACGTCGCCCCGGAGACTCCCGGATCCATCCATGAAGGCGGGGAGCTGGGCTATGCCCTCTCCCACGCATACGGCGCAGCCTTCGACAACCCGGACCTGATCGTCGCGGCCGTGGTGGGCGATGGAGAAGCGGAGACCGGGCCGCTGGCTGCGAGCTGGCACTCCAACAAATTCATGAACCCCGCCCGAGACGGGGCCGTCCTGCCGATCCTGCACCTGAACGGCTATAAGATCGCCAGCCCAACGGTCCTCGCACGAATCGACCGTGACGAGCTCGACAAACTCCTGCGCGGCTACGGCCATGCTCCGTACTTCGTCGAGGGCGACGACCCCGAACAGATGCACCAGAACTTCGCCAGAGCCCTGGACGCTTGCGTCGACGAGATACAGGAGATCAAGCGCGGCGCCCGCGAGGAGGGCAAGACGGAGAGGCCGCGCTGGCCGATGATCGTGCTCCGATCCCCCAAGGGGTGGACGGGCCCCGCCGAGGTGGACGGGAAGAAGGTCGAGGGCTCTTGGCGCTCCCACCAAGTGCCCTTCAGCGCAGCTCGCGAGAACGACAGCCACCGTCAGGTCCTCGAGGACTGGCTGCGCAGCTACCGCCCGGAGGAGCTCTTTGACGAGTCCGGGGCGCCCGTGGAAGCCATCCGCAACCTGCACCCCGGAGGGACACGACGGATGAGCGCCAACCCGCACGCGAACGGCGGGGCGCTGCTGCGAGACCTGCGGATGCCCGACTTCCGCGACTACGCCGTGCCGGTGACCGAGCCTGGCACCGGAGCGGTGGAAGCGACACGCGTCCTCGGCGAGATGCTGCGGGACACGATGGCCGGCAACGAGGACAACTTCCGGGTCTTCGCCCCGGACGAGAACAACTCGAACCGCCTCTCAGCGATCCTGGAAGCAACCGACCGTGCCTGGAACGCTCACACCACGCCTGACGACGACGGTCTGGCGCGCGACGGACGCGTGATGGAGATCCTCTCCGAGCACACCTGCCAAGGCTGGCTGGAAGGCTACCTCCTCACGGGACGGCACGGACTCTTCTCCTGCTACGAGGCGTTCATCCACATCGTCGACTCCATGTTCAATCAGCACGCCAAGTGGCTGGACACGACGAACGACATCCCCTGGCGCCGGCCGATCGCATCCCTCAACTATCTGCTGACCTCGCACGTGTGGCGGCAGGACCACAACGGCTTCTCGCACCAGGATCCCGGATTCATCGACCTCGTCTTGAACAAGAAGCCCGAGGTCGTGAGAGTGTACTTGCCCCCGGACGCCAACACTCTGCTGTCGGTAGCCGATCACTGCCTGCGCAGCCGTCAGTATGTCAACGTCATCGTGGCGGGCAAGCAGCCGCAGCTGCAGTACCTGAACATGCCGGATGCCATCGCGCACTGCACAAAGGGCATCGGCATCTGGGACTGGGCGAGCACGGACGCGCATGCGGAAGCCGACGTGGTCATGGCCTGCGCCGGAGACGTGCCCACGATGGAAACCCTGGCCGCGGTCGACATCCTGCGCTACCACTTCCCGGACCTATCCATCCGGGTGGTGAATGTGGTCGATCTGCTGCGGCTGCAGGACGAGGCCGACAACCCGCACGGCCTGTCTGACCGGGAGTTCGACGCGCTGTTCACCACAGACAAGCCGGTGATCTTCGCCTACCACGGCTATCCGTGGCTCATCCATCGACTCACCTACCGGCGCACCAACCACGGCAACCTCCACGTCCACGGATACAAGGAAGAAGGCACCACGACGACGCCGTTCGATATGTGTGTGCTGAACAAGATCGACCGGCTCAATCTCGCGATCAGCGCGATCGACCGCGTGCCGCGCCTCAAGGACGTCTCGGCGCACGTACGCGAGGGGCTCCTGAACAAGCTCGTCGAGCACCGCCAGTACATCCGCACCCACGGCGAAGACATGCCGGAGATCAGGAACTGGGAGTGGACGGCCGCCCCCGGGCCCGCCAACCAGCGTGAGCAGGAACCACTGGATGAGCCCGCTTGACATGACTCCGCAGCACGCCGCGGACATTCCCTCGCCAGCGCGCTCCGACCACCGCACCGCAGTGCCCTATGACGCCGTGCTGTTCGATATGGACGGGGTGGTGACTCAGACGGCCACCGTGCATGCGGCGGCCTGGCAGGAACTGTTCGACTCCTTCCTCGCAGACCCGAGGTCCGGCGCGCAGTCGAACCACCCCTTCGACCCGGATCAGGACTACCGGCTCTACGTCGATGGGCGGAGCCGCGCGGATGGCATCCGCGCCTTCCTGGCCTCTCGCGACATCCGGCTCCCCGAGGGGTCGCCCGGCGATCCCCCCGACGCCTTGACGGTGGCCGGATTGGGGGCACGGAAGAACGAGCTGTTCCTGGCTGCGCTGGCGCGTGACGGCGCGAGCGCCTTCCCCGGCACGGTCGCACTGCTGGAGCGTCTCCGCGCCGGAGGGGTCCCCGTGGGCCTCGTCACCGCCAGCAGGAACTCGAGCGCACTGCTGGCTGATTCCGGCCTGGAGGCGGCGTTCGACGTGATCGTCGACGGCCGAGTGGCCGGGGATCTGGGGCTGCCCGGCAAGCCCGATCCGGCCATGTTCCTGGAGGCTGCGCACCGGCTCGGGGTGGCGCCCCAACAGGTCGCGGTCATTGAGGACGCCGTCTCCGGAGTACGGGCCGCGCGCACCGGCGGGTTCGGACTGGTCGTGGGGATCGACCGCACGGGAGATCGGGAGCAACTGGAGGACGCAGGGGCCGATGTCGTCCTGGGAGACGTCAGCCAACTGGATCTGGGCGCCTCGCGCACCGACCCGTGGACGCTGAGCTACGAAGGGTTCGATCCGGCGCACGAGGGCCACAGGGAGACCCTCACCGCACTGGGCAACGGGTACATGGCCACCAGAGGCGCGCGCCCGGAGCGAAGCGATGACGGGACCCACTATCCCGGAACCTATCTGGCCGGCATCTACAACCGCACTGTCGGCATCATCCACGGCCGCGAGCTGGAAGAGGAACACCTGGTCAACGTCCCCAACTGGCTGCCGGTGGACGTTCGCATCGGCGACGGTCCCTGGTGGTCAACCGGAGAGATCGACGTCCCGAAGGATCGGAGCGAGCTGGATCTGCGTCGGGGTGTGCTGACCCGTCACTCCACCCTCACCGGCCCGGGCGGGGAACGGCTCGCGGTGGTGCAGCGCCGCCTGGTCTCGATGCACAACCCTCACCTGGCTGCCCTCGAGACCACGCTGACCGCTCGGGGCTTCAACGGCGCCGTCAGCATCCGGGCCGGGATCGACGCGCGGGTCGCCAACACCAACGTCCGCGCCTATGCAGGCACAGGCAAGGTCCATCTGACGGATGCCGTGTTCAGAGAGACGGACGACAGCACCGTCCTCTGCGAGGTCGAGACCAATCAGAGCCGAGTGCGCATCGCCCTCGCCGTCCGGAGCGATATCGACGGCCCCGACGCGACACGCCATCATCCCGAGACCAGCACCGGCCGGCACCGGCGGCAGTTCGATCTCCGCCTGACCGACGGAGAACCGGTCACGATGACCAAGACGGTGGCGCTGGCAACCTCCCGGGACACTGCCATCTCGTCGCCGGCGGGCGCTGTCTTGGCGGAGCTGTCCCGGAACCGTGGCGGGTTCGACGCGCTGCTCGGAAATCACGAAGCGGCTTGGCGGCGCCTCTGGGACAGGTTCGCGATCACCCTCGATGCAGACCGGCAGTCCCAGCTGATCCTCAACCTGCACGTCTTCCACGTGCTGCAGGCGATATCTGAGCACACCGCCACCCTCGATGCTGGCGTGCCTGCTCGGGGACTGAATGGGGAAGGCTATCGCGGGCACGTCTTCTGGGACGAACTGTTCGTCATGCCCGTGATCGGGTCCCGGCTCCCGCAGGTGAGTCGCGCATTGCTGGAGTACCGGTTGCGGCGGCTGGACGCCGCGCGGGCGGCCGCCCGCAAGCAGGGCCTCGAGGGAGCGCTGTTCCCCTGGCAGAGCGGCAGCGACGGGCGGGAGGAGACGCCTCGCTGGCTCTACAACACCCGGTCAGCCCGCTGGATGCCGGACAACTCCAGCCGACAGCGGCACGTCGGCCTCGCCGTCGCGTACAACGCATGGCAGTACTTCCAGGCCACAGGCGATCGAGGCTGGCTGGCCACGCGTGGGGCGGAGCTGATCGTCGAGGTGACGAGGATGTTCGCGTCCCTGGTCACCCTCGACACTGCCACGAACCGATACCGCTTGACCGGAGTCATGGGCCCGGATGAGTACCACGACGGATACCCCGATGCACCCGGCGCGGGCCTGACGGACAGCGCCTACACCAACGTCCTGCTCTCCTGGGCGTGCGACCGTGCTGCCGATGTCCTGACCGAACTCGCGGGCCACCAAGCGGATGATCTGATCGACCGTCTCCAGATCGCTCCCGAAGAGCTCAGCCACTGGTCCCGGCTGGCTGGCTCGCTCGCCGTGTCATTCCATGCCGACCGAGTCATCAGCCAGTTCGACGGATACGAGGACCTGATCGAGCTCGACTGGCCGCGCTACCGCGCGAAGTACGGGAACATCGGGCGGCTGGATCTGATCCTGGAAGCAGAGAACGACACGACGAACCGGTACAAGCTGGCCAAGCAAGCCGACGTGCTCATGCTCATCTATCTGCTCGGGCCAACCGGCGTGATCGGGCAGCTGCACCGTCTCGGCTATCCCTTCACGCGAGCCGACCTCGAACGCACCGTGTACTACTACATCTCCCGCACCTCGGAGGGCTCCACCCTGAGCCGGGTCGTCCATGCCTCGGTGCTCTCCCAGTTCGATGAGTCCCGGGCCTGGGCACTCTTCCGCGAAGCGCTGGTCGCCGACCTGGACGACACCCAAGGCGGCACCACTCGTGAGGGAATCCACCTAGGGGCCATGTCGGGAACAGTCGACATCGTCGCCCGCTCATTCGCGGGGCTGCAGACCGAAGCCGATGCCCTCACCTTCACGCCCCGATTGCCCGCCAACCTGGGAACCGTCGAGTTCGAGATCCACTACCGGGGGCACCTCATCGACGTTGCCCTGAGCGCAGAGAGTCTGCTCATCCGGTTGCAGCCCAGTACCGCTCCCCCTGTCCGAGTCGGGGTCGCCGGAAGGTACGTGCCCCTCGCCGGCGGCGGCTGCGAAGAGTTCGTTCTAACCGACAGGGCGGTCCCAGACGGTCCTGAACGGACCGTGCAACAGACGAGACAACAGCACTTCGGAGAGGCAAGGGAATGAACAAGACCAGAGTGGCCGTCAACGGATACGGCGTCATCGGGAAGCGGGTCGCAGACGCGGTCCTGCTGCAGCCCGATATGGAGTTGGTCGGCGTCGCCGACGTCGTCACCGACTGGCGGATCCAGTCCGTTGCGGGGAGGCTGCCGCTGTTCGCGTCGACCGATCGGGCGCGCGACGAGATGCTTCAAGCCGGACTGCCCGTCGCGGGCTCGCTGGAGGATCTGCTGCAGCAAGCGGACGTCGTCGCCGACACCACTCCGAAGCACGTGGCGGCCGACAATCTGCCGCGGTACCGGCAGGCTGGAGTCAAGGTCGTGCTGCAGGGCGGGGAATCGCACGCGACGACAGGGCACTCGTTCGTGGCCCAAGCGAACTTCGAGAGCGCTTTGGGGCGCAACATGACCCGCGTGGTCTCCTGCAACACCACCAGCATCGTGCGGGTCCTCGGTGCGCTGCAGAACGCAAACCTGCTTGCGAAGGCCCGCGGTGTCCTGATCCGCCGCGCGACCGATCCGTGGGAGTCACACCTTGGGGGGATCATGAACACGATGGTTCCGGAGCAGAGCATCCCGTCGCACCAGGGGCCGGATGCGCAGACGGTCCTGCCTGACCTCGACGTTGTGACCATCGCGGCCAAGGCCGCCCATACCCAGACTCACAACCACTACTGGACGATTCATCTCACCCGCGCCGCGAGCCGGGAAGAGGTGCTCGCCGCTCTACGCGCGGCGCCGCGCATCGCGTTCATCAGAATGGCTGACGGCCTCGTCGCGCTGAACTCGACCGTCGAACTGATGAAGGATCTCGGCCGGCCCCGCGGCGACATGTGGGAAGTTGCGGTCTGGGAAGACCTGGTCACCGTGGAAGGTGACGAGGCCTATCTGACATACCAGGTCTTCAACGAAGCTATCGTCGTTTCTGAGACCATCGACGCTATCCGCGCCTTGACCAAGACCGCGCCCGACGCCGAGACCTCCATGAGACTGACTGACCGGTCGCTCGGCATGTCGCAAGACTTTCTCGGCTCGTCCGACTGATCGGTGGCTCAGGTTCCGCCGTGAAGAGCGCCACCGCGATCGCCCTTTCAAAGCCTTTAGGAGGAAGCCATGAGCAAAGACGGTCACAGTACGCACCTCCCCACTGGAGGAGACAGCCGAGCGCTGCGCATCTCGGGATGGCTGACGGGAGTGTATTTCGTCATCGAGTTGGTCATCGGGCTGTGGTCCGGATCGGTCGCGGTGATCTCCGATGCCTTCCACACGTTTTCGGCTGTCGGTGGGGTGCTGATCGCGCTGGTCGCCCAGCGTCTGAGCCAGCGCCCCGCCACGGCGAAGGAGACTTTCGGGTGGGCTCGCGCGGAGATCATCGGGGCTCTGTTCAACGGGCTCTTCCTCACCCTGATGGCCGCGTATGTGTTCTACATGGGAGCGATGCGGCTGGCCGACCCGATCGAGTTGCCCACCACGGTGATGTATGGGGTGGCTGCCGGGGGCATTGTCACCGAGCTCATCGCATTCCGGCTGCTTTATCAGCGCCAGAAGACGAACCTGAACATCAAGGGCGCGTTCTGGCACATCCTGCAGACCTTCGTCGGCAGCATCATCATCATCATCTCCGCGGTGGTCATCCAGTTGACAGGCTTCCTCGCGATCGACCCGCTGCTTGGCATGGTCTTCGGCGTGGTGCTGCTGTGGGCGTCGTGGACCATCATCCGGTCGGCCCTGAGAATCCTGATGCAAGGCACCCCGGAAGACCTTGACCTGCCGGCAGCGATTGCGGCCCTTGGGGAGATCAACGGGGTTGCGGACGTCCATCACGTGCATGCGTGGGCCATCACCTCGGGGCGCACCGTCTTCTCCGCGCACCTGCACGTGGCCAACCCGTCCCAGCATGAGGCCGTGCTGAAACAAGCGTCCGACCTGCTCACCGATCGGTTCGACATCTACTTCTCCACGCTGCAGGTCGAGCGCACCTGCCCGGCCGAGGCCGCCACGAGCATTGACATCACCAGACAGCCCTAGCTCGGCGCTAATCTGACCCCGCGACCTGAGGAAGGTCGATGAGCAACTCTGGGGACCTTCGGTGAGCACCGTCACCGCCAGCTCGCGCAGCAGCGCAAGGCCGCCTTCGCGGTCACGCCAACGGGGCCGAACCAGGTGTGGCAGCTGGACTTCAGCCAGTTCAAGACCACGACCGGCGGGACGTGGCGGATCACCGGCTGCCGGGCCTGGTTCTGCCCGCTCCCCCAGAATCCCGCGGGCCCGGTGCGTCACCGAACGCGAGAACCCACCTCGCTGCCCTCTCGATCTGAGGATTGCGACACGAACGTGAGAATTGCGGGCGCCTAACGGCGTTCCGACTTCCCCGGAATCACGCGGCTCTCGCGCGACACGGAGCGGGAGAACCTACAGCAACAGCAACTTTGTAGATTCTCAATTTCGGTGGCGCATTCTCAATTTCGTGGCGCAGCCGTGACGCAGCGTTCTCGGTTTCGTGGCGCAGGGCCGAACGCGTCTCCGTAGTCTTGGACGATGGGGTCGGTCGTGGCTTGGGGGGAGCGATGGCAGATCCCCCTCTACCTCGGCGCGATCGCAGCCGCGGTGCCACTCGGGATGGCGCTGCCCTCGCTCGGCGAGCCGTTGACGCACGCCATCACCCCCGTGCTCGTGCTGCTGCTCTACGCGACCTTCCTGGGGCTGCCGTTCGCTGCGATCCGCGCCGCTGCGCGCGATCTGCGGTTCCTGACCACCGTGCTCGCTTCGCGGTAGTGCCAGCCGTGGCCTTCGGGCTGTCCAGGCTCGTCGCCGCAGACGCCGCAGTGCTCCTCGGGCTGCTCCTCGTGCTGCTGACACCGTGCATCGACTACGTCATCGTCTTCTCCGCCCTGGCCGGTGCAGACAGCGCTCGCCTGCTCGCAGCGTCACCGCTGCTCATGCTTGGGCAGATGCTGCTTCTGCCGCTCTATCTGCTGCTCTTCGTCGGCCCGGAGACCATGGGGCTGGTCGAACTCGGCCCATTCGTCGAGGCCTTCCTCGTCCTCATCGTGCTTCCACTCGCAGCGGCCGCGGGTACACAATGGCTCGCAACCAGGCACCGCAGCGGCCAACCGATCATGAGCATCGCACGCGGTGCGATGGTGCCGATGATGATGCTGACCCTCGCGGTCGTCGTCGCATCCCAGGTCGCCGGCATCGGCGGTGAGCTCCTCGCACTCGCCGCCGTCGCACCGATCTTCGTGGCGTTCCTGATCGGGATGGTGCCGCTCGGCATCCTGGCGGGCCGGGTGGCACGTCTCGAGGTGCCGGCGACTCGCGCCGTGGCGTTCAGCGGCGCCACGCGGAACTCGCTCGTGGTGCTACCCCTTGCGCTCGCCCTTCCGGAGCAGCTATCTCTGGCGGCCCTGGTCGTCGTGACGCAGACGCTGGTCGAGCTCGTCGGCATGGTCGTCTACGTGCGGCTCATCCCCCGCCTGGTGCGGGCGCGGCCAACAGGATCAGCGCGGCTGGATGCCTAACTGCCGGAACCGCTCGATTGGTGATCGCGCAGTTGGTTCGGCGACGACGAGGTCCGCATACGAGATCGGACACTGCGCGCACGTGCAGCCGGCGAGGCTGTCACAGCGGGCATCGACCACCTGCCGCAGCGAATCGCGGATTGTTGAGAGATCAGCGATCTTCTGTTCGATCTCCTCGATCTTGGCCAGCGCACTGCTGCGCAGATCCGGTGCAGGGTGGCGTCGACGGCCGGCGTCGAGCAGTTCGGCCACCTCGTCGAGGCTGAACCCGAGCCGCTGTGCGGACTTGATCACGCGCAATAACGCGACCGTGTCCTCAAAGTAGGCACGGTGGCCGCCCAGGCTGCGAGACGGCGCCGCGAGCAGACCGCGACGCTCATAGTCGCGCACACCGACACCCGCACGCTCCGCGACCTGACCGCTGCGGAGCGTCACGCCCGCACCTCTGCCTTCGCCTGCAGCGAGCTCAGAATCGCATAGTGCTCTGCCGCACGCCGACGTCGAGCGCCACCTCACCGCTGACTGATGCTGAACTCGAAGAACGAGCAGCACGAGGCCTCCCTGGCGGCCTATTGAGCTGGCCTGGCTCTTTGTCGCCGACATTGATCCCGCAACGCTGCGGATCGCGCAACTGGTGGGACTCCACAAATCTCGAAACGTTCGCGACGACGAACGTCCGCTGATGTCGGAGTGAAGCTCAGCCGATTCACCGAAAAGCCCGAGACGCCGAGGTGCTACGCGGGCTGCCCTGCTCGTCCTCCGAGGCCCTCGCCATCGTCGCCCACGACGGCGAGGCGCTCGAACCGGGAACAATGGCTCATCCCCTGCCACATCACCAACAACAACGTCGAAACCGACGGCGCCGGCGGCTTGACTATGATCATCAACGTCACCGACTAACTCGGAACGCACGACACCCGCTGGCGATTCACCGTGAGGTGGAGCATGAACGTTGGTACCGTGTGCTCGATCGTGGCGTGACCGCGAACGACAGCTGAGGATGCAGCGACCGAAGCTGTGAGACGGGAAGACCATGGCCCAGCCCGAGCGGACCGAACGAGCCGGCCGGGCGAACTCGTGCTGGCGCAGCCTCCACTCTCGCATCGCGGCCACCGTCGCCATCGGCGCTATGCTCGCGACCCTGGTAGCACCAGGCGCGCCACAGGCACTGGCCGCCGACGAGTACGGCTTCCCGACCTGGGCAGAGGTTGAGGCCGCCCGCGGCAACGAGGACGCCAAGGACCAGCAGATCGGCGAGATCCGCGCGCTCATCTCGCAGCTCGAGTCCGACGCCGCCAACGCGCAGGCGCTCTCCGACCAGCGCGCGGCAGAGGCGATCGAGGCGCAACGCGTCTACGACGAGGCCGTCGCGGCGGCCGAGGGGCTGCAGCAGCAGGCCGACGACGCCTCGGCGAGCGCCGAAGAATCGCAGCTGGCCGCCGGCCAGCTCGCCGCGCAACTCGCACGCACGGGCGGCACGGGCGACATGAGCGCCCAACTCTTCGCCAACCCCGGCTCGGCCGACGACTGGCTGCATGAGCTCGACATGCTGGACCGCGTCGCAGGCACCGCTGACACCCTTTACGAGCAGGCGCAGCAGGACGCCAACACGGCGCAGTCGCTGCAGGATCAGGCCGCGGTCGCCCGCGACGCGTTGCGCGAGCTGAAGCTCGCTGCTGAAGAGGCGTACGCGGCCGCGCAGGCGTCGGCAACCGCCGCGCAAGAGGCGGTCGTGGCGCAGCAGGGGCATCGCGTCGAGCTCGAGGCGCAGCTTCAGGTGCTCGTCGAGAATCGCCGCGCGACCGAGGACGACTACCAGGCAGGGCAGCGCCACCGTGCGTGGCTGGCCGAACAGGAGCGGCTGCGACGCGAGCGCGAAGCGCAGGAGCGCGAGGCTGCCCGCCAGCGCGCGCTCGAGGAGCAGCGCCGGCTGGACGCAGCCGCTCGCGAAAACGGAGGCACCGGCGGTGGCACGGTGGTCCCTGTTGCCCCGTCTGGCGACAGCGGCTGGCAGACGCCCCTATATGGCCGCTTCACCTCGGCCTACGGCATGCGCAACGATCCGCTCGGCCGGCTCGGTCGCAAACTGCACGCCGGCGTCGATATCGCCGCCGGGTGCGGCGCACCGATCTATGCCGCCGCCGACGGCGTCGTGACGCTGCGTTCGCGCGACACCTACGGCGCCAACATGCTCTATATCGATCACGGCGGCGGCGTGCGGACCGAGTATTACCACATGATGCGACCCGCCAGCGTGGCGCCAGGACAACGTGTGCAAGCCGGCCAGGTCGTCGCGTACGAAGGCAGGACGGGCTACGTCACCGGCTGCCACCTGCACTTCCAGCTGCGCGTCGGCGGCACGCTCGTGAACCCCGAAACCTTCCTGAACGCGCGAGGCGTTTCCCTGCGTTGACTGCTGCCGCGTGGCAACCGGCCAGGCGGCCTTTTAACCGCTACTCGAGGTTCATCTCACGAGTCTGCAGCCACAGCATCGGATCGAAGGAGACGTAGTCGGTGTTCTTCATCTCGAGGTGCAGATGGGGGCCGGTCGAGCGGCCGGAGCTGCCTACTTGACCGATGACCGTCGTGATGTCGACGACCTGTCCGACTTCGACTTGGATCGAGCCGGGCAGCATGTGCGCGTACCAGGACTGCACAAACTGCCCATCAATGTTGTGGTCGATGAAGACGGTGTAGCCGCCACCGCCGGGATTGTTGCCCTGCCAGACGGCCGAGACGACACCGTTCGCAACGGGCCGAATTTCCGTGCCGAGGCCGGGGGCGATATCCGTTCCCCCATGGGATCCTCCCGGGCGATATCCGAACGGACTCGTGATCCGCAACTGCGCCAAGCTCGGGAACGGGCTCTGCACATAGTCGGTGCTGAGCATCTCCCAGACCCGTGGGAACGCGGGATCTCCCCCATACGACGAGCCGGACGCCTCTGAGTCGGCGACTGCCTGATAGCTCGCGAACTCGTCATCCGACATGCTCGCGCCGGCGAGCGGGTCGGTGACGACGATCTCGTCGCGTGCGAAGAATGTGTCGTTGTCGGCGTTGACGCGATCCAACTCCTGGGAGCTCGGTTCGATCGACAACACCTCCGGCGCGAGTGTTGGCGCTTCAATCGCCTGTGCGGGGAGAGAGGTGACGGCGACGAGCGATCCGATGAACACCAGCGCACTGCCCGCCGTGAACTTTCGCGCCAGGTTGCGGGCTCGGGGGGCGGGACGGGACGGCGGAGCGGTCGGAACTGCTTGCCGGATCGTGCGAGGCGCCAGCCGCCGCGGCGCAGGAGACCCTCCGGTTGCCGGAAGCTCGTTGTCGGCGCCCAGTGCGGGGTTCGCAATCGTGATGCTGGCCACCGAGGGGCCCGCCGCGGCCTTCGAGACCGTCAGCTCCCGGGCGGACTGCGTAGCGGCCTCACGCATCGCACGGCGACTCGTGTACAGCGACGGGGAGCCCTGCAGCACCTGCACACGAGCAGTTGCACGCGCTTCGGCGCCGGTGCGGGCGATCGCCTGGGCCGCGCGCTCCTGCTCGCGCAGGGCTCGCCGGGTGGCCGGCTGTGCAGAGCCGGCCTGTGAGGGAGCCTCGGTCGCTGCCCGTGCAGGGGATGTGGGCTGCGTCACGCCAGGTAGGTCCTCAGGGTTCTTCAAGCGGACGTCGGCGAGACGCATCGGCAACTGGCGATGCAGAGACTCGCGACGGATCGCGTCCAGCGCGAACCTATCGAATATAACGGATTGGTAACGGCCCCGTCAACGTTCCGCCGGCACCGGCGGCGACGCCGAGCACAGCGCAGCGGCCCCGGCCCCCGGCTCCGCCCGCTGGCACCGGATGGCAAACCGAGGGGGTGACAATCCCCGCCGCAGCCGGTTCGATGGAGTACAGACCAGAACGGACGAGCGAAGGAGAGACTCATGAGCCACCACGTGAAGGCGATGCTCGAGACCTACCCGAAGGACCTCGGTGACATCGACCAGCAGGTGCTGGCCGCCTGCATCGAAGCCTGCTTCGAGTGCGCGCAGACGTGCACCGCATGCGCCGACGCCTGCCTCTCGGAGGAGATGGTCGCTGAGCTCGCCAAGTGCATTCGCACCAACCTGGACTGCGCCGACGTGTGCGAGACGACGGGTCGCGTGCTCTCACGTCACACCGGCTACGACGCCAACGTCACTCGTGCCCTCTTGGAGGCGTGCCAGGTGGCGTGTAAGGCGTGCGCGGACGAATGCGAGCAGCACGCGCAGATGCATGAGCACTGCCGCGTGTGCGCTGAGGCGTGCCGCCGGTGCGAGCGCGCATGCGCGAACCTGCTTGCCGCACTGGGCTGACCTGCATCGCCTCCGCTCCGGAGGACGCACCACGTACTGACCCCCGCAGCCTCTCGGGTCGTGCCGTCTGGTTGCGTGGTTCAAGCCTGCGTGCAGGCGAGGCCTGCACCATGTTCCCGGCGGACCAGGCCACCAGATTCGGCGCCGCCGCGACGAGACGAAACAGGAGCATTGAGAATGGAACACGAAGACGATCACCAGCACGGACGAGACTCCAACGACGGCCGGGATAAGTCCCACACCGGCATGAAGCAGTACTTGCGGTTCGCCGCCATGATCCTGACCGGGATGGTTGTCATGTATGCGGCGATGTACGCCGGCTCCTGGGAGTGGGGCCACGTGCGCTGGAGTGAGAGCCGCCTGTTCATGGCGTTGACGATGGGCGGCGCCATGGGGATCGTCATGCTCGCGTGGATGCTGCAGATGTACAAGAACCCGAAGGCGAATATCGCGGTGATCGCTGTGAGCGTGCTGTTGTTGGGAGGCGGTATTGCCCTCGATCGGACTCAGGCCACGGTGAACGACTCCGACTTCATGAGTGCCATGATCCCGCACCACTCCCTCGCAATCACGCGCTCCGAGCGCGCGAACCTTGACGACGTGCGGGTATGCGAGCTGGCGGTCGAGATCAGCGAGGCGCAACGGCGCGAGATCTTCGAGATGCAGTGGCTCATCGACGACATCGCAGCCAACGATGCGGCGACCACGCAGCAGGAGGCAGAGGCTCGGCCCGTGCCGGCCTACGAGGAGCCGGCCGAGCGTCAATGCTCGACGGGATAACCGAACTGGGGCTGCTGGTTCAGCAGCCCTGATCCAGCCCATGTCGCCACGGTTGCTCGACGAGCCGGGCGGTACGCTGGACGAGTGAGGTCGGTGGTCGAGGTGCGGTCGCTGAGCGGCAGGCGGGGTAACGCGGTCTCGCGCACTCGCCTGCTGTTGGTCGTGCTGATCCTCGCCGTGACCGGAGTGCTCGTCGGCCTGCTGGCCATGCACGTGCTCGGCGGGACGCCTCATGCGGCGCACGATGCTGCTCATACGGCAGCCTCGCAGTCGATGAGCGACGACCACGCAGCGCCCGGAGTCCACTGCGGCGAGACCGGTTGTGACGAACTCTGGGTGATGGCCGCAAGCTGCGTGCTGGCACTGCTGGCACTCACGCTGCTGTTGCCGGCCTCCCCAGTGCGATGGTTCGTGCGAACGAGCGCTCCACCGACGCGCTCCACTTTCCCACTCCTCGCACGGTTTGCTCCCACCCCGTCGCTCGTCGCACTCTCGATCAGCCGGACTTGATGGAGCCGATGCGGCCGCACCCATGCAGCCGCATCTGGCCAACCCAACCAATCCTGACTGACAGAGAGAAGAACACCATGCATGCACCCAAGCGCGCGCTCGCAGCGAGCGCGCTCACGATCGCCCTCGCGCTCACCGGCTGCTCCGCCGCGTCCGAGCCCGCCACGAACCCCTCGACCTCGAGCAGCCCGACGGAGAACAGTACCGGCGGCGCGCAAGTGACGGGCTTCAACCAGGACGATGTGATGTTCGCGACGAACATGATCGCCCATCACCAGCAGGCCATCGAGATGTCCGAGACACTGCTCACAAAGTCGGACGTCGATGAGCGCGTCGCCGAGCTCGCCGAGCGCATCCGGGCGGCGCAGCAGCCGGAGATCGAACGCATGAACGCCATGCTGGAGGCCTGGGGCGAGGAGCCCATGGAAGGCATGGAAGGCATGGACCATGGCTCCGGCACGGGCGGCGGCATGATGTCGGAAGCCGACATGGCGCAGCTTGAGGAAGCACCGGGGTCCGAGGCGTCGAGCCTGTTCCTGGAGCAGATGATCGTGCATCACGACGGCGCAGTGGAGATGGCGGAAGCCGAAGTCGCCGGCGGCGAGAACGCCGAAGCGGTCGAGCTGGCCGAGCGCATCATCAGCGACCAGTCGACAGAGATCGCCGAGATGGAAGCGCTGCTGACCGAACTGTGACGACTAGGTGTGGGGGCGGTGGTTCTGCTGCCGCCCCACACCGGCATCACTCCCGGGTGGGCTGCCGCCGGCACTCCGCTCCCCTCAGCCAACTGCATCGAGAAGAACGGTCTATGCAACTCCATCGATCACCGCGCCACCGGCGCTTCGCCGCGGCCGCCGCACTCTCCGCCGCGACCATCCTGGCCGCCACTGCATGCGCCCCCACGGGCGCGACCGCGGCATCCCTCACCACGGACAACCACATCCACAAGCTCATCCCGAGCGACGACGGACTGTCGTTGCTCGTCGGCACCCACAACGGCCTGTTCACCGTCGACCTCGACTCCGGCGATGTGGCAGGCCCGGTGGGCGAGCACGTCATCGACCTCATGGGCCTGACCCGCGCCGGGGGCGAGCTGCTCGCCTCCGGCCACCCCGGGGCGTCTGGGCCTCAGCACCTGCAGGGGCCGAACCTCGGTCTCATCCACAGCTCCGACGCGGGCGAGACCTGGGAAGCCGTATCGCTCGAGGGCGTGGCCGACTTCCACTCGCTCACCTACGACCCGGCTGCAGGCACGGTGGTCGGCGTGCACGCGGGCCAGATCCTCATCAGCGACGACATGGGCGCGACGTGGCGCGAAGGCGCGGCAGCGGATCCCTATGACCTGCTCGCCACCAGCGACGGGCTGCTGCTGACGAGCATCGCCGGACTCAGCGTCAGCACCGACACGGGCGAGAGCTTCCAACCGGTCGAGGGCGCCCCACCACTCGTGCTGCTCGCCAATGCCGAGGACACGGTCATCGGTGTCGATCTCGACGGCACGCTGTGGCGGTCTGAGCCTGGAATGCAGTGGGCCCCAGTAGGCACGACCCCAGGGCAGTTCCACGCGCTGACGGTCCTCCCGGGCGGCGAGGTGATCGTCGCGACGGAGGCAGGGCTGCAGCGCACCAGCGATCTCGGCCAGAGCTGGGAGCCGCTCATCTCCTGACACCTGCCGCCATCAGGAAGTCATCGGCGGCCCGCGAGCTCGGCCTTGATGGCGAGGATCTCGCGGGCCGCCGAGAGTCCGACCGCCCCCGTCACGCACCCGTCGCCGTCACGGAAGGTCGTGACGATGCTGCCCTCACGCGAGCGGGCCGTGCCGACGACCGCGTTCGGTGACACGGTGCCGACCCCCATGATCGAAGTCCCGTAGACGTTCAAGCTGAAACCGGAGGCCGCGCGGTACGGTCCCGGGTCCTCGCCTTCACCGAGGTCGTGCAGGATGGTGCGCGCGGCGTGCGCGCCCTGGGCCATGGCATCGTCCCAGTGGTCGATGCGGTGCCACGAGCCCTCCGGGGTCGTGTGCGCTGCTGCTGCGCCGGCCGCGTACGCACCGGGGATCGTGCCCGCCCGCAGGCGGTCATCGACCCTCACCCCTTCGGCGTCCCCGGACGCCCATGACGTATCCGGCACGGTCCCCTGCGCCACGATCACCAGATCCGAGCGCAGCTCGCTGCCGTCGTCGAGCCTCACGCCCGTGTGCGAAGCGGACGGCAGCAGTGCGGTCACGGCTCGCCCGAAGTGGGCGTCGACGTGCGCGGCGTGCAGGTCTCGAAGCCGCGTCGCGATCGGGCGCCCGAGCACGCGCGCGAGCGGCACGTCCGATCGCGCGACCAATTGCAGCTCGGCGCCTGCCGCTGCGAAGTAGCTCGCGACCTCAGACCCCACCAGGCCAGCGCCGAGCACCGTCACGGTGCGCCCGGTTGGATCGTCCCCGAGGTGGTCGCGGATCCGCAGAGCGTCTTCCGCGCGATGCAGCGAGAAGACGCCGGGACCAGCACCGCCGGGAAGCGCCCTTGGCGTGCTGCCCATCGCCAGCAGCAGGGTGCTGTAGGGCAGCGCCCGGCCGTCCTGCAGGCGGACGACGTGCCGATCCGCGTCAATGGTGAGCGCGCGCCCGTGCACGAGCTCGACGCCGAGCGGCGTCAGATCCTTGAGCGCCGCCTGTTCGACGGTGAGCAGGCCGGGCAGGATCGCCTTGTCGACCAAGGTTCGGCTGTACGGCGGATGCGGCTCGTCATGCACGATCCGCACGGAGCCGGTGAACCCTGCTGCGCGCAGCGCGGCCGCCGCTGCGTGCCCAGCGGCTCCTGCTCCGACGATCAAGACGTCCGACTCGAGCATCGACATGGCGCTCAGCTCCTCCTCTTGACGCGCATACCCCTTCTGGGTATATCGTCGTCTCAACCAATACCCCCCAGGGGTATCTTGTCAAGTGAGAGGAAGACACCATGAGCACCTCCGAGTTCCAGGTCACCGGCATGAGCTGCAGCCACTGCGAGGTCGCGATCCGCGGCGAGGTCGGGCAGGTCGCGGGTGTCGAGAACATCGAGGTGAGCGCGCAGACCGGCCGGCTCGTGGTCACCGGCTCGCAGCCGGTCGACGAGGCGGCGATCCTCGCCGCGGTCGATGAGGCCGGCTACGAGGCGGCGCCGATCCGATGAACACCGTCGGCCGCTTGGTCATCTACGGCGCTGGTCTCGCGCTGGCCTTCGGCGGAACCTTCGCCATCGCCGCAGCCGTCGTCCCGGACGCCACCGTCGCCGCCTGGTCGCAGGACGACCGAGGGGCCCACAGCGATCCGGCCACCAGCACGACCGCACCACCAGCAACCACGCGGGAAGAGCAGGAGATCGACGTGACCGGAGTCACCATCGCCCAATCGGGCTTCATGATCGGACCGATCGACGCGCCCGCGCAGCCGGGTGAGACGAGCCCGCTCTCGTTCCAGATCCTCGATGGCGACGGCACACCGGTGACCGCATTCGAGACTGCCCACGGGAAGGACCTGCATCTGATCACGGTCCGCACCGACGGCGCCGGGTACCGTCACGTGCATCCGGAGCTCGATCCGGCGACGGGAACGTGGTCGCTGCCGTGGACATGGGAAGCCGCCGGCAGCTATCGGGTGTACGCCGACTTCACGACGCCGGACGCCACGACCGTCACGCTCTCCCGCATGATCGACGTGGCCGGCACGCTCGAACCGCAGCCGCCGGCCGGCGTCAGCCTTCGCGACAACGTCGACGGCTTCGATGTGACGATCACCGGCGAGCTGGCGGCGGGCAGCGCGAGCGATCTGACCGTCGAGGTGACCCGGGACGGTGACCCCGTCGCCGATCTCGAGCCCTACCTCGGCGCCTTCGGGCACCTGGTCGCCCTCCGCCAGGGCGACCTCGCGTACCTGCACGTGCATGCGCACGGCGACGAGCCGCAGCCCGGCGACCTGGCAGGCCCCGGCGTGTCGTTTACGGCGGAGGTGCCGACCACCGGTCTCTACCTGCTGTATCTCGGCTTCCAGGTCGACGGACAGGTGCACACCGCACAGTTCGTGCTCGACGCAATCCCCCCGTCGGGCAGCGCGGGCATCCCCGACGCGCCCGCCGGCGGCACCGACGATGACGCTGATCACGACGGGCACTGACCACCTTTCCTACCCCGGGATCCGCACTGCGCGCCCGACGCCCCGACGCCCCGACGCCCCGACGAGGAGACGATCATGACTGACCCGCAGCCGACAGCCGCAGCTTCCCCCACCAGCATGGAGCTGGAGATCGGCGGGATGACGTGCGCATCCTGCGCGATGCGGATCGAGAAGAAGCTGAACAAGCTCGACGGCATCACCGCGACCGTGAACTATGCGACGGAGAAGGCCAAGGTCTCAGCACCAGCGGACTTCGATCCCGCGCTGCTGATCGCCGAGGTGGAGAAGACCGGCTACACGGCAGCGCTCCCCGCCCCAGACCGGCCGTCGATGCTGGACGACGAGAGCGAGGCTCCGGATGCTGAGCTGGTCAGTCTGCGGCACCGGCTGATCGGCTCCGTCGTGCTCACCGTCCCCGTGATCGCCATGGCGATGGCGCCGGCGCTGCAGTTCACCTACTGGCAGTGGCTCTCGCTCGCGCTCGCCGCGCCGGTGATCGTGTGGGGCGCGTGGCCGTTCCACAAGGCGGCGTGGACGAACCTGCGGCACGGGGCCGCGACGATGGACACGCTCATCTCCATGGGCACCAGCGCGGCGTTGCTGTGGTCGCTCTACGCCCTGTTCTTCGGCACCGCCGGCGTCCCCGGCATGACCCACGCGTTCGAGCTCACCGTCGCTCCCAGTGACGGTGCCGCGAACATCTACCTGGAGGTCGGCGCCGGGGTGACGATGTTCATCCTGGCTGGCCGCTACTTCGAGAAGCGCTCCAAGCGGCAGGCTGGCGCGGCGCTGCGAGCGCTGCTCGAGCTGGGCGCGAAGGACGTCGCCGTGCTCCGCGACGGCGTCGAGGTGCGCATCCCGACCACAGATCTCGCCGTCGACGACGAGTTCGTCGTCCGGCCCGGGGAGAAGATCGCCACCGACGGCACGGTCGTCTCCGGCACCTCCGCGGTCGACGCCTCCATGCTCACCGGCGAATCGGTGCCCGTCGAGGTCGGAGCGGGCGACACCGTCACCGGAGCCACCGTCAACGCCGGCGGCCGCATCGTCGTGCGCGCCACGCGGGTCGGCTCGGACACGCAGCTCGCCCAGATGGCGAAGCTCGTGGAGGACGCGCAGTCCGGCAAGGCCGACGTGCAGCGCCTCGCCGACAAGATCTCCGGCATCTTCGTGCCGATCGTGATCGCCATCGCCGTGGCCACGCTCGGCGCCTGGCTCGGCGCCGGCTTCCCCGCCGCGGCCGCATTCACCGCCGCCGTCGCCGTGCTGATCATCGCCTGCCCCTGCGCGCTCGGCCTCGCGACCCCGACCGCGCTGCTGGTGGGCACGGG
>NZ_JBISGY010000031.1:0-33275 GCF_045064095.1 Agrococcus sp. Ld7 | reverse complement strand
GTGGAGGACGCGCAGTCCGGCAAGGCCGACGTGCAGCGCCTCGCCGACAAGATCTCCGGCATCTTCGTGCCGATCGTGATCGCCATCGCCGTGGCCACGCTCGGCGCCTGGCTCGGCGCCGGCTTCCCCGCCGCGGCCGCATTCACCGCCGCCGTCGCCGTGCTGATCATCGCCTGCCCCTGCGCGCTCGGCCTCGCGACCCCGACCGCGCTGCTGGTGGGCACGGGACGCGGCGCACAGATGGGCATCCTCATCAAGGGACCGGAAGTGCTCGAGTCCACGCGCCGCATCGACACCATCGTGCTCGACAAGACCGGCACCGTCACCGCGGGCAAGATGACCCTCACCGACGTGCACACCGCCGTCGGCACCGACCGGACCGAGCTGCTGCGACTCGCGGGCGCCCTGGAAGACGCCTCCGAACACCCGATCGCCCAGGCCGTCGCAAAGGCCGCTGTGCAGGAGCTCGGCGCGCTGCCCACCCCGGAAGGCTTCACGAACATCGAGGGCAAGGGCGTGCAGGGCGTCGTCGACGGTCACGCGGTGATCGTCGGCCGGGCCTCGCTGCTGGCCGACTGGTCCCTGCACCTGTCTGCCGAGCTCGCCGAGGCGAAGGCCGCGGCCGAGCGCCAGGGGAAGACCGCGATCGTCGTCGGCTGGGACGGGCAGGCGCGTGGCGTGCTCGTCGTCGCCGACACCGTCAAGCCCACGAGCGCGGCCGCTGTGGCGCAGTTCAAGCGGCTCGGGCTCACGCCTGTCCTGCTCACCGGCGACAACCAGGCAGTCGCCGAGCAGATCGCCGCCGAGGTAGGCATCACCGACGTGATCGCCGAGGTGCTGCCGCAGGACAAGGTCGACGTCGTCACCCGTCTGCAGCGCGAGGGCAAGGCCGTCGCGATGGTCGGCGATGGGGTCAACGACGCCGCCGCCCTCGCCCAGGCCGACCTGGGCCTCGCGATGGGCACCGGCACCGATGTCGCGATCGAAGCCTCCGACATCACGCTCGTCCGCGGCGACCTGCGCAGCGCCGCCGACGCCGTCCGGCTCTCCCGGAAGACGCTCGGCACCATCAAGGGCAACCTGTTCTGGGCCTTCGCCTACAACGTCGCCGCCATCCCGCTAGCGGCGCTCGGCCTGCTCAACCCCATGCTCGCCGGCGCGGCGATGGCGTTCTCCAGCGTCTTCGTCGTCGGCAACAGCCTCCGCCTCCGCAGCTTCAAGAGCGAGGCGGTGGACCCCGCACCGACAGCCACGGCGGCGCCGCGTCCCGCGGCACGGTCGGCAGCAGTCGACATCCATCACTGAGAGGAACCCCATGTCCGACACCACCGGTCACGACCACAGCCACGACGGCCACGAGCACGGCAGCCATGATCACGCCGGCCATCACGAGGACCACAGCCACGGCCACAGTCACACCGCCACCGGCACCCACGGGCACGGTGCAGCCGCCGGCGAGATCGCCGAGTGCCCGGTCATGGCCGGCAGCACGGTCCTGAAGTCGGACGCCGAAGCCGCAGGCCTCGTCCGCGACTTCGAAGGCACGCGCTACTACCTGTGCTGCGCCGCCTGCGGACCCCTGTTCGACGCCGACCCCGCCAAGTACGCCTCCGCGGCCTGAGCCGCACCGTGCCGGGCCTGTCGCCAGATAGGCCCGGCACGGCTTCCCCGTACCCGAGAGGATGAGACCATGACCAACCCGCACGAGCACCGACCCGACCACACGGATCCCAACCAGCTCCACGCGCGCCACACCGCCGCACCGATGGAGGCACCCGAGGCCAACGGGGCCGACCACGCGGGCGGTGATCACCATCAGCCTCAGCCGGCGAGCGCGCACGACCGGATGGGCGGTCACGCGACCGCGGCCTCCGACGGTGCGGCCACCAGCGACTCCCATGAGGGAAGACACATGTCGCATGCCGGCCACGGCGCAGATGGCGAACACGGCGGGCACGGCGATCACGTCGGGCAGTTCCGCCGGCTGTTCTGGATCATGCTGGCGCTGGCGGTCCCGACGGTCGCGCTCTCCGGCATGTTCGCGATGATCGTCGGCTACACGCTCCCAGACATCCCCGGCCTGGTTTGGGTCTCCCCCGTGCTCGGCACGATCATGTACGTGTGGGGCGGCAAGCCCTTCCTGACCGGCGCCGTCAGCGAGCTGCGCGCGCGCAAGCCCGGCATGATGCTATTGATCGGCCTCGCGATCACCGTCGCGTTCATCGCCTCCTGGGGCGCCAGCCTCGAACTGCTGCACCACGAGCTCGACTTCTGGTGGGAACTGGCGCTGCTGATCGTGATCATGCTGCTCGGCCACTGGATCGAGATGCGCTCCCTCGCACAGACCACCTCCGCCCTGGACTCGCTCGCCGCCCTGCTGCCCGACGAGGCCGAGCGGGTCGAGAACGACCAGATCGTCACGGTCGCACCATCCGAGCTCGCCGTGGGCGACATCATCGTCGTCCGCCCGGGTGGCAGCGTCCCCGCCGACGGCAGGATCGTCGACGGCCGCGCCGCCATCGACGAGTCGATGGTCACCGGCGAGTCCCGCACCGTCTCCCGCACCATCGGCGAATCCGTCACCGCCGGCACCGTCGCCACCGATTCCGGCATCCGCGTCGAAGTGACGGCCACCGGCGACGACACCGCTCTCGCCGGCATCCAGCGGCTGGTCACGGATGCGCAGAACTCCTCCTCCCGCGCCCAGCGCCTGGCCGACACCGCCGCGGGATGGCTGTTCTGGTTCGCACTCGGGGCGGCAGCGATCACCGCGGTCGTCTGGACCCTGGTCGGGCTGCCCGACGCCGCGGTCATCCGCACCATCACCGTGCTCGTCATCGCCTGCCCCCACGCGCTCGGCCTCGCCATTCCGCTGGTGGTCTCCATCGCCACCGAGCGCGCCGCCCGCGGCGGCGTGCTCGTCAAGGATCGCCTCGCGCTCGAGAGCATGCGCACTGTCGACACGGTGCTGTTCGACAAGACCGGCACCCTCACCAAGGGCGAGCCGACCGTGACCGACATCGCCGTCATCGACGGGCACGAGCCCGATCACGTGCTCGGGCTGGCCGCAGCCGCCGAGTCCGACAGCGAGCATCCACTCGCCAAGGCGATCGTCCGGGCGGCTGCCGCCAAGGACCTCGCCGTCCCCCGCAGCAATGACTTCTCCTCCTCCCCCGCGGTCGGCGTCACCGCGACCGTCGACGGGACGACCGTCCGCGTCGGCGGACCGCACCTGCTCACCGAGGAGCGCGCAGAGGAGCTCGGCATCGCCGACCAGTGGCGCTCCGACGGGGCGATCATCCTCCACGTCATCCAGGACAGCCAGGTCATCGGCGCTCTCAAGCTCGCCGACGAGATCCGCTCGGAGTCGCGCGAGGCCATCGAAGCGCTGCACGCACTCGACGTCCAGGTCGTCATGATCACCGGTGACGCCGAGGCCGTGGCGCGCTCGGTCGCGGAGGAGCTGGGCATCGACCGGTTCTTCGCCGGCGTCCGCCCCGAAGACAAGGCAGCGAAGGTGCAGGAGCTGCAGCACGAGGGCCGGAAGGTCGCGATGGTCGGAGATGGCGTGAACGACGCCCCGGCACTCGCCCAGGCTGATGTCGGGCTAGCGATCGGCGCCGGCACCGACGTCGCGATCGCATCCGCCGGCGTCATCCTCGCAAGCGACGACCCACGCTCCGTGCTCTCGGTGATCGAGCTCTCCCGCGCCGCGTACCGGAAGATGAAGCAGAACCTCTGGTGGGCGGCCGGCTACAACCTCATCTCCGTGCCGCTGGCGGCCGGTGTTCTCGCACCCATCGGCTTCGTGCTGCCGATGTCCGTCGGTGCCGTCCTGATGTCGCTCTCGACGATCGTCGTGGCGCTCAACGCGCAGTTGCTGCGCCGACTCGACCTTCGCCCTGCCGCCACCACGCAAGCCATTCTCGATCGATGAGCGCATCCGACCGGAGGGCATGATGACGGACGCCACCACGCCCACGACCTGCGATCAGGGCGAGCACGGCTACATCACCGACAAAGCCCGATACCTCGCGCGACTCCGGCGGATCGAGGGACAGGCACGCGGGATCCACCGCATGGTCGATGAAGAGCAGTACTGCATCGACATCCTCACCCAGATCTCCGCCCTCACCGGCGCGCTGCAGAACGTCGCCGTCGGGCTCCTCGAGGACCACCTGCGCCACTGCGTCGCCGACGCCGCCCGTGCCGGCGACGACGTCGCCGAAGAGAAGATCCGCGAAGCATCGCAAGCCATCGGACGGCTCATCCGCTGAACCGCTCGATGGGGATGACTATCGGGTCGTCGATGGACGGCTTGTCGACTCCGACGTGCCAAGCGGCGTGGTCAGGAAGTCCCGCCGCATCCCGAGGGTGGTGTCGGTGAGGTGCATGGAAGTGGCCGCATCGGGCGCGCTCTCGGTCAGTGCGCGGATCGCGTCGATAGTCTCCGGCACGACGATGGCCTCGTTGAAGACCTGGTACGTGAGATACACCTCGTCGCCGTTCACGGTGACGAGGTCCTCCCAGAGCGCCACCTCCCACATGTCGCCTCGTGGTCGGCCGAGGTCCCGCATGAGTTCGATCGTGGAGTTCAGCGCGACGAGACCGTCCGACATTCGAATGAAGGCGATTCGCGGCGCGGCACGGAAGGCGTCGAGCACCTCATCCCTGGTCGCGTTCCTCGTCAGCTGCAGCGTCCAATAGTGGTTGTGCGTCTGCGTGTGGGCGCCCTTCGCCGCGATGGTGATGAGGTCGAGGTCCGGCAGCACGGTCTGCGCGTCCGGCCCCTGATGTGAGGGGATGGTCCCTTCGGGAACCATGGTGTTCATGATGCCGCCCAGGTGTGATTCCCACGGGTCGGTCGCGCGGCGGATGAGCACGCCGCGAGCCTTGGCGAGGAGGTCCGCGTCCTGCAGTGCGCCGAGCACGCGGACGATGCTCGTGGTGTTGCACGACACCACGCGGGTGCTCTCCCGGCCGAGGGCACTGTCGTAGTTCGCCTGCGCGACGAACGAGTGCCCGGTCGTCTCATGCGACTCTCCGCCTTGGAGCACGAACTTGACGCGGGCCTCCCGGTACCGCTCGAGGTTCCCGGCCGCGACGTGCTTGGGAGTGGTGTCCACCACGATGTCGGCATCGTCGACGAGGTCCTGCAGCGTTCCGGCGATGTCGAGTCCTGCCGCACGCATGCCGTGGACCGCCTCGACAGTCGCGCCGAAGATCGGCGCCCTCCCAGCGGCGGCCTTGATGCGCCAATCGGTCGCGACGTCGGCGATGCCCACCAATTCCATGTCTGGTTGCAGCTTCACCGCGTCGGCGACCCGCTTTCCGATCACTCCGTACCCGTTGACGGCCACTCTCGTCTTGCTCATTTCCGATCCTTCCGGTTCGTGAGGTCTGCATCATTCAGGTCAGGGCGCCGGCCGCGCCTTCCGGGCCCGCGTGGCGCCAGCGGGAATTCCCGTGCTTCCCCGCCGGCGAGCAGTGCGTAGCGTCCTTTCACTCCGATCCGGACTGGCGGTGCGTTGCACGGCTGCAGGGAGACCGACAGCAGATCGGTGCGCACGGACACGTCGATCCGATGACCCCGGTATCCGACCTGGAAGCGTGCTCGTCCAAGATGGGCGGGCAGTCTCGGGTCGAAGGTCAGCGCGTTTGACTCGGTCCGCAGGCCCGCGAAGGCGCGGATCACGATGTCGATCGTCCCGGACATGGCGCCGAGGTGGATGCCCTCACGGGTGGTGCCGCCTTGCGTGTCGTCCAGGTCTGCGACCAATGCCTCGCGGAACGTGGACCAGGCGCGGACCTCGTCGAATCGCGACAGCACCGAGGCGTGCACGACGCGGCTGAGGGTCGAGCCGTCCGCGGTGCGGGCGAGGTAGTACGCGACCGTGCGTTCCAGATCCTGTTCGGTGCACTGATAGCCGAGCCGATGCAGTTGGTCGAGCACGCCTGCGGGTCCCAGGAGGTAGATCAGCATCAGCACATCTGCCTGCTTGGACAGCTTGTACCGGTTGGTCATGTCGTCCTCGGCCTCGAGGATCAGGTCAAGCCGCCCGATGTTGCCGTACTTGGCGCGATAGCGGGGCCAGTCGAGTTCCAAGAGTTCTTCATAGCCGTCGAACTGACTGATCACGCCGTCGGCGTGGAAAGGGACAGTGAGGCGGCTGCCGAGCCGGGACCACTGGTCGATCTCCTCCGCGGTGATGTGCAGCCGGTCGATGAGGTCGTCGCCGGGATGGCCCTGCAGCTCCCGCAGGACGTCGGCGGCGCGGTCGCAGAGCCAGGACAGCAGGACGTTGGTGTACGCGTTGTCGCGCAGTCCGGCGCCGGGTGCGTCCGGGTATCCGTCGTGGTACTCATCGGGTCCCATCACACCGTCGACGTGGTACCTGTCGGTGGCCGGGTCCCAGGTTGCCGAGGACGCGAACATCCGGGTGACTTCGACGATGAGCTCCGCGCCGCGGGAGGCAAGCCAGTCCCGGTCGCCCGTAGCCTGGAAGTGCTGCCACGCGTTGAAGGCGACGGCGAGTCCGACATGGCGCTGACGAGTGGAGTTGTCCGGCATCCATCGGGCGGAGCGGGCGTTGTACAGCTGAGCGGGCGTCTCCTCTCGGCCGTCGCTGCCGCTCTGCCAGGGGAAGAGCGCCCCCTCGAGGCTGTGCGCGCGGGCGGCGGCTCGGGCAGCGTCCAACCGCCGCCAGCGGTACTCCAGGAGTGCCCGAGCGAACTGTGGGCGCCGCATCCCGATGACGGGCACGACGAACAGCTCGTCCCAGAAGATGTGCCCGCGGTAGCCCTCCCCATGCAACCCCCGAGCAGGCACCCCGGCATCCAGGGCTGCGCTGTGTGCGGAGATCGTCTGCAGCAGGTGGAATACGTGCAGGTTGAGGATCAGACGGGACTGTCGGTCGGAATCGAGGGTGACCGCGAATCGGTCCCACAGGCGCCGCCATGCCGCCTCGTGCTCCGTCAATAGTGCGTTGAAGCCGCCGTCGTGGCGGGAGAGCTCCGCCAGCGCGGCACCGCCCGGGGAAGCAATGGCACTGTCGCGAGAGGTCACCACGGCCGCGGTCCTGTCGATCGTGACCGGCTGGCCATCGGCGAGACGGAGGTCGAACTGCTGCGAGTGGGCTCCGCCATCGCGCTCGGCGTCGTGCGGCGTCACCGTTGCCCCATCGTCGAACGTCGTCCGGACCGCGAGGGCGATCCCGATCCGGCTCTGTCCGGTGCTCACCTCGCACAGGACCGTGTCGCTGCTCGTCTCAGCGAAGGCCGGATCCGTCAGATGCCGCGTGCTGGCATAGATCCTGACGTTGCCGTTCGTCACCGCTGCGTCGATGCCGACCCGAACGCTGGCGGTGCCGCTGAAGCCGTCAGCCGTGATGGTGGTCTCCAAGCCCCCAAGGTGGGGGTTGTGCATGGAGACGAGCCGCCGTTGGACGATGGTGATGCGTTCCCCCTCCGGCCCGGTCAGGGTGGCTCGGCGCGTCAGGACACCCCGGCGCAGATCGAGTTCGCTCCGCTCGTCCGAGACGTCCATGTGCCCGGTCGACCACCACGGGCCATCGGCGATGCGGATGTCGAGAGGAAGCCAGTTGGGAACGTTGACCAGGTGCTCCTCCTCGAGCTCGCGACCATGGATCATGCCGACGGACCGGTTGTAGACCCCGGTCAGATAGGTGCCGGGATAGTGGACGCCGTCGTCGCGGCGCTCGGGGCGCGCACCCCGAGTGGCCATATATCCATTGCCCAGGGCCGTCAGCGCCTCACGATGCCCCTCGTGCGCCGGATCGAAGCCCTCGTAGACGAGTGTCCAGGGGTCGGTGCGGGTGGCGCCCAAGTCCAGTTCCGAGGCGTCCCCAAGGACGATGTCGGCGCCGGCCAACTCCAGCTGCTCGCGATTCCCTGCCCGGTCGATACCGACCACCAGACCGAAGCCGCCGCGGCTGCCGGCTTGCACACCGGCGACCGCGTCTTCGACGACCGCAGCACGTTCGGGCGACACACCGAGGCGGCGCGCGGCCTCGAGGAACATCGCCGGATCAGGTTTGCCCGGCAGGTGCTCCTCCGCAGCGGTCTGCCCGTCGACGATCACGTCGAACTCGACGTCGAGCCCGGCGGCGGTGAGTGAAGCGAGGGCGTTGCGGCTGGCGGTAACCAGACCCACCGGCGTTCCGCCGGCTCGCAGCCGTTCCAGCAGTGCGGCGGTCCCCGGGTACGCGGCGACGCCGTCGCGGCTCACGGCTTCCAGGAACAACGTGTTCTTGCGGGCACCGAGCCCATGGATGGACCACTCCTCGGGCCCGTCTTCTGGGCTGCCCTCGGGGAGCCTGACGCCGCGCGAGGCGAGGAAGGCGACCACGCCATCCTCGCGCTGCCTGCCGTCGACGTAGCGCCGGTAGTCGGCGTCCTCGTCGAACGGGTGCATTCCGACAGCTCCGGAGAGTCGACGATCCTGGAGGACCTCATCGAAGAGCTGCTTCCACGCCGACGCGTGCACGGTCGCGGTCTGGGTGATCACCCCATCCATGTCGAACAGGACCGCCTCGTAGGGCACCGCGGTGCCATGCCCGGCCCGCTCCTCCCGGCGTGCGTTACCGGCGTGACTCGACAGATCCATGCTAGACGGGCTCCTCCAGTGGTTCGTTCGGCGGCTGGTTGGCGGGCCCGGGGGCCCGCGACCACTGCCAGTTCCTGATCTCGGGCATGTCTTCTCCGTGGACGCGGATGTACTGGCGGTGCTCGAGCAGCTTGTCCTTCAGCTCCTCGCGCACGTGGGCGGAGATGCCACGCAGCCGCGGCACCCGGTCGATGACGTCGATGGCCAGGTTGAACCGATCGATCTGGTTGAGCACGCACATGTCGAACGGGGTGGTGGTGGTTCCTTCCTCCTTGTATCCGCGGACGTGGAAGTTGTGATGGTTGGTGCGCCGGTAGGTGAGCCGGTGGATCAGCCACGGATAGCCGTGGTAGGCGAAGATCACCGGCGCGTCTGCGGTGAAGAGCGCGTCGAAGTCCCGGCCCGTCAGGCCGTGCGGATTCTCCGCGTCATCCTGCAGCCGCATCAGGTCCACGACGTTGACCACCCGGATCCGCAGGTCGGTGAAGCGGGTGCGCAGGATGTCGACGGCCGCAAGGGTCTCCATCGTCGGGACGTCCCCGGCGCAGGCCAACACGACGTCGGGTTCGGCGTCCGCGTCCGAACTGGCCCAGTCCCAGATGCCGATCCCCTTGGTGCAGTGCACGATGGCGGAGTCCATGTCGAGGTACTGCAGCTGCGGCTGCTTGCCCGCCACGATCACGTTGACGTACTGGCGGCTCCGCAGGCAGTGGTCGGCGACGGACAGCAGCGTGTTGGCGTCCGGGGGCAGGTAGACGCGGATGACTTCGGGCTTCTTGTTGATCACGTGGTCGATGAAGCCCGGATCCTGGTGCGAGAAGCCGTTGTGGTCCTGCCGCCAGACGTGGGAGGTCAAAAGATAGTTCAACGATGCGACCGGTCGGCGCCATTCGATGCCGTTGGCGGTGTCCAGCCACTTGGCATGCTGGTTGAACATCGAGTCGACGATGTGCACGAACGCCTCGTAGCAGGAGAAGAACCCGTGTCGCCCGGTCAGCAGGTATCCTTCGAGCCAGCCCTGGCAGGTGTGCTCGGACAGGATCTCCATGACGCGGCCGTCTCGGGCCAGATGATCGTCCTCCGGCACCGTCCGCGCGTTCCATGTCCGGTTCGTCGCTTCCAGCACCGCGCCCAACCGGTTGGAGTTGTTCTCATCCGGGGCGAAGACCCGGAAGTTGTCCGAGTTCAGGGCCATCAGGTCTCGCAGCATCTCCCCCAGCACGCGCGTGGACTCGACCGCCCCAGTGCCCGGCTCCGTCACGGGAACGGCATAGTCGCGGAAGTCCGGCATCCGCAGCTCCCGCAGCAGTACGCCGCCGTTCGCGTGCGGGTTGGCACTCATGCGCCGGATGCCCTCCGGGTGCAGGGTGCGGATCGCCTCCACCGGAGCGCCGCTCTCGTCGAAGAGCTCCTCGGGCCGGTAGCTCCGCAACCAGTCCTCCAGCACCTG
Organism: Agrococcus sp. Ld7; assembly: GCF_045064095.1. Lineage (NCBI taxonomy): Bacteria > Bacillati > Actinomycetota > Actinomycetes > Micrococcales > Microbacteriaceae > Agrococcus > Agrococcus sp. Ld7. The sequence continues at coordinate 23,199 of NZ_JBISGY010000031.1, read as the reverse complement.
TCGGTGACCGTCGTTCTCGCGGGCAGCGCTGAAGGGCACCTGATGGGAGCGCCAGGAGCCTTCGACCTTCTTCCCGTCCACGTCGGCGGGCCCGGTCCACCCCTTGGGCGACCTCAGCACGATCATCGGCCAGCGGGGACGCTCGTCCCTGCCCTCCTCGCGGGCTCGGCGCTTGATCTCTGCTATCTCGTCCAGACTGGCGTCCAGGATCCTGGCGAAGTCCTGGTGCATCTGTTCGGGATCATCACCCTCCACGTAGTACGGCGTATGGCCGTAGCCCCGCAGCAGGCTGTCCAGCTCATCCCGGTCGATCCGGTCCAGCACCGCCGGGTTGGCGATCTTGTAGCCGTTCAGGTGCAGGATCGGCAGCACCGTGCCGTCGCGGGCAGGGTTGATGAACTTGTTCGAATGCCAGCTCGCGGCCAGTGGACCGGTCTCGGCCTCGCCGTCCCCGACGACGGCGGCGACGATCAGCTCCGGGTTGTCGAACGCCGCCCCATACGCGTGGGAGAGCGCGTACCCCAGCTCCCCGCCCTCGTGGATCGAGCCAGGGGTCTCGGGGGCGACGTGGCTGGGAATGCCGCCGGGAAACGAGAACTGGTGGAACAGCCGCTTCATCCCGACGGCGTCCTGCGAGACGTTCGGGTAGGTCTCGCTGTACGTGCCCTCCAGCCAAGCCGCCGCCACGGGGCCGGGTCCGCCGTGCCCGGGGCCCATGATGTAGATCGTGTCCAGGTCGCGCTCCATGATCGCCCGGTTCAGGTGCGCGTAGATGAAGTTCAGTCCGGGGGTGGTTCCCCAGTGGCCCAGCAGTCGAGGCTTGACATGCTCCGGCAGCAGCGGCTCGCGAAGCAGCGGATTGTCCATGAGGTAGATCTGTCCCACCGACAGGTAGTTGGCCGCCCGCCACCAGGCGTGGATGCGATCCAGCTGCTGGGAGTCGAGGACGGGTACCGGACCGGGCTTGCCCTGAGCATTCATGAGATCTCCTGCCTCTGAGAATATTCGGTCGTCACGGTGCTGCAACGGCTACCGGATGCCGCTGGGCTCCGGAAGCGGCCGGCCCTGCTTCGCGCTGTCGGCGGCTTCCCCCGGCTCCGGCAGGCGCAAGCGCTTCAGCAGGAGGGCGTTCACGGCGACGATGACGCTGGAACCGGACATGGAGATCGCGGCGATCTCGGGGCTGAGCATGATGCCGAAGGCGGGGTAGAAGACGCCAGCGGCGATCGGCAGCGCGATGACGTTGTACCCGATCGCCCATGCCAGGTTCTGGCGCATCTTGCGCACCGTGCCCTTGCCGATGGTCAGCGCGATCGGGACATCGAGCGGGTCGGAGCGCATCAGCACGACGTCGGCGGTCTCGATGGCGACGTCGGTGCCGGCGCCGATGGCGATGCCCAGGTCGGCTTGGGCCAGCGCGGGGGCGTCGTTCACGCCGTCCCCGACCATCGCCACCCGCTTGCCGGCCTTCTGCAGCTCCCTCACCCGTGCGGACTTGTCGCCCGGCAGCACCTCCGCGATGACGGTGTCGATGCCGAGCCGGGCGGCGATTCGCTTGGCGGTCGCCTCGTTGTCGCCGGTCAGCATGACGACCTCGATGCCGGCTTCGTGCAGGGCCGCCACAGCGGGGGCGGCGGTTTCGCGGGCGGCATCGGCCAGGGCGATGACGCCGGCGGCCTTGCCGTCGACAGCGACGAGCACCGCGGTGCGGCCGGTCGAGGCGAGGGCCTCCCGCTCCTCGTCCACGGGTGCCATGTCGATGCCTTCGGCGACCATCAGCTTCCGGTTGCCGACGAAGACCTTCCTGCCGTCCACGGTTGCCCCGGCGCCGTGTCCGGGAACGTTCCTGAACGCGGTGGCAGCCGTCGATCGGACGCCACGGGCGGCGGCAAAGTTGACAACGGCGCCGGCCAGCGGATGCTCCGACTCGCGTTCGACCGCGGCGACAAGGGCCAGCAGCTCGTCCTCGTCGAGGCCATGCGCGATGAAGTCCGTGACCTCCGGCTCACCCTTGGTCAGTGTGCCGGTCTTGTCCATCACGACGATGTCGATGCCGGACGCGGTCTCCAGTGCGGTGGCGTTCTTGAACAGGACGCCGCGCTTGGCACCGAGACCCGTGCCGACCATGATCGCCGTCGGCGTGGCCAGGCCGAGGGCATCGGGGCAGGTGATGACCACGACGGTGATCGCGAAGAGGATGGCCTGCGGAACGCCCGCGCCGGCGAGCCACCACGTGAGGAACGTGGCCGACCCTCCGATCAGCGCGACGAGCACGAGCCAGAACGCTGCCCGGTCCGCCAGCCGCTGGCCCGGGGCCTTCGAGTTCTGTGCCTCCTGGACGAGGGCGACGATCTGCGCCAGTGCGGTATCCGCCCCGACTCTGGTCGCCCGGACTCGCAAAGTTCCGGTGGTGTTCACCGAGGCGCCGATCACCTCGGCACCCGCAGACTTGGCGACCGGCAGGCTCTCGCCCGTCACCATGGATTCGTCGATCTCCGACTCGCCCGTCTCGACCACGCCGTCCGTGGGGATCTTCGAACCCGGACGCACCAGCATCAGGTCCCCGGGCATCACCTCGGCGGTGGGAAGCTCGATGGTCTCCCCGTCGCGGATCACCAAAGCTCTCGAGGGCGCCAGTTCCAGCAGCGTCCGCACGGCGTCATTGGCTCCGCCCCTGGCCCGCATCTCGACCCAGTGGCCCAGCAGCACGAACGTCGCCAGGACGGTGGCGGCCTCATAGAAGACCTCGCCGCCACCGGTCAAGGTGACGATGAGGCTGTAGAGCCACCCGGCCCCCACACCGACGGACACGAGGACCATCATGTCCAGAGTCCGTGCCCTCAGCGCGCGGTAGGCCCCGTCGAAGAAGATCCAGGCCGAGTAGAAGATCACCGGCAGGGACAGGATGAGCGCGAAGACGTCGTCGCGCAGGCCGAACGGGGCAGGGACGGTGAAGCGCAGCACTTCACGCCCGATGGGGGACCACAGCGTGATCGGCACCGACAGGATCGCCGCGACCAAGAACCGGTTCCGCATGTCGCGGATCATCGACCCCATTGATACGCCGTGGCCGCCTCCGTGACCCATGACCTCTTGCGCGTCCTGGGTGACAGGCTGGCGATTACCCGCCGGCGTGGTGCCGGCATGACCGGCGTGGGCCGAGCCGTCGGCCCGCTCACCGCCAGCGCCGTCATCCATCGGATCGCAGATGTGGTCAGGCACGGACTGGCCTGAGCAGTGATAGCCGCAGTCGCGGATCCACTCGGTCAGGTCAGCGATCGACGTGACCTTCGGGTCGAAGGTGACGTTCGCGCTCTGTGACACCGGATTCGCTTCCACACTCACCACACCCGGCCGACGGGACAGGCCGGCCTCCGCGACGGACTTCGACGATGCCCAGTGGACACCCGCCACTTCCATGACAGCGGTCTGCGTCTTCTCACTCATGGCGCCTCGTTCCCCTCAGGAATCGGCCGTTCTTCATCACCCGAGGCTGACGCCCCGATCATCAGAGTGCCAGCGCAGCAGTCGCCGGTGAGCGGTTCACGAGCGGATAGCCGGCCCCAACTGCGTCGGCTCGGATGGTGCGACGTGCCCACGAAGGGCACTTCGACCTCAGAGCGTCGACAGCATCTGCTGCATCTCGGCGATCTCGGCCTCTTGATCCGCAACGATCTGCTCGGCCAACGCGAGCGCCTGAGTGTTCTCGCCGTCCTGCAGCTCTGTCTGTGCCATCTCCACGGCGCCCTCGTGGTGCGCGACCATGAGCTCGAGGAACTGGCGATCGAAGTCGGCTCCGGAGAGGCCCTCGAGATCGGCCATCGCCTCTTCCTGGCTCATGCCGTTCATGTCCATGCCGCCGTGGTCCATCCCGGCCATGGGCGTGGACTCCTCGCCCCAGGCGCTGAGCCAAGCGTTCATCTGCTCGATCTCGGGCCCCTGGGCTGCGGAGATGCGCTCCGCGAGAGACCGCACCTCTTCGCTCTCCGCTTGCTCGACGGCAAGGTCGGCCATCTCGATGGCACCCTCGTGGTGGACGATCATCATCTGGGCGAACATGGTGTCCGCGTCGTTGTGGCTCTCGCTGGCCTCCCCAGCTGCTGGCGCAGTCGATGCACCACTCGTCGGTGTCGCGCCTGGCGTCGCGCTCCCTCCGCCGCTGCACGCTGCGAGCGTGAGGGACACCACGATGGCGGTGCCGGCGACGACACCGAGGTTGCGCATGTTCTTCATCATCTTCATCTCTCCTTGACGAGTGTTCGCAGTGCAGGGTGTCCGCGCGACCGAACCGTGCAGCGGGTCGGTGAGGGAAACCGGCTTCACCCCGGGGCCCGAGCGACCGCACTGAGCTTCGCTCTCATGTCTATCGGGGATCGGGAGCCAGTGGGCCAGCATCGACCCTGTCTTCACCGAACCTTCATGATCCGGTCGCGGCGGCTCCGCCGGCTCCGGGGCGGCTGGTCACCACGGGCAGCTCGACGACGAGCACGGTTCCCCGAGCCGGCCCGTCGCTACGGGCGCTGACTGAGCCGCCGTGGGCATCCGTGATCGACCGGGCGATCGACAGCCCGACCCCCGAGCCACCGTGGGCCCGGTCGCGCGCGGTGTCCACTCGGTAGAAGCGATCGAAGATGCGCGGCAGGTGCTCCGGAGGGATGCCCTCACCGTCGTCGCGCACGGTAATCCGAAGCCGGTCGCCGACGCGTGCTGCACCGAGGCGCACGTGGCCACCGGGCGGGGTATGCCGCAGCGCGTTGTCCAGGAGGTTGGTGAGAACCTGGCCCAGCCGGTCGACATCCGCGTCGAGCAGGGCAGTCGCTGCGCTGGGTGCGACATCCACGCTGAACCGGACGCCGGCGTCGGCGGCGCGTCCGACGATCTGAGCGGCAGCGTCGTCGAGAAGCCGGCGTGCGGGCACGCGCCTTCGCCGCATGGCAAGCCGACCCTCCTCGGCCGTCGTGACCAGGGTGATGTCCTGGCTGAGGCGGGTGAGACGTGCGACCTGTGCCCGCAACATCTCAATGGTCGGTTCGTCGGCGTGGGCGACGCCGTCGCGAATGGCTTCCAGATAGGCCTCCAAGATGGCAGCAGGTGTCCGCATCTCGTGAGCGAGCTCGCCGAGCATGCGGGTGCGGGCGGCCTCTACCCCGGCAAGGTCGGCCGCCATCGTGTTGAAGGCCCTGGCCAGCTCGTCGAAATCCGAGCCCATGCCGATCAGCGGGGCGCGAGCGGAGTAGTCACCGACCGCAACCTGCTCGGCTGCGCGGCGGACCCCGATGAGCCGACGCTGGATCCGGCGGGCAAGGAACGCGCTGACGACGATCGAGCTGACCGCTGCGGCGACCAGCGCCAGCCCCAGGCTCAACCCAGAGGCGGTGCCGTACGCCTCTCCCGCGTGCCGATTCACAGCCGGGTCGGCGGTGCCGGACTCGAGCAGGTGTGCTTCGAAGATGGGTGGCCCGATTGCCGAAGCCACGGCCCAGGCCGTCAGAGAACCGGCGAGCACTGCGACGGCGATCGCGGCGAGCAGCCGACTGCTCAGCCCCCACGGAGGCCGCAGCACGCCATCATCGAGCACCGCCGAGCCGTTCACCGGCCCGTCCCCATGCGGTAGCCGACACCGCGCACCGTGCAGATGAAGTCGGGCGCGGCGGGGTCGTCGCCGAGCTTGCGGCGCACGTGCGCGACATGCACGTCGACGAGATGCTCGTCCCCGACCCAGTCCGGTCCCCAGACCGCATCGATGATCTGTCTGCGTGAGCAGGCGAGCTGGGGACGGCTGGCGAGCGTCATCAGGACGTCGAACTCCGTCTTCGTGAGTCGCACCGGCTCGCCAGCGACGAGAACCTCCCGTCCCCCCGGGTCCAGCGTGAGCGCGCCGAACGTCAGCGGCGAACTCGCCGCCCACCGCGCACCCCCACGCGGCCGACGCAGCATCGTCTTCACGCGCGCGACCAGCTCGCGTGGGCTGAACGGCTTGGTGATGTAGTCGTCCGCGCCGGCCGAGAGGCCGACCAGCTTGTCGAGCTCCACGGCGCGGGCAGTGAGCATCACGACGTAGCAGTCGGAGAACGTCCGCAGCGCGCGGCATACCTCGATGCCGTCGGCGCCCGGAAGCCCAAGGTCGAGCACCACGACGTCTGGATCCCACTCGCGCGCGATCGAGAGCGCCTCAGCGCCGTCACCCGTGGTCTGGACGGCGAACCGGCTCCGCTGGAGATACGTCTCGACGAGCCGGGCCAGCGGCTCCTCGTCCTCGACGACCAAGACACGGAGACCAGGCTCGGTAGGAGTCATCATGGCCTCATCCTGCCCGGCTCTCGCAGCGGCAAGCCACCGGCGAGACTACCTGCGGCTGTCGTAGACACGCGACCGCGAGTCGCGCTGTGGAAACCGGATGAGCGCCACCGCCACTCAGGCAGTGAGGAGGGCACGCACGCGCTCGGCGCCGCTTGCGAGCAGCAGCGTCGGGATGCGAGGCCCGTCTCCCGGCCGACCAACAGCCGGTACAGCAGTGCGAAGAAGAGCGTAAGTCGCGGACCCTCACCATCTAGCGGTGCCGCACTGGCACGCGTACGTCATCCGTAGTGCCTAATGTCAAGATGCTCGCGAAAGTTGATCGCGTGCCTCATCTGAATTTGCTCGCGAAACGGTCTGGCTGAGGACGTCGGTCTTGGCGGCGGCGAGGTGGATGAGGCGGGTCTGGATGTCGACGATGCGGCGGGTGAGCTCGGCCGGGTTTGTCGCGTCGAAGATCCCCTCGAGTTCGGCTCGTTTGGCGTCGGTGAGCACGCCGCTGTCGATCACCCGCTGGAACGGGGTGCGGGGCTTGTCGTAGACGCGGGTGGCTTTGCCGTTGCGGTTGACGCGCCAGCCGACCGCTTTGGTGGTGGCGGTGAACATGTTGAAGCGGATCCGGACCAGGTCGTAGAGCTCGTTCAGCAGGCGTAGCTCCATCGCGGTGTCGTAGCGGTAGTGGAACACGAACCGGCGGACGATGTCGGCGTTCTTCTGCTCCACGTGCGCGTTGTCGTTGGAGTGGTACGGGCGGGCTCGGGTGAAGAACAGGTCGCGTTCGCCGGCCCAGTTGATCAGGGCGTCGTTGATGAACTCGCCGCCGTTGTCGCTGTCGATGCCGATCAGCGGGAACGGCAGCCGCTGCTCGATCAGTGGCATCGCTTCGAGCACCCAGCGGTGTGCGCCGTTCTTCAGCGCCCGGTTCTCGGTCCAGCCGGTATGCACGCAGGTGACCGTCAGCGAGCGGCAGAACTCGCCCTTGAGGGTCGGCCCGCAATGCAACACCAGGTCGAGCTCGCAGAAGCCCGGTGCCTGCTCGTGCTCGTCGCCGGCCTTGCGGACCTGGATCGAGTTGCGCAGCAACGGGCCCGGCTTGGTGCCCGAGATGCCGGTCAACCGCATCCCGTCACGGGTGGGCTTCAGCAGCCGGTCGATCGTCGCGCCCGAGACGGTCAGCAGCTGCGCGCGCGTGTGATCGTCGAGTCGGTGCGTGTCCTCGCCGAACTCGCCGTGCTGCTCAAGCTTGGGCAGCCAGAGCGCCATCGTCGCGGCCAGGTACTTTCCCGAGGGCTGTCCGGCGAGCATCCAGATCCGGATCAGCAGGCGGAGCGTGTCATAGCCATACGTGCGCGGCCGTGGCGTGCGCCGCACGGCCCGTTGCGGCCCCTTCCGCTCGCTGGCAGCTTGCACCTGCCGGCGAGCGTTGGCGCGTGACCAGCCGGTCGTCGCGACCAGCGCGTCGAGCATTCGCCCGCGCTCCTTCTTCGCCGCCGTCGCGTACTCGCGCGCGTACTTCTTGGTGATCTCACGCCTGGTCGCCATCGACAGCTCAGAGCCCATCCCGCCAGCACACCGCAGCGCCCCAACGATGACCAGCGTTTCGCGAGCAAAACCCAAATGAGGCATGCACCCCATTACGCGAGCACTCTAGGTGAGTCTTGTCGTCATCTTGGTCGACTCGTCGTCGTACGCCACAATGATCGTGAGGTCCTTGCCGCAGCTCATCTCGTAGGGGTAGTACTCGGCTCCACCGGAGCCGTCGGCCCCACCGGCCGCGCCGGAGCAGGCTTGGAGCGCCCGCCGTCGGGCTCCTCGAGGACCACCTACTCCACTGCGTCGCCCACGCCGCCCGTGCCGGCGACGACGTCGCCGAAGAGAGGATACGCAGCATCGCGAGCTATCGGACGACTCATCCGCTGAACCGCTCGATGCCGCACAACCGGTCGACCTGAAAGGCAGTGCCCGCTCAAATCGGGCGGGCACTGCCTTTCAGGAGGCTCAGGTGATGTCGATGAACACCGGCGCCGACCCACCGATGTCAACACCGGCGATCACGGTATTGAAGCCGGACCAGCCACCATGCACCGCACGGCCACCGCCGATGTAGATGCCAATGTGCGCGCGCCCCACACCGCCGTCGGCGTAGTAGATGACATCACCGGGCGAGGCGGCCGACATCGGAATCGTCGGGCCGAGGTTGAACAGCGAATTCATCCCCGAGTACGGCAGTCCCGCGGCGGCGATCGCGCGGCGCACCATGGCCACGCAGTCCTGTGAGATGCCGACCTGCGCGATCGCAGCCTCCGCGATGACGCTGCCGGAAGCTCCCGCCGCTGAGGCAGTCGAGGCCTGTGCGGGTTCGGACTGCGCTGCGCTGGGCGCCGCAGTGCCGCCGCCCGCGGTGCCGCCGCCCGCGGTGCCGGCCGTCGCTGCCGCTCGGGCCTGCTCCTCTCGTTCCATCTCCGCTTCGAGTTCCGCGCGGATCTGGGAGAGCTGCTCGGCCGTGGTCGCCTGCACATCGAGGCGCTCGTCGCTGAGTCCGTTGCCTCCAGCGGTGACGACACCCGACACGGTCTGCGCGTTCGCGCTGAGAGCCGACGGCAGTTGCTCAGCGCCGGTGTCCGCGGCGAACGCCGGCAGCGCGAGCGGTGTCGCAAGGGCGGCGGCGATGGCGATGACACCAATGCGCCGGGCCCCGCGCACGACGGCGGCACGGGTCATGCGCGCATCTTCGCGCGGCTTGAGGTTGTTCGTAGAGGTCGTCACAGGCAGCTTCTCCCTAGGTTCGAGTGCCGGGGCACAGGAGTCGACGTTACCAATCCGTTACCTACTTGTCACCTGACACGCAGATTGGGCGCCGCTGACCGTGCTATTCAGCCGGTCGCGACATTCATAGGAACCGTCAATACGCTCACGAGTGATGCCCATCCGGCCAAGGCGGAACTCCGTGCGCAGCCCGGGCATCCTGCCAAGCCCAGTGTGGGGCCGAATCCTCGCCCGAGAGGTTCGTTGCGCGCCTCAGGCCGCCGATGACGGACACCTTCGGGGTGGGTTCGATTGTCTGAGCGGATTCCTGGAGGATTGATGAGGGGCACCGGACGTGTTCTCTTGACGGTGACGGCGGCGCTGAGTGCACTCGTACTCGCCGGCTGTGCGAGCGCAGCAGGCGTTGCCGGCCAAGTTGGGGATGCTGGATACATCGCGGGTGACGGCATCGTGACGGAGATCGCGGCCGAAGATCGAACCGAGCCCGGGGCCTTCAGTGGCCCCTTGGCCAGCGGAGGCGAGTTCGACTCCGCTGCGCTCGAGGGCATCACGCTCGTGAACTTCTGGTACGCAGCCTGCCCGCCCTGCCGGGTCGAGGCACCTGTGCTGGCAGAGCTGCATGCCGAGTTCGGCGATCGCGTGGACTTCATCGGCGTCAACGTGCGCGACGGCGCCGCGCAGGCCATGTCCTTCGAGGAGGAGTTCGGCATCGAGTACCCCTCGATCCTCGATGACCAATCTGCACAGGGACAGCTTGCCTTCACCGGCATCATCGCTCCCAATGCGGTGCCTTCGACGATCATCCTCGACGCCGAGGGCCGGGTGGCCGCTCGCGTCTCCGGCGCCGTCACCGACACCAGCATCCTCTCAACCCTCCTGCAGGAGGAACTGGAGCGATGAGCCTGACCGTTCTCCAGAGCGTCGCACTGGATCCCGGAGGCGCCGTGCTCAGCGGCCAGTTGCTGATCTCCGTACCGATCGCGCTGCTGGCCGGCATCGTCTCCTTCGCCAGCCCCTGCATCCTTCCGCTGGTCCCTGGCTATCTGGGCCTGATGGGCTCACTCGTCGGCGAGGAGGGCGGCCGAGCCAGACTCATCACCGGCGTGGCGCTCTTCGTTGCCGGCTTCACCGCCGTGTTCGTGCTCGGCACCGCGCTCGTCGGCGTCGTCAGCTCGTTCCTGCTCGCATGGTCAGCGCTGCTCGTGCGGATCCTCGGGGTGCTGCTGATCCTGCTCGGCCTGGTATTCATCGGGCAGCTCCGGTTCCTCCAACGCGTCTGGAAACCGCAACAGCTGAAGGCCGGCGGCATGTGGACAGCGCCCCTGGTGGGCGTCATCTTCGCGCTCGGCTGGACCCCGTGTTCGGGCCCCACGCTCGCCGCGATCAGCGCGCTCACGGTCACGACCGGCAGCGCCTGGCAGGGCGCGATCCTCGGCCTCGCCTACGCCTTGGGCCTGGGCATCCCGTTCCTGCTGCTCGCAGTGGGGCTCGGCTGGATGGGCTCGGCGATGGCGTGGATGCGCCGACATGTCCGGGCGATCAACATCGGCGGAGGGGTGACCCTGATGATCATCGGCGTGCTCATGGTCACCGGCGCCTGGGACGCGATCATGAACGAGATGCAAGGATGGATCGCCTCGTATGTCACGATCATCTAGCCCCGCTCGTGCCGCCGCAGACCCGCTGCGGCCCGGTGATCACATCGACGCCCCCGAGCCCGCCGAGCGCACCGGCAGCGGGCCGAAGCTCGGCATCGTCGGCTGGCTGCGCTTCCTGTGGCGGCAGCTCACCTCGATGCGCACCGCCATCGTGCTGCTGCTACTGCTCGCGGTCGGCGCCATCCCCGGCAGCCTCGTGCCGCAGCGCTCGAGCGACCCCAACGGCGTCATCCAGGTGCGCGCCGACAACCCCGACCTGGTCTGGCTCTACGACGCGCTCTCGCTCCACGACGTCTACTCGAGCCCGTGGTTCTCGGCCATCTACATCCTGCTGTTCACCTCCCTGGTCGGCTGCGTCATCCCACGCCTCATGCACCACTGGAAGGCCATGCGCGCGCTACCGCCGCGCACCCCCGCCCGCCTGTCTCGCCTCGTCGGCTTCCAGACCGTCCCGGGCGACGCATCCGACCTCGACCGCGCGGATGGGGTGCTCAAGAAGCTCGGCTACCGCACGACCCGCTACGGCGACTCGGTCTCCGCCGAGCGCGGCTACCTGCGCGAGACCGGCAACCTGCTGTTCCACATCTCGCTGCTCGCGATGATCCTGGTCGTCGGGCTCGGCTCAGGCTTCGGCTACAACGGACAGCGGCTGCTGGTCGAGGGGCGCGGCTTCGCGAACACGCTCTCGAGCTACGACACCTTCAGCGGCGGGCAATGGTTCGACGACGCGACGCTCGAACCCTTCTCCGTCCGCCTCGACGACCTGGACGTGGTGTACGAAACCGAAAACCGCAACGCCATGGGCGCCCCCCTCGACTTCACCGCACACGTCACCGTCACCGACCCGACCGGCGATCACGCTGCGCAGATCAAGGTCAACGAACCGTTGGCCGTCATGGGCGCGGATCTCTACCTGATCTCGAACGGCTACGCGCCGCGCATCTCGGTGCGCGACGCCGACGGCAATCTCGTCTACGACGAGTACACGCCCTTCCTCGCGCAGGACGACCTGATGACAAGCCTGGGCGTGATGAAACTACCGGATGGCCTCGAGGGGCAGCTGGGCCTGCGCGGCTTCTTCTACCCGACCGCGGTGCAGCTCGAGACGGGGGCACTCGCCTCCGGCTACACCGATCTGCTCAACCCCGTGCTCTCCCTGCAGGCCTTCACCGGCGACCTCGGGCTCGACGAAGGCATCCCCCGCTCCGTCTATGCGCTCGACACCGACGACATGACGCAGATCGCCGGCGGCGCCTCGGGCACGGACGCGCTCATGCTCGCGCCACGTCAGACGGTCGAGATCCCCGGCGGACTCGGCACCATCACGTTCGAGGACGTCGTGCGCTACGGCGTCATCGAAGTGCACGTCGACCACACCCAGACGCCCGTGTTCTGGATCGCCATGACACTCGTGGTCTCGCTGCTCGGCTCGCTCCTCATCCCACGCCGTCGCCTGTGGGTGAAGGCGACGCCTGCCGGGCTCGAACTTGCCGGGCTCGCTCGCGGCGAAGACCCCACGCTCGAACGGGCAGTCGACGACCTCGCCCGACGACTCCGTTCACCACAGGCGCAGACCGGCGACTCTCAGCCACCAGGAAGGACCTCAGAATGACCACCGATCAGTGGGATGCGGCCGCGCTCCTTGCCGTCTACTCCGCCATGGCCATCTACACGCTCGCCTTCATCGCGTTCGCAGTCGACCTCGCCAGACGCTCGGCAGCTAAGCCGGTCGAGGCCAAGGAACTGGTCGGTGCAGGCGCCAGTTCAGCAGCCGAATCGGCGATGGAAGCACCCGTGGCCGGCGCCAGTCGTGGTGCCCGGATCGGCTACGTGCTCACCGTGCTGGGATGGGCCGTGCACCTCGCCGGAACGGTGATGCGCGGGATCGCGGCCGGCCGCGTGCCATGGGCGAACATGTACGAGTTCGCACTCACCGGCATTGCCGTCATCGTCGGCGTGTTCGTCCTCTCACGCCTCTGGCGCGATCTGACCTACCTCGGCGTCTTCATCACCGGCCTCGCAGTCGTGTTCCTCGGCGCGGCCACCGTCAACTTCTACGTCCCACCGGTCCCGCTGCCCCCAGCACTGCAGACCTACTGGCTCGTCATCCACGTCTTCGTCGCCACCCTTGCGACGGGCTTCTTCTCCCTCGGGGCAGGACTGAGCGTCCTGCAGCTGGTCAAGGAACGCCGCGCAAACGGCTTCCTGCGTTCACTCCCGAGCGCGGATCATCTCGAAGATCTGAGCTACCGCGTCGGCGTGATCGGCTTCATCTTCTGGACGTTCACACTCATCGCTGGCGCCATCTGGGCGGAGCACGCCTGGGGCCGTTACTGGGGCTGGGACACCAAGGAGGTCTGGACCTTCATCATCTGGGTCCTCTACGCCGGCTACATCCACGCACGCGCAACTCGAGGCTGGCGCGGCTCACGGTCCGCATGGCTGCAGATCATCGGCTTCGCCGCGATCATCTTCAACTTCGCCGTCGTCAACCTCTTCTTCACCGGGCTCCACGCATACTCCGGCCTGACATCCAACTAGAGGTCCGCTTCGGCCTCACCGGTGACGGGCTGTCGCTCTCACAGCTGTCACCCGGACAACGTAGTCTCGTGCTCGCGTTGTTCTACCTTGTCGTGGACCGGAGAACCACTCCGTGCTGGATCAACCCGAAGAGAACCTCGACAACGAAACCATCGCGTCCAAGCTCGTGCCAGCGATTCATGAAGCCGCAGGGCGCAGACAGACGATCGTCGTTACTCACAACGCCAACCTCGCCATCGTCGGTGACGCCGATCAGATCGTGCACTGCCAAATGAACGATCGACGCTTCACGGTGAACAGTGAGAGCATCGCCGAACTCGACGTGGCGAAATTCGCGCTCAACGTCCTCGAAGGAACCAAGCCAGCTTTCGACAACCGACGACACAAGTACGAAGCGTTCCCCGAGCTGTCCTGATCCCTGGACCTCTCGATGCTTGTGCGTCACCGATCAGATGCGTTCGACCCGTCGTCCTCGATGAGCCCAGCCTCGACAAGCGCCGCCCGCACGACCTTGCGGTCCACACCCATCCGCCGCCCGATCGCCCGCGTCGAGACGCCTGCTCGCCCGAGGCGCACGGCCTCCGCCCTTTCCTCAATACCCAACCCTGGACGACGGCTCGGCACGTTCCGGCGACGAAGGTGGGAGAACACCGTGGCGCGGTGGACGCCGTACCGCTCGGCGAGCGCCTTGACGCCCATCCCGGTCAGGTAGTCGCCGACGAGAGCATCTACCTCCATGGCGGTGAGAAAAGTTTGAGCGGTCTCGACAGTCCTCACGACAGCGCCACGACCGTCTTTCGGGGCGCTATCCCGGGGACGCCGCGAGATCTCGTAGACCCCACGATTCAAGCGGTTGACAAGAGTTTTCGTCTTGGGTGCGGTGTTGCCGAACGCGCTACCCAGGTACCCACAGACGGGTCAGGTGTGAACTTTCGACCAAGGGACCACCCTTGGAGGAAGTTCGCACCTGGCCCTATTTCTTTGCCTCGGCGGCCCACCAGGGAAAAGCATGGCGAGGGCCACACTTGCTCGGCGTGCCTACCGAGGCACAGAGACTCCCGCCGGAATCTCTAAGCGAGCGAGAGGAAGAGCTTCTCCAGCTCGTCGATGCGCTCGCCGTCGCCCGGCTCCTCGGCTAGGCACTCCTTCAGGGCGCCGGCGACCACGAGGAAACCCGCGCGGTCGACGGCCTTCGACACGGCGGAGAGCTGCTGCACGACGTCGCGGCAGTGGGCCTCGTCCTCGACCGCCGCGATGACGGCGGCGAGCTGGCCGTGCGCGCGGCGTAGCCGGTTCACGATCTTGCGCTTCGACTCCGGGTCGTGCGCCGCGGCGATATCTGGGCTGGTGCTCATCGGGTTCCTCCTGGGTTGACATCCACCATACCCCCCGGGGTATAGTTTTGATACCCCCCGGGGTATAAGAGATCCGTTGACACCGCCAGGAGGGCGAGATGTGCAGAGCTGTGAAGTGCAACGTGTGCGGGAAGACGACCTGGGCCGGTTGCGGCCAGCACGTGAGCGACGTGCGCCGCACGGTCCCGGCATCCGACTGGTGCCCCGGACGGCACACGCAGCGCGACATCGATGAGGCGAAGGCCTCGCGACCCGGCTTCCTTGCGCGCCTGTTCGGCCGCTGATCCACTGACGAGAGGACATCACCATGTGTGCACGCACCACCTGCGACCGCTGCGGCAAGCCGAGCTTGGCCGGATGCGGCCAACACGTCGAGGAGGCCCTCGAGGGCGTCCCCGCGGCCGACCGCTGCCACTGCTGACGACTACGACGACGACGACGAACAAGGAGAGCATCATGCTGCTGGAGCGCATCTACGACGAGGACCTCGCACAGGCGAGTTACGTCATCGGCTGCCAGGCAACCGGCGAGGCGATCGTGATCGACCCCCGCCGCGACGTCGACGAGTACGTGCGACTGGCCGACAAGCACGGCCTGCGCATCGCGCACGTCACCGAGACCCATATCCACGCCGACTACCTCTCAGGCACCCGCGAGCTCGCGGCGCGCACCGGTGCTCGTATGCATGTCTCCGACGAGGGCGGACCCGACTGGACCTACGGCGCCGGCTTCGACGACGCCGACCGGATGCGCGACGGCGACGAGATCGTCGTCGGGAACGTGACGCTCCGCGCGGTGCACAGCCCCGGTCACACGCCCGAGCATTTGTCGTTCCTAGTGACCGACGGCGCGCAGGCCGAGGAGCCCGGCTTCATGCTCACCGGCGACTTCGTGTTCGTCGGCGATGTCGGCCGACCGGATCTGCTCGACGAGGCGGCCGGGGGCATCGACACACGCTTCGAAGGCGCCCGGCAGCTCTTCGCGAGCCTGCGCGATCGCTTCCTGACGCTGCCCGACTACGTCCAGGTGCTGCCGGCGCACGGTGCCGGCAGCGCGTGCGGCAAGTCGCTCGGCGCGATCGCGGCGACGACGGTCGGCTACGAGCGCGCGTTCTCGTGGTGGGCTCCCTACCTCGCCGCCGAAGACGAGCGGGGCTTCGTGCGGGCTCTGCTCGACGGGCAGCCCGACGCCCACGCGTACTTCGCCCGAATGAAGTCCCAGAACCGCACGGGCCCCGCGGTGCTCCACCCGCGCGCACCGCTTCCCGAGCGGTCCACTGGGGAGGTGCAGCACCTCCTGGAGCGCGACCTCGCGATCTTGGTCGACACTCGGGACCGCCGGCAGGTGCACGACGGCACCGTGGTCGGTTCCCTCAACATCCCGGGCGCAGCGAAGGCCGCGACCTACGGGGCGTGGGTCTACGATCCGGAGGCGGAGCACCGGCCGCTCGTGCTGCTTGCCGCCGACCGGGAGGAGGCGGAGCGGATGCGCGACCACCTCGTGCGGGTCGGCATCGACGCCGTCGACGGTTTCATCCGCTCCCTCGACGGGCTCGAGCTGGTGCAGCCCCGACTGCTGCAGCCAGAAGAGCTCGACGGCCTCGTCGACGCGCACCTCGTCGACGTACGCGGCAGCTCCGAGCACGCCGCGGGCCACATTCCCGGCTCCGCACACCTCAGCGGCGGCCGTGCGCTCTGGCACCTCGACGCGCTACCCCCCGAGGGCACCGTCGTGACGTACTGCCAGAGCGGCGTGCGCAACAGCGTCGTGGCCAGCGCACTGCGGCGAGCCGGCGTCGACGTCGTCGAGCTCGACGGCTCCTACCTGGGGTGGCTGCGGACGGCCGGGCGCGAGCCTGCAAGCAACTGACCGCCGCAGATCGAACCCTCCCATGACGCTGAGCGCCACCATCGCCGTACTGGCGCTCGCCGTACTGGTCGGCATCAGCCTCGGCCTGCTGGGCGGCGGTGGCTCGATCCTCACCGTGCCCATCCTCACCGCCGTCGGCGGCGTGGACCCGCGATCCGCCATCGCGTCGTCGCTGCTCGTCGTCGGCACGACGAGCGCGATCGGCCTGCTGCAGGATGCTCGCGCGGGCCGCGTCCGCTGGCGTGTCGGCCTGGTCTTCGGAGCGGCCGGTGTCGTGGGCGCGCTCGGCGGCGGGCTGCTCGGCGGCATGCTGCCTCCGGGCGTGCTCATGGTGCTGCTCGCCGGCACGATGATCGCCGCCGCGGTGGCCATGCTTCGCCGGCGTCCTCGCCACGACCAGGCGGAGCCCGCGCGGCCGCGCATCGCTCAAGTCCTCATGCTCGGAGCAGCCGTCGGCACGCTCGCCGGGCTGGTCGGCGCGGGCGGCGGGTTCCTCATCGTCCCCGCGCTGATCCTGCTCGCCGGCCTGCCCGCATCGGCAGCGATCGGCACGTCCCTGCTCGTCATCGCTATGCAGTCGCTCGCCGGGCTCGCCGCACAGCCAGCACTGCCCGACATCCCCTGGGCGCTGGTGCTGCCCTTCACAGCAATCGCCGTCGCCGGCTCCTTCCTCGGCTCGGTGCTCACCGGCCGCATCCCCGAACAGGCACTGCGCACCGGATTCGCGGTGCTCGTGCTCGCCGTGGCCGTCGCGCTGCTCGTGCAGCAGCTCGCGCTCCACCTACCGCTCACCTGAGCGACACCCCCCATCACCGGAGAACACCATGACCAGAACC
The DNA here is from genome assembly GCF_045064095.1 of Agrococcus sp. Ld7. Classification (NCBI taxonomy): domain Bacteria; kingdom Bacillati; phylum Actinomycetota; class Actinomycetes; order Micrococcales; family Microbacteriaceae; genus Agrococcus; species Agrococcus sp. Ld7. Next base: position 5,877 of record NZ_JBISGY010000031.1, on the reverse strand, counting down.
CAGCTCGTCGGCCTCGCCGGCCTCGCGCTCGCCGCCGTCACGACAGGCTGCGCGGCGACGCCCCCTGCCAGCGTCGCCCTACCAGCAGACGCCGTCGTCATCGACGTGCGCACCGCGCGCGAGTTCGCATCCGGTCACCTCGACGGCGCCGTCCTCCTCGACGTATCGAACGGCGACCTCGCCGCCGCACTGCCCTTGCTCGACCCTGATGCGCCCTACTTCGTCCACTGCAGGTCCGGCAGCCGGTCAGCCCAGGCGGTCGCGCTCATGCGCGAGGCCGGCTTCGCGGACGTCACCGACCTCGGCGCGCTCGAGAGCGCGTCCGCGGCGACCGGCCTCGCGATCGAGCGCTGACGCCGGCCCATCCGACCAACACGTATCCAAGGAGCCACCCCAAACATGACCACGCGTGACATCACCATCGAAACCATGGACTCGACCATCGCCGGCGACGGCATGGTGCTCCTCGATTTCTGGGCGGCATGGTGCGGCCCGTGCCGCGGCTTCGCGCCCGTCTTCGAGCGAGCCGCCGCCGCGAACCCCGACATCGTGTTCGGCAAGGTCGACACCGAGGACCAGCAGCAGCTGGCCGCGGCCTTCCGCATCACCTCCATCCCGACGCTCATGGCCTTCCGCGACGGCATCCTCGTCTTCTCGCAGCCCGGCGCGCTCGGTCTGGCCCAGCTCGACAGCCTCATCGCCGGCGTCCGCGCGCTCGACATGGACGACGTACGCCGCCAGGTCGCCGAGCAGCGCGCAACCGCCGAGGCCCCGTGACCTCCCGCAGCCGCGCACCGGTCTGCGCTCCGGGAAGCATCGAACGCGTCGTGCAGGCCGCCGTCGGCGCGCTGACTGGCGCGTTCGCGCTGAGCAACCTGCACGACCCGCCGCTCGCCATCGCGGCCACGCTCGGCGCTGCGTTCCTCCTCACCGGCGCAGTCCGTGGGGGGTGCCCGGCATCGCTGCTCGCGCGAGTCAGCGCCACCGCCCCGGAGCAGAACACGCTCGGCATCCCCGAAGCCCGGCAGCCGCTCGACCCGCGGAGCCCTCACTAGAGAGCAGGGTTCGGCCGCCCCTTCTCGTGCCGCGTCGCCGATTGCTCGTCGTCGAGGTGTGTGTCGTGAGCCATCGGTTAGATGACGAGGGCTTCGGAGTAGTGTGCGCCGAGGCGCACGACGTCCGGGCGCGATCGCGTGCGGATCGGCCCGAGCGGGGCCGAGCAGGATCAGTTCATCGGCCACGATCCGATGCCGTCAGCGGATCCGCTCCGGCTGGCGCCGCGGATTCCGCGCGATTTCCGCGGCGCGCCAGCGCGATCGTCCACGATGCCGGCGAGGAGCAGTAGCCCACCCGCGACATTCCACGCGATGTCATATGGCAAGAGCTCGACCCCGTACCGGATCTGGTGCAGCCGCAAGAGCTTGTGATCGACGATGCCGTCCCACAACTGGAACAGCCCGAGACCGACCAGGAAGCCTGCCCAAGCCGCCGCCCCCCGGAACGAGCGGCGGCGTCGCGCGTCGAGCATGAAGAAGAAACCGACGACGAACGCGAACAGCTCGGCCGCGTGCAACAGCCCGTCCGAGAGCAATGCGATATCCGGTGTAGCGCGGTCATAGAAATGGTGCCAGGCCAGGATCTGATGGAACACGATCTCGTCGACCGCGGACATCGTGGCTATCCCAAGCAGGAGCGCCGCCCAGTACGACCGGTTGCGCCATGGCTGCGCTGCGGTGCGCTTCGGGACAGTGCTCATGACCGTTTCTCCTTTCGCTCACCCGACCCGTTCGGCCAGGAGCTGATCGATTCCCGGCATGACGACGTGGCCGCGGCGTTCGGGGCCTGCTGGGGCCGGGACGTTCGGGCGGACCTGCCGCATGCTCCAGCGAGATTGGTGCGCCGCACCCGCAGCCCGCCGGCAAGCGATGATCCGGAAGTCGCCGGCGCGCGGCGTTGCAGGCGAGGCCCGGGAACGCAGCTGACCGCGCTTCCCGACTGAGGTCCAGCTCCCCCACCTCGGCTTGCGCGGCGCGCGGCTCGCAATAGGGGACAGCATCGACATGCGCCCAGCGTTGCACCCCATGCTTTTTGCGCGCTCGCCGGACGTCCGCGAACTCCCGGCGCCGATGACCACGTCGAAGACGCTCCACAGCGAATCGAAGGCCGACACCAGGCCGAGCTCGGGAGTGCCGCGGTCGTAGAAGTGGTGCCAGTGCAGCAACTGGTGGAAGACGGTCTCGTCGATGAATGCGACGAGGCCCACCCCGAACAGCACCCCCGACCAGGCCTTCCGTCCCGAGGTGCGGCTTCACTCGAACCAATCCTGCGGCTCGCGCGTCGTTCGGTCTGCAGTGGGGTCTAGCTGTCCACGGCGCGGTCCGCTACCACTCGACGCCGGTGCATGATCGGCTTCGCCGAAACCCTCGGCGCCCTCGTCTTTGACGAAGCACGGTGGCCAGATTCCAGCGGCGAAGCGGTCGTAGGGGGCTAGGCCGACCCTGGATCGCGCCTGCGCGTGTCGAGCGCGGGGGTGCTGTCGCTTGTGCGGACTCGACCGGGCGGGGCTGCGCTGTCCTTGCTACGGTCGCGGGGATGTGGTGCACTTACACCCTTCGGACGCGGCTGGCAGCAGGATGCGGTGTCTCGTGGTTCAAGAGTTTCGTCGTCAAGCTTCGGCCAGTTCATGGCGTGCGCCCCTGGCCGCCTTGTCCGCATCGTGGCCGGCAGCGGCCTCGGCGCCTGGGGCCTCTCGAGGGGCGGCACCGGCGGCTACGCGCTCGCCGCCGGTGGGTCTGGTCCCGCTTGCAGCTGGCGCCTCCGACCGGCGCGTGATCACCGGGCGCGCCGAGGGCCGCTGGACGGGAACCAGCGTGAGGGCGTGTGGCTGAGATGACCGGCGACCGAGTCCGAGCACACACTTCGGAAGAAATACAGGCCGGCATCGACCGCGAAGCTAGCCGACGCGTCGAGCACCTGGCAGGCGCCTCTGAGCAACAGCTCACCGCTCGGCTGGACGAGCTCAGCCGAGAGTGGGATGTTGAGCGGGCGCTCGAAGTCAACGCATCCACGCTCATCCTGGTTTCCGCGACGATCGCGGCCGTGAAGACCCGCAGTGGGTGGTTCCTGCTGCCAGCCGTCGTAGCGGCCTTCCTACTTCAGCACGGGCTACGAGGCTGGTGCCCTCCCCTCCCGCTGCTACGCCGGCTGGGCTTTCGCAGCCTGCGAGAGATCGACGCCGAACGCACCGCGGATCGACTGCTGCGCGGTGACCTCCGATCGCCTTCGGACGTGCCCCAGCTTGAAGGATCGGCCGCCTGGGCGACACTCTCAACCCAAAGGGCGGGGGCGGCTCGGCAGCAGCGCTGCGCGGCGGTCATTGCTCCCGGAGTCGCCGATTTCTACGGGACACTCGTGCAGTCAGCCAAGACAGAAGCCGGACCGCAGATGAGCGCCGCCCGCAGCGCTCGGCGTACGCAGCGGAGCCGGAACGTGCCGCTCCCCGAGTCGGGCTCGGCGCGGCGGCAGTTCGTCGCCGCGATGCTGCGACACAGCTACTGGCTCTGGTGGCTTCGGCCGGAGGCGCGCCGCCTTGCGGAGATGTACGCGAGGTCTAAACCATCACCGATACTGTCTCGCCCTCCCAGATGGTGCGCCCAGTGCACCCATTGCCACGATCTACCAGAATTCTGAGTTCGCAGGGAGACTCCAACAGATTGTGCGGCAGCCACTTCTGGCAGAGGGATGGCCAGATACGGTGTCCTCGTGGCGCGGGGGAACAAGAAGCAGCGCGAGCGCGCTGTCGCTGCGGACGCGCTAACCGTGCTCGTGTGCCGTGGCGGCGACTGCGGCAGCCGGACGAAGCACCCTGACGTCGACCATGTCGGGCTGCTGCGCGAGATGAAGGAAACGGTCGCAGGGTCGGCGCGGGTCGTGCCGAGCAATTGCCTAGACGCATGCGAGCACTCGAACGTCGTCGTGGTGGTGCCGGGCGCCCGTGACAGCGAGCCAGTGTGGACCGGCGGCGTGAACGACCGCGAACTGAACACGGCGCTCTGCGAGTTTGTGCGATCAGGCGGACCGGGAGTCGCCGAGCTGCCGATCGAGGTCGAGCTGCAGCAGTTCCGTCCCTCGCGGCGAAACTGCCAGGAGTTGGACGTCGAGCGCTCGATGCCTGGTAGTTGATCACCGAGGTAGGGGCGTCAGAGGAGTGTCGAAGAGCGTCTTGGCGAGGATGCTGTGCGACGCCATCGTGGCGAGGGGTGCGACTGCGGTGATGAGGTGAGGCGCTCGATGCGGTGTCGAGTCGAGGCCGATGGCCGCGGTTGTCCGGAGGTAGCCCGCGAGGAGCAGGTGGGCGTGGACCGCCACTTGTACCAGCGAACCGGACTGCATCCAGCCGACCAGGGGTGTCGAATAGATCTGCCACAGTCCGCCGGCATTGAGACACGCTGCGGTGACGGCTCGCGGGTCGGCGGCGCGCCGCCCTCGCCCATCCACTCCGTAGTGCCTAATGTCAAGATGCTCGCGAAAGTTGATCGCGTGCCTCATCTGAATTTGCTCGCGAAACGGTCTGGCTGAGGACGTCGGTCTTGGCGGCGGCGAGGTGGATGAGGCGGGTCTGGATGTCGACGATGCGGCGGGTGAGCTCGGCCGGGTTTGTCGCGTCGAAGATCCCCTCGAGTTCGGCTCGTTTGGCGTCGGTGAGCACGCCGCTGTCGATCACCCGCTGGAACGGGGTGCGGGGCTTGTCGTAGACGCGGGTGGCTTTGCCGTTGCGGTTGACGCGCCAGCCGACCGCTTTGGTGGTGGCGGTGAACATGTTGAAGCGGATCCGGACCAGGTCGTAGAGCTCGTTCAGCAGGCGTAGCTCCATCGCGGTGTCGTAGCGGTAGTGGAACACGAACCGGCGGACGATGTCGGCGTTCTTCTGCTCCACGTGCGCGTTGTCGTTGGAGTGGTACGGGCGGGCTCGGGTGAAGAACAGGTCGCGTTCGCCGGCCCAGTTGATCAGGGCGTCGTTGATGAACTCGCCGCCGTTGTCGCTGTCGATGCCGATCAGCGGGAACGGCAGCCGCTGCTCGATCAGCGGCATCGCTTCGAGCACCCAGCGGTGTGCGCCGTTCTTCAGCGCCCGGTTCTCGGTCCAGCCGGTATGCACGCAGGTGACCGTCAGCGAGCGGCAGAACTCGCCCTTGAGGGTCGGCCCGCAATGCAACACCAGGTCGAGCTCGCAGAAGCCCGGTGCCTGCTCGTGCTCGTCGCCGGCCTTGCGGACCTGGATCGAGTTGCGCAGCAACGGGCCCGGCTTGGTGCCCGAGATGCCGGTCAACCGCATCCCGTCACGGGTGGGCTTCAGCAGCCGGTCGATCGTCGCGCCCGAGACGGTCAGCAGCTGCGCGCGCGTGTGATCGTCGAGTCGGTGCGTGTCCTCGCCGAACTCGCCGTGCTGCTCAAGCTTGGGCAGCCAGAGCGCCATCGTCGCGGCCAGGTACTTTCCCGAGGGCTGTCCGGCGAGCATCCAGATCCGGATCAGCAGGCGGAGCGTGTCATAGCCATACGTGCGCGGCCGTGGCGTGCGCCGCACGGCCCGTTGCGGCCCCTTCCGCTCGCTGGCAGCTTGCACCTGCCGGCGAGCGTTGGCGCGTGACCAGCCGGTCGTCGCGACCAGCGCGTCGAGCATTCGCCCGCGCTCCTTCTTCGCCGCCGTCGCGTACTCGCGCGCGTACTTCTTGGTGATCTCACGCCTGGTCGCCATCGACAGCTCAGAGCCCATCCCGCCAGCACACCGCAGCGCCCCAACGATGACCAGCGTTTCGCGAGCAAAACCCAAATGAGGCATGCACCCCATTACGCGAGCACTCTAGGTGAGTCTTGTCG
>NZ_JBISGY010000030.1:0-114885 GCF_045064095.1 Agrococcus sp. Ld7 | reverse complement strand
GCCGGTCGTCGCGACCAGCGCGTCGAGCATTCGCCCGCGCTCCTTCTTCGCCGCCGTCGCGTACTCGCGCGCGTACTTCTTGGTGATCTCACGCCTGGTCGCCATCGACAGCTCAGAGCCCATCCCGCCAGCACACCGCAGCGCCCCAACGATGACCAGCGTTTCGCGAGCAAAACCCAAATGAGGCATGCACCCCATTACGCGAGCACTCTAGGTGAGTCTTGTCGCACTCTTGTTCTCCAATACTACCGGGGGTATAGTTAGATGCATCAGCGGGAACCGCGGATCATTTCAGCACAAGCCTTCGGCCGACTCCCGCCCGCCCCGAGTCGCTTGGAGCAAGTCATGAGTTACGGCATCACCACGACAGTCGCCCTCCCCTTCGACGAAGCGGTCACCGCGATCCGCGCGGCGCTCGCCACGCAGGGATTCGGCGTGCTGACCGAGATCGACATGGCAGCGACGCTCAAGGCGAAGCTTGACGTCGACATGCCGTCGCAGGTGATCCTGGGCGCGTGCAATCCTCCCCTTGCGCTCCGCGCGCTCCAGGCGGAGGAGTCCATCGGACTGCTGCTCCCCTGCAACGTCACGGTGCGCGACGCCGGCGACGGCACGTCGCTCGTCGAGGCGCTCGACCCGAAGGTCATGGTCGACGTCACCGGGAACGAGGCGCTGCGAGCGGTTGCAGACGAAGCGGCGGACCGCCTGGGCGCAGCGCTCGCCGAAGTCGGCAGCGGCAACGAGTGACGGCGCGACTGCGCCTCAAGCACGAGAACGGGGAGGTCGAAGCATGCTGATGGGCAACTGGAGCGGCATGGGCAACTGGGGCGGCATGGGCCCCGGAATGGGGTGGGTATTCCTGCTCTTGATGATCGCGGGCATCGCGGCGCTCGTCGTCCTGACGGTGCGGCTCGCGACCGGCGGTCTGAACCGCGGAGACCACCGGCCACCGGAACCGCGAGGCGGATCGGCGCGCGCCATTCTCGACGAGCGCTACGCGCGTGGCGAGATCGACCACGCTGAGTACGACGAGCGAGTCGCACGCCTGCGCGACGCTCCTTGATGGAGCCGATCACCCGCCGCCAGGCTCTGGTATTGGGCGCCTGCGGCGCCGCGGGCGTGGTGGTCGGTGGGCTCGGGCTCAGCAGCACGGGTCTGCCCTGGACCTCGCCCGATGTAACGCCCTCCGGGCTGCTGGCCGAGCCGAGCTCGCTGCGAAGCCGCGGGGGCGTGCTCCGCACCGAGCTGGTCGCCGCGGAGCACGAGAACGAGATAGCCGGCCGCAGGGCGCTCGTGCTCGGCTACAACGGCAGCGTCCCGGCCTCGACGTGGCGCGTGCGCCCGGGCGACCGCATCGAGGTCCGCCTCCAGAACCGCCTGCGCGAGCCGACCAATCTCCACACGCATGGGCTCCACGTCTCCCCGGCAGGGAACGGAGACAATCCCCTCATCAGCCTCGCACCCGGCGAGGTGTTCGACTACCTCTTCGACATCCCGCGCGACCACCCCAGCGGCGTGTTCTGGTATCACCCCCACCACCACGGCAACGTCGCCGATCAGATCTTCGGCGGCCTCTTCGGCGCCATCGTGGTCGAGGACGACGCGCTCGCGGTCGCCCGCGAGCGGGTGCTCGTGATCTCGGACATCTCGTTCGCCGGCGGAGCCGTCGCTGCCGCTTCGGAGGCAGATCGCATGATGGGCCGGGAGGGCGACTTCCTGATGGTCAACGGTCAACTGCTGCCCGAGATCGTCGCGCGGCCGCGGGAGCGAGAGCGCTGGCGGATCGTCAATGCCTGCACGGCGCGCTACCTCCGACTCGCGCTGCCTGGTCAGCGGCTGGAGCTCCTGGGCATCGACTCCGGGCACGAACCGCGGCCCCGCGCCGTCGATGAGGTCCTGCTGGCTCCCGGCAACAGGGCGGATCTCCTGGTGACGATGCAGACCGGAAGTGCCCAGCTGCGCACACTCGGCTACGACCGGGGCGCCGCCATGATGGGCGGGATGATGGCCGGCGGGGGCAGTTCCTCCGGCCCGGCGCTGCTCGCCTTCGTCGAAGTTCGCGGGCCCGACGCCGCGGTGCTGCCCGCCGTGCCCCCGCGCGCGCCCGACGCCGACCTGCGCTCGCACACGCCCGACGCGCGGCGCGAGATCTCCTTCACCATGACCATGGGCATGGGCATGCCGCAGCAGGGCGGGATGATGGCCCTGGGTTTCGACGGGCGCGCATTCGACGCGGGGCGCATCGATCAGCGCGTCGGCGCGGAGACCGTGGAGGAGTGGACGATCCGCAACCCCACGCCGATGGATCATCCGTTCCACCTGCACGTCTGGCCGATGCAGCTGATCCAGGTGAACGGATCGGCGATCGACGGCACCCAGTGGCGGGACGTCGTGAACGTCCCGGCTCAGGGCTCGGTCGTGGTGCGCATCGACTTCGCGCGGTTTACGGGCCTCACGGTCTACCACTGCCACATCCTCGATCACGAGGACCTCGGGATGATGGGAACGGTGAAGGCCGCCGCGTGAAGCGCGACGCGAGTCGCCCTGCTCCCGCGACCCGCGGAGCCTCGGTAGGCCGCGAGCCGCCGTCGACGGTAACGGCCCGACACGCCGGCCGGGATCGCGTCTCGATGTGATGCCCAGGGACGTTGTTTCGTGACACGCCCTCTTCGCCAGGCTGGTTGTGAATCATTTCACGATCAGCCAGGAGGCGATGTTCATGTCTATCGGTCCAGGGTCCACGGCGTCGGAGATTCGCGAGTTCGTGCATGAGTACCAGGTGCAGCCGCACGGGCAGAAGGGTGCGTGGCCGCTGGCGCGGAACGTCCCGAATCGGCGTCCACGATCGAGACGGCGCTCGAACATCAGACTGCTGAACCCGGCCGATGCTCATAGCCACGTCCTTCGCCTCCGGTGCGCTGAAACGGGCGCGCCAGACCTGCGCATCCACGGCGCTGAGACCCGCGACCGCTCCATCGCGCTCGGCGAGCCGGAGCATCTCGACAGCTCCGGGGCGGGCCAGGACGCGGCCGTCACCGGATCGTTGGGATCGACGAGCATAGACAGCACCATTCGCGCGGTTCGTTCGTCGGTCGCCAGCTCACTCAAGCTCGGCATCGTCGGTTCCTCTCGGCGTTCGTTACCGACGAGGTGCGCCGACAGCCCCAGTGGATCAGCTCCGCGGAGGTGCGCTATGAACCGTCGCTGGCGTCGTCCATGATGAGCCCAGCCTCGACCAGCGCCGCTCGCACGGCCTTGCGGTTTACGCCCATCCGGCGACCGATCGCCCGCATCGAGACACCCGCCCGCGTGAGCCGCACGGCCTCCGCCTTCTCGTCGAAGCCCAGCCCCGGTCGACGACTCGGCACTTTCCGGCGGCGGAGGTGGGAGAACACCGTGGCACGATGGATTCCGTACCGCTCGGCGAGCTGCTTGACGCCCATCCCGGCCAGGTAGTCGCCGACGAGAGTGTCCACCTCAGCAGCGGTCAGAAAAGTTTGAGCCGTCTCGACAGTCCTCACGACTGGCCCCCGATCGTCCCTCGGAGCGCTACACCGGGGACGCCGCGAGACCTCGTAGACCCCACGATTCAAACGGTTGACAAGGGTTTTCGTCTTGGAGGCGGAGTTGCCGAACGTACTACTCAGGTACCCCGAACGGGTCAGGTTCGGATGTTCGACGCGGGTAACCCGCCGGACGTTCGAGCCTGGCCCAGGCTTGTCCCATCCCGCAGCTTCGGAATCGCGCTCAGCCGGTCGGTTCCTTCTCAGCGGAGCGACGCGGGAAGTGCGCTTGATTGCCCTCGCGATCCAGGATCGTGAGGATCTCGGCGGGGCCGCCGTGGGCGCGGACGGCGTGGGGCGTCATGGTGGAGAACTCCGCCGCCTGCCCCTCATCGACGACCACGGTCCGCTCCCCCAGCTGCAGGTGGATGATGCCGCGCAGCACGGTGAACCACTCGTAGCCGGGATGCACCTGCAGTCCGCCCAGCTCCCGATCAGGCTGCAGGCGCATCTTGGCGATCATGACCCCACGGCGATCCTGCTCGCGGGAGAGCAGCCACAGCGTTGCGCCGTTCATGGATTCGGCCGCGGGACGGATCACCACGTCCTCGTCGTCGTCCGGCTCCACGAGCTGATCGAGCGTGGTGCCGAGCGCCTGGGCAATGGTGACGAGCTGCTCGAGTGCGATGCGGCGCTGCCCCGTCTCGATGCGACTCAACGTCGAGATCGAGACGAACGCGCGGGAAGCGAGCGTCTCGAGCGTCCATCCCCGAGCCAGTCGGAGCGCACGCACGCGCTGGCGCACCACGGCATCCACATTGCTTTGCGTCATAGGCAAAAGACTATGCCTCAAACGCGAATACGTCTACCGTTGCCGTATGCACGCATCATCTCCCTCCTCCCATGAGTCCCGCCACGACCCGGTTTCCCTCGGCGGCGACCGTGCGTCCCACGCCGCCCACGGCGCGGACGACCTCGCTCATCACCTCGACCTGGGGGCGGCCGTCGCCAGACCCGCGACCGAGGCCGCGCTCGACGCCGCCGCGGCCGCGCTCGGCTCCGAACCCGCCCGGATCATCGACCTCGGCGCAGGCACGGGCGCTGGCTCCGTCGCCTTGGCCCGTCGGTTCCCGAACGCTCGCGTCGACGGCATCGATATCGCCCCGGATCTGCTCGACCGGCTCGGCTCAGCCGCCGCCGCTGCCGGCGTGGCCGAGCGCGTCACGGCGCACCGCGCCGATCTCGACGGCGACTGGTCGAGCCTGATCCCGGCCCCCGTCGACCTCATCTGGGCCTCGCTGTCGCTGCATCATGTCGACGACGCGCAGGCGGTCCTCCGGCAGGCGTTCGCCGCTCTGCGACCGGGTGGCGTGATCGTCGTCACCGAGATGAACGGCACCCTCGCCCTCGAGCCCCAGCACCTCGGCAGCAGCGTGGCGGGGCTCGGCGGCCGCATCGTCGCCGAGCTCGAGGCGGCGGGGTACCCGCCGAAGGCCGAATGGTCGCACGCACTCGCAGCAGCCGGCTTCGCGTCGGTGCGGCGCGAGGAGCACACCCTTGCCGCGGCCGGAGACACGGTCGAAGGAGCCTGCTACCTGCAGCACCAGCTGGAGTCCTGGCGGCATCGCATCGCCGACGGCCTCAGCCCCGCAGAAACCTCCGGCCTCGAGCGCGCGATCGCCGACCTCGAGGCCGATGACTCGACGATCGTGCTCAGCTCGGGTCGGGCGACCTGGGTGGCCGTGCGACCCGCGGAGGCGGCTGCGCCCGCGACCGAGCCGCACCGGTCGACCGCGGCGAATGCGGACGATTCCGCGCAGGGCCGGCGTGCGACGGTCGCTGCGGAGGTGGTCGTGATCGGCGGAGGTGCTGCAGGACTTGCGGCAGCCATCGCCCTCGCCCGCTCGCGGCGACGCGTCGTCCTCATCGACGCCGGAGAGCCTCGCAACGCCCCCGCGCATGCCGCGCACAACGTGCTCGGCAACGAGGGCATCGCACCCCGCGAGCTCCTGGCCCGGGGCCGTGCGGAGGCGCGTGGCTACGGTGTGGAGATCCTGCGTGGCGAAGCGACTGCGGCGCGCGGTGCGATCGACGACTTCACGATCGACGTCGACGGCGGGACGAGCCGGGTGCATGCCCGCCGCGTCATCCTCGCCACCGGTCTGATCGATGCGCTGCCGGACATCCCAGGCATCCGGGAGGCGTGGGGGACGTCGGTGCTGCACTGCCCCTTCTGTCACGGCTGGGAGGTTCGCGACCAGCGCATCGGCATCCTCACCAGGGACGAGATCGCGATCCACCACGCCATGCTGTTCCGCCAGCTCAGTGACGACGTCACGCTGTTCCTGCAGGGAGCAGCCGAACCGACGCCGGAGCAGTCGGAGCAGCTCGCAGCGCTGCACGTGCGCGTGGTCCGCTCACCCGTCGTGAGCCTCGTGCTCGACGGACGCCGGCTGCAGGCAGCGGCACTCGACGACGGGCAGCGCTACGGCCTCGACGCCCTCGTCGTCGCTCCGAGGTTCGAGGTGCGCACCGAGCTGTTCGAGAGCCTGGGCGGCGCGGCCGTTCCGACGCCCTGGGGCAGGCAGGTCGCGGCGGACGCGCGCGGCACCACTGCCGTGCCGGGCGTGTTCGCCGCCGGGAACGCGAGCGAGCAGATGGCGATGGTCGCGGCCGCGATGGCATCCGGTGTCGCCACGGGCTCGGGCGTCCACGGCAGTCTCGCGTCCGCAGATCTGGAGGCTGAGGTGCAGGCTCGGCGAACGATCTCCGATCCTCGAGGCCCCAGCGTTCCCCCGCTGTCGTAGCGTTGAGGCATGCCGCCTCGCTCTCGTCTCTCCCGCCTCGCCGCGGTGCCGCTGGCCGTCGCGCTCCTCGTGACCGGCTGCACGAGCGCCGACCCCGAGCCGTCGCAGGACGCGATGGTGCGGACGAGCGATCCGGATGCCGCACTGACCGTGATCGCCGACGCGAGCGACGCGGATGCCTCCCTCGCCACCAGTCGGGCGCTGTTCGACAGCTCGCCGCTCGTCATCATCGCCGCGTCCGGCGACGCGGTGGCGCAGGAGCTGAGCGCGCGAGCTGCGATCGAGCTCGGCGTGCCCCTGCTGCTGGCTCCGGCGGCCAGCGCCACCGAGGCCTCCACCGCGCCACCGACGACTGCCGCCTCCGCTACGTCCGATGATGAGGATGCGGTGCCATCGCTGTCGGGAGAACTGGAGCGACTCGAGGCCTCGTCCGCGCTCATCGTCGGCGCGGTGGCGCCGCTCGCAGAGGAGGACGACGGCGGATCACTGACTGCCGAGCGGGTCGAGGTCTCGGCCGATGCCGTGGGTGAAGCCGTCGGCGTGACGCTCGGCGCGCCGACCGCAGCCGACGCTGTCGGGTTCGCAGCGGCGATCGCTGCCTACGACGGCGAAACGCGCGGCTCTGCTGATTCGGACGAGGACGCCCCGCAATCCGGCACGCTGCCGCAGCCGGTGCCCGCGGCGCCCCTCGATGACACGGTCGCCCTGGCCGTCGACGGCATCGACCAGCTCGCGGCCATCGCCACCGCCCGAGCAGCGGGCATCGCCGTGCACCTCATGCCCGAGGGCTCCACGAACCCGCAGGCAGCGCCATCCGTCATCGATGCCCTGCACGCCTCCACCACGAGCAGGACGCTCGCGATCGGGGCCGCGTTCAGCGAGGACCCCGCACTGGACTGGCGGGTGCGCGCCGCGCGCAGCGGCTTCCAGCTGCCGGGCGGCGGACAGCTCGTGTTCGACGAGCGCCAGTTCGTCGCGCTCTACGGCACGCCGAGCACGAGCGTGCTCGGCGTGCTCGGCGAGCAGGATGTCGCCGGGTCGGTGCAGCGCGCCCGCGAGGTCGCGGCCCCGTACGAGGCACTGACGGACAGCACCGTGGTGCCGATGTTCGAGGTCATCGCGACGGTCGCGGCTGGTCAAGCTGGGGCGGATGGCAACTACTCGAACGAGCTGCCGGTCGAATCGCTGCGACCGCTGATCGATGCGGCCGGCGAGGCGGGCATCTCGGTCGTGATCGATCTGCAGCCCGGACGGGCCGACTTCCTCACCCAGGCGAAGCAGTACCAGTCGCTGCTCGAGCTGCCGCATGTCGGGCTCGCGCTCGACCCCGAGTGGCGCCTCGCCCCTGACGAGGTGCACCTGCGGCAGATCGGCTCCGTCAGCGCCACCGAGATCAACAGCGTGGTCACCTGGCTCGCGGATCTCACGAACGAGCGCGGCTTGCCGCAGAAGATGTTCGTGCTGCACCAGTTCCGCCTGGACATGATCACGGATCGGGACACGCTCGAGATGAGGCGGCCGGAGCTCGCGATGCTCATCCACGTCGATGGGCTCGGCTCGCAGCCCGCGAAGCAGGCCACCTGGGCAGCGCTGATGCGTGACGCCCCCGCTGGGCTGCACTGGGGCTGGAAGAACTTCTACGACGAAGACCTCCCCATGCTCACTCCCGAGCAGACCATGCGCGACGTCTCTCCGGTGCCCGATCTGGTGACGTACCAGTAGCGCGATGCGAGACCGCGCATCGCGCTCGCATCAGCCGTCGAGCCGGATGCGGATCGGGCCGCGCGCGAGTTGCGGATCGACCGGCTCGCCGCCCTGGGTGATGACGACCTCCCCGCGATCGACGAGCCGCGCCGCCGCGGCCCGCGCCTCATCCATGCGCGGCCGCCAGTCGGCCGGGTCATCTCCTGCGACGCGACGAGCGGCATCGCTCGGGCAGATGGTCGCGCCCTCGCGACGCGCGGCGAGCAGCTCGAGGATCGCGGTCTCCATCGCATCGTCCATGCCGATCATCCTGGCGCGAAGTGCGAGTTCGCGCACGCGCAGCCCCGCGGGTCAGCGCTCCGGCGGCAGGACCACGCCGATCGGCTCGCGCTTCTCAGCCTGGAACCGATCCTCGGTGCGGCCCTGCGCCCAGTAGCCCGACAGCGACACCTGTGTGCGCTCGAGCCCGCGGCGAACGAGCAGCTCATCGCGCATCGCCTTCATCGACTCTCGCTCCCCGTGCACGAACGCGTGCACGCGTCCCTCGGGGAACTCGAGCGCCGCCACGGTCTCGGCGAGCAGACCGACGGTCTCCTGGCGCGGCGCACCGCGATGCAGCCAGCGCAGCTCGACGCCGGCCGGCGCGGCGATGTCGAGCTGCTCGGTCGCATCCCGCACCTCCAGGATCGCAATGCCCTGCGCATCCGGCGGCAGCGACTCGATCGCACGTGCGATCGCGGGCAGCGCGGACTCGTCGCCCACGAACAGATGCCAGTCGGCGGCAGGATCCGGGGCGTAGGCACCGCCTGGGCCGGAGAGCGCGATCCGCTCCCCGACCTGCACGTTCTCGGCCCACGGACCGGCGAGCCCACCGTCATCACCGTGGGTGACGAAGTCGAGCGAGATGGATTCGGCGCCGACCTCGCGCACGGTGTACGTGCGCGTCACCGGGATGTCGTCCGGCGGCAGGCTCCGTCGCAGCTCGGCCAGGTCGTACGGCGGCTGCAGTCCGAGCTCTGGCTTGACGAAGATGAGCTTCACGTAGGCATCGGAGAACTCGTTCGGGCTGAAGGTTGCCAGGCCGGGTCCGCCGAGGTGCACGCGCACCATGCTCGGGGCGATGCGTTCGCTGCCGAGCACCTCGAGCACGTGCTGGGGACGGGGTGGGCGGGGCGGACGCTGCGCAGGGCCTGGGTTGCTCATCGCTGTCGACGCTAGCAGCGGGGTGCGGACCGGAAGGCGGATAGGCTCCGACGCAGGTGCGGAACGGGGTGGGTCGATGGTCGAGATGCGCTTGGAGGCGTTCGAGGAGCTCGTGACCGCTGTGCTGGACGAGCTGCCCGATGAGATGGTCGAAGGGCTCGACAACGTGGTCTTCCTGGTCGAGGACGAGCACCCCGATGAGGACCTGCTCGGGCTCTACGAGGGCGTCGCCATCACCGAGCGCGGCAACTACGGCTTCGGCGAGCTGCCCGACCGCATCATGGTCTACCGACTGCCGCACACGGAGACGGCCGAGACGCTCGACGAGCTGCGCTCGGAGGTCCGCACGACGCTTGTGCACGAGATCGCCCACTTCTACGGCATCGACGACGAGCAGCTGCACCAGCTCGGCTGGGCCTAGCCCCTCCTCCGCCCCGCCGCACCCCGTAGGTCGAGCAGCCCCGCCGCAGCCGCCCGCATCCCACCCCCGTAGGTCGAGGAGCGCCCACCGCAGCCGCCCGCGTCCCACCGTCGTAGGTCGAGGAGCGCCCACCGCAGCCGTCCGCGTCCCACCTTCGTAGGTCGAGGAGCAGGCGGCGTAGCCGTCGGCGTCCCACCTTCGTAGGTCGAGGAGCGGTCGCCGGAGGCGTCCGCGTCACGAGACCGAAACCGTCCCCGACGTCGCCCTGTGGAGAACGCTCTCCATGTCAGTGGCCCATGGTTTCCTTCGCTCATGGACACCTGGGGCATCGATGGCGAGGACTACATCGCCGCGATCCGCGCCGGCGCCATCGACCCGTTCGGGCAGTCCGCCGATGAGCTGCAGGCGTCGCTGGATGCCGACGACCGCGACTGGGCGGAGCGGCTCGCTGCGCTGTCGGAGGCGGAGATCGACGCGGTGGTCGACGGCCGCATGACCGTCCCCGAACTGCCCGTGCCAGCCGATTCCGACTACACGCGTGAGCTGGCCGCGGAGGCCGAGTTCGTGGGCCGCATGCGGGCGTTGGAGGCGCGCACGGCCAGGCTGGAGGCGGAGAAGCGGGAGCTGTTCGCCGCCCGCCTGTCGCAGCTGCTCGACGGCGGCGGCAACATCGATACCGCCCGGCGTGAGAGCGCGTCGGTGCTGGCGGCCGAGTTGCGCTTGTCGGATCGCACGATCGAGCAGCGCATGACCGGCGCCTGGCAGCTGGTGCGGGAGCTGCCGCTGGCGCACCAGTCCCACAAGGCTGGCCGGATCACCGCCGGGCACCTGCGCACCATCGACCAGGCCACCCGGGCGCTGCGCCTGGATGCGAACGTCGACGCCGACGAGCGGGCCCGGGTGGAGGCGGCGCTGGTCGCGATCGCCGAGACCACCACGCCTGGCCGGTTGCGGTCGCGCGCGAAGCTGATCGTCGACCGGGCCCTCACCGCCCCGCTGCAGCAGCGGCACGATCTCGCCCGCGAGCAGCGGGCCGTGTGGGTCGACGACGCCGGCGACGGGATGGTCGTCCTCGCCGGCCGCGTACCCGCCGCGCTCGGCTACGGCACCCTCGACCGGCTCAGCCAGGCCGCCCGAGCCAAGGACAAGGACGACCCGCGCACCTTCGACCAATACCGTGCCGACGCGTTCCTCGAACTGCTGCTGTGCGGTCAGGTCCCGGACGACCTCACCGGCGTCAACACCCTCACCGCCACCATCGCCGTCACCATCCCCGCAACCACCCTGCTGCTCGACGACATGCAGCGGCGCGACGACGGCGCTGACGCTGAGGCGGGCAGTGGCGAAGACGCGGGAGATGGCGCGGGCGGGCGCCAGGGCCCGCCGGACCCGGAGCTGCAGTACCCCGCCATGCTCGATGGCCGCATCCTGGTCGACGCCGCCACCATCCGCGCACTCGCCGCCGACACCATCACCTGGGAACGACTCTTCCTCCACCCCGTCACCGGCATCCCCATCACCGTCGACACCTACCCGCCCAACCGCGCCATGCGCCGCTGGCTCAAAGCCCGCGACGGCCACTGCCGCTGGCCCGGCTGCAACAACCCCGTCAGCCGCGCCGACACCGACCACACCCGCGCCTACGCCGACGGCGGCACCACCGCCCTCGCCAACCTCGCCCACCTCTGCCGACGCCACCACACCATGAAGCACGCCACCCGCTGGGCCGTCCAACAACTCGCCGACGGCATCCTCGAATGGACCAACCCCCTCGGCGACACCTACCGCGACGAACCCCAACCCCAAGGCCCACGCTTCACCACCACAACAACCACCGACGACCGGCCACGAGGCACCCACGAACGCGGCGAACCCGAGCAATCCAACGCCCCACCCGCCGCACTGCCGTTCTGACCGCGGTGCGCCCGGCTCAAGTGGAAGGCACGACCTCCTCGTCGGCGAACGTGGCCGTGTCGATCACGAAGCGGAACTTGACGTCGCCGTCGACGACGCGGTCGTAGGCTGCATCCGCATCCGCGACGCCGATCCGCTCGATGACAGCACCGATGCCGTGCTGCGCGCAGAAGTCGAGCATCTCCTGGGTCTGACGGATGCCGCCGATGTTCGAGCCCGCAAGCACCTTGCCGCCGCTAATGAGCGAACCGAGACCGAGCGACTGGGCGTCGGGCGGCAACCCGACGTTCACCATTGCCCCGTGGGGCTTCAGCAGCCGCAGGTAGCGGTCGAGGTCGAGGTCGGCGCTGACGGTGTTCAGGATGACGTCGAACGTGCCTCGGAGCTCAGCGTCCCAATCCTCTTCGCCCGTCGCGATGGTGCGGGATGCGCCGAGCTCTGCCGCGAGATCCGCCTTCGCGAGCGAGCGCGACAGGACCGTCACGTCCGCGCCCTTCGCGGCCGCGATCTGCACGCCCATGTGGCCGAGGCCCCCGAGTCCGATCACTGCGACCGCCTTGCCCTCGCCAACTCCCCAGCGGTCGATCGGCGAGTACAGCGTGATGCCGGCGCACAGCAGCGGTGCCGCGACGTCGAGCTCGATCCCCTCCGGGATGCCGAGCACAAAGCGCTCGTCGACGACGACGTGCTCCGCGTATCCGCCCTGCGTGATCGACCCATCCCTGTCCTTCGAGGCGTAGGTGCCGACGTTGCCGCGCAGGCAGTCCTGCTCCTCGTCGGCGAGGCACTGCTCGCACTCGCCGCACGAGTCGACCAGGCAGCCGACGCCCACCCGGTCGCCCACCGCGTGCTTGGTCACGGCGTCGCCGACCGCTTCGACGATGCCGGCGATCTCGTGGCCGACCGTCAGCGGGAACGGCGCCTTGCCCCACTCGTCGCGGGTCGTGTGGATGTCGCTGTGGCAGATGCCCGCCGCCTTGATCGCGATCACAACGTCGTGCGCGCGCGGGTCGCGGCGCTCGATCTCGGTGACCCGGAACGGCTGATCCGGTGCGGTCTTCTGCAGTGCCTTGGTCTTGAACGGCATGGGGCCTCCTCGAAGTCGGTGGCATGCGGGATGCCGGCGGTCAGACTACGCGCACGTGGTGGGGAGAGCCTGGGCGAAATGTGAGCGCCGCGGGCAGCGGCAGGAGCGCGCCAGGCAGCGGCAGGAGCGCCGCAGGCAGCGGCACGAGCGCCGCGGGCAGCGGCAGGCAACAGGATGCGGCCGCCGACTGGGCTGGCAGCGTGCTCATCGGTGCAGCTCAGCCGGTGTGTCGCACCTCGTCGGCGAGCAGCGCCGGGCGGTTCGCGCTGATGTGGAGATCCTCCTGCTCGCGCCACAGCGTCCACCAGGAGTCCTCCCCGTCGCGCCGCAGCGCTCGAGCACGTCGCACGCGCTCCGGCGCCTCCAACCAGATGGCGCGATCCGCATGCTCACGGCTCTCGATCGTGAGCGACCCGCAGCCTTCGATCACGAGCGACTCCGCCGGCCCCGCGTGGTCTGCGGTGCCCCAGTCGCCCGCGAGCCAATCCCAGCGCCGCCAGTGCGCCGTCTCACCGCGCGCGATCGGCAGCAGGATGCCTCGCTCGAGCAGACGAGAGCCTGCCGCGAGCCCGTGCCAGCCCGCATAGAGGTCATCCATGTGGATGACGCGGGCTCCGAGTTCGTTCGCCAGTTGAGCCGCGAGCGCCGTCTTGCCCGACCCGGAGCGCCCGTCGATGATCGTGATCACCACGCGCCCTCCCAGACCGGTCGGAACGAGCCGGTCGCGAGCGAGACGCCGATTGCGAGTGCCGTGATGGCGACGGTGATGACAAGCAGCACCAGGTCGGCCCTGCCGACGGTCGAGGGCCGCGCCCAGGTGCGCTCCGGACCACCGAAGCCGCGAGCCTCCATCGCCGTCGCGAGGGTGCCGCCGCGCCGAAGGGCGACCACGAGCAGCGCGAATGCCGCCTGCAGCGCGCGCCGCACCGCGCCGGTGTCGCCGAGCCCGCGCGCTCGCCGCGCGAGGGCGATCTGCCGCCAGTCCTCGCCCAGCACACCGAACAGCCGCACGCCGGCGAGGGCTGCGAGCACGAAGCGGTGCGGAAGGTGCGCGACCTGAGCGAGCCCATCCGCGAGCCTCGTCGGATCCAGGCCCACGATCCCCACGAGCGTCGGCACGCCCACCGCCAGCACGCGGAGGCTGATCGCGAGCGCCAGCTCGATCGACTGATCGCTGATGATCGCCAGCCACACCTGCGCATGGATGCGGCCAGCAGGCTCGGCGTAGAGCAGCATGCTGATGCCGGACAGCGGCGCGGCGATGAGCAGCGGCCAGGAGCGCCGCAACACCGTGCGCGGCCCGATACCGGCCGCCGCGAACGCGATCGCCCACCCGGCGAGAGCAACGCCCGCTGAGACGAGATCGATCGTCAGCAGCATGGGGATGGAGTAGAGCAGCGCGGCGAGGAACGGCGTGACCGGGTTCGCCCGCTCCAGCGGCAGCAACCGCGCGGCAACGGGCGTCGCACGAGCAATGTCTGTCATGACTCCCCCAGCCGCAGCGTCCGATCGCCGAGCACGCGCTCGACGTCGGCGTCGTGCGTGACCGCGACGACCGCGCAGCCTCGGTCGTCCACGAGCGATGCGATCAGGCGCACGAGCTCTCGCCAGGCGCGACGGTCTTGGCCGAACGTCGGCTCGTCGAGCACCATCACTCGCGGCGCGGGCGCGAGCACGGTCGCGACCGAGAGTCGCCGCTGCTCACCACCCGAGAGCGTGAACGGATTCGCGTCGGCCAGCGCGTCAAGGCGCAGTGCGGCGAGCAGTCCGTCGACGCGCGCGTCGATCTCGGCCTGCGGCTGGCCGAGCGCTCGGAGCCCCGCCGCGATCTCGTCGCGCACGCGAGCGGCGACGAACTGATGCTCGGGCTGCTGGAACACCGTGCCGATGCGCGTCGCCAGCTGCTTCGGTCGCCACCGCAGCGGTGCGGATTCGCGGAGGTCCGGAGCACGCAGTGCCTCACTGGCGCGCACCGATCCGCGCACCGGCGGCATGAGGCCGGCGAGCGTGAGCGCCAGCGTCGACTTCCCCGCACCGTTGGGGCCCGTGACGACCAGGCACTCACCGGCGCGGATGTCGATCGTGACCGGCTCGTGCACCGGCAGGTCGCCGCGGCCCGCCTGCACGGCGTCGAGCGCCAAGAGCGGGCCGCCCGGCGAGCGATGGCCGCGGGCGATGTCCACGGGCATGCCCGGCACCCACACGCCATCGGCCGCGAGCGGCTCGCGATGCGCGTCGAGCACGCGCGCCGGGGTGCCATCTGCGACGGCACCGCCGCCGGCGGCCAGCACCACCACGCGATCGACGACCGGCAGCCACGTCTCGACGCGGTGCTCCACCACCACGAGCGTCGCGCCCGTGGCGTCGGCGACACGCGCCACCGCATCCCGGACCTCGAGCACCCCTGCGGGGTCGAGGTTCGCGGTCGGCTCGTCCAGCAGGATGAGCCCCGGCCGCATCGCGATCACGCCCGCCAGCGCGAGTCGCTGCCGCTGCCCGCCGGAGAGCGCCGCCGTCGAGCGGTCGAGCGCGACCTCGAGGCCGACGGCATCGAGGGCGTGGCGCACCCGCTGCCAGATCTCATCCCGCGGCACGGCGAGGTTCTCGCAGCCGAACGCCACGTCGTCGCCGACGCGCGACATGATCGTGTTCGCCTGCGGATCCTGCAGCACGAGTCCCGCGGTGCCGCGCAGCGTCGACGGGTGGGCCCCGTCGACGCTCAGCGCACCGGACTCGTCGCCCTCGTCCTCGCCGCCGAGCACCCCGGCCAGCGCCGACAGCAGCGTGGACTTGCCCGCGCCGGACGGCCCGAGCAGCAGCACCCGCTCGCCGGGCTCGATGTCGAGATCGAGCCCGGCGAGCGCAGGCGCATGGCGACCGGCGTGCCGCCAGCCCCATCCGCTCGCGCGGACGCGAGAACCGGTCACTTGCCGCGCGACCGACCCGACGCGAAGCGGTCGAGCACGCCGGTCGATGCAAGCGCTCGCGTCAGCAGCCAGCCGACGAGGCCGGCGAGGAGCGCACCCGACACCACGAGGCTCGCGAAGTAGATCACGAGGAACTCGCCGCTCATCGCGAGGTTGCCGGATGTGAAGAGCTCGAGCACCCACGCCGCGACCGCGGCGCCGGCGCCTGCGAGCATCGCGACCGGCAGGCCGAAGCGCCGATAGGCGAACAGCAGGAAGATGAGCTCGGCGCCGAGACCCTGCGCGATGCCCGCATAGACGGTCTCGATCGCCCACTGGCTGCCCAGCAGCATCGAGACGGTTGCGGCGAGCAGCTCGACGAACAGCGCCGCACCCGGCTTGCGGATCACGAGGCCGCCCAGCACGCCGCCCAGCAGCCAGATGCCTGCGGCCAGGCCGCCGAAGCCGGGCGTGAGGGCGTCCATGGCGCTGAACCAGACGTAGCCGACGCCGTTCCAGAGCACGAAGATGAGGCCGGTGGCGACTCCGAGGACGGCAGCGACGACGATGTCGACGACCCGCCAGCTGCTGGTGCGCTTCGCGGGCGCGGTGGATGTGGTGGTCATGATGAGTGCCTTTCTCCGAGTGAGATGGCACGGGTGTTGTGTCTCCCTGCGCTGGCATGATCCAGATCAGGTGTGACGGTCGAAGATTGCGATCTTCCTCTCAGCCCGGCGCACCGGACTCCCGTGTTGACCCCTAGCCTAGCCTGCGCGCGATCGCGCGTCGCGCCTCAGGCGGGCGGTCGTAGGCTGGGCCGGTGGCTGAGACCGTGCAGGAGATCCGTTCATTCGTCGCCGTGGGCGACAGCTTCACGGAGGGCGTCGGTGATGAGCTGCCGGATGGCTCGGTGCGGGGGTGGGCAGACTTCGTCGCCGCGGGTCTCGCCACGGCGCAGGGATTCCCCGTGCGCTACGCGAACCTCGCGATCCGGGGTCGCAAGCTCGCCGGCATCCTGCACGAGCAGCTGGATGCCGCGATCGCCCTGCGGCCGGACGCGATCTCGATCAACGGCGGCGGCAACGACATCCTGCGCCCGCGCGTCTCGATCGAGCACGTCGCCGAGCGGCTCGCCGACGCCGCGCATCGCATCGCTGACGCAGGCATCCGGCCGATCCTGCTCTCGGGCGGCAACCCCAGCCAGGTGATGCCGATCGGCGCCGTCATGCAACGCCGCGGCGACGCGCTCGCCCGAGCGGTCGAGCGGCGCGTCGGCGACCTGGATGCGCCCTACGTCGACAACTGGGCCGACCCCGAGCTGCGCGACGCGCGGTTCTGGTCGGTCGATCGGCTGCACCTGAACGCCGCGGGGCACGCGCATGTCGCGCGCAACGTGCTGCGAGCGCTCGGCCACCAGGCACCGGATGGCTGGCGCGACCTCGCCGCGGCGAGCACCGCCGAGGGCCCCCGGAGCCTCGCGTACTACCGCGAGTTCGTGCTGCCGTGGCTCGGCCGACGCTTCACCGGCCGTTCGTCCGGCGACGGTCGCGACCCGAAGCTGCCGCAGCTGGTCGAGGTCGAGCCGATCGCCTGATGCGGCTCGAATGAGCCGGAGCCGGCGGCAGGCGGGTGTGGCCCGGCGCGCACGACGAAGGGCCGCGACGCGAACGCCGCGGCCCCTCAGCCCTGTCTGGATCAGCCGGCGTCGACCAGCTGCTCCTTGAGCGAGTCGATCGCGCCCGCGAGCGTCTCGACGTGCGTGCCGAGGCCATCGGCGATGGCGTCAGCCGGCAGCTCGCCGCCCGAGATCTCCTCGAAGAACGCCCCTGCCGTGGGGCGGTAGCCGTCCAGGTCCATCAGCGCCTGGTCTGCTGCTGCCTGGTCATCCGTGGCGATCGCCGTCGCGTAGTCGACGAAGTAGCCGATGTGCTCGCGCCACAGCTCGAGGAACGCGGTGCCGTTCTCCTCGCCCGCCAGCGTGCCGATGGCCTCGCTGAGGGCCACCGAGTTCGCGTCGAGCGTTGCCGCTGCGCCCTCGAACGCCTGCGACTCGACGCCGTCCTCGGCCGTGTACGCCGTGAAGACGGCGATGCTGGCGAGGTAGACGTGCTCCTGCAGGCCAGCGACGAGCTGCGAGCGCAGCGTCGACGCCTCATCGGCGACATCGCCCTCGAGCGCGCCTGTCGTGGCAAGACCACCGGCGAGCACCTCTGACGTCATCACGACGTGGCTCGCGGCCTCCTGCAGCGTGTCGGTCGCGGTCGGCTCGCCCGCTGCGAACGCATCGATCGCGGCGCTGAGGGTCTCGACGTGCATGACGAGGTTCTCGGCGATCGCGTCTGCGGGCAGCACGCCGCCCGAGATCTCCTCGAAGAAGGCGCCGGCCTCGCCGGTGTAGCCCTGCAGGTTCATGGTCGCCTCGTCGGCCGCGGCGTCGTCCCCGCCCTTGACGGCGACCGCGTAGTCGACGAAGTAGCCGATGTGCTCGCGCCACAGCGCCAGGAAGGCCTCGGCCTCATCCTCGTCGGAGAACGAGCCGACAGCCTCGGAGAGGTCGACCGAGTTGGTGTCGAGCGCGGCCGCGGCGGCCTCGAACTGCGCAGAGTCCGCACCCGCGTGGTACGCGGTGGCGACGGCGATGCCTGCGAGGTAGACGTGCTCCTGCAGCAGCGCGGTCAGGTCGGCGCGCAGTGTCGCCGCGTCCGAGTCGACCTCGCCCGGGATGTCGAGGGCCGTGACGAAGCCGCCCGCGAGCGTCGTCGCCGTCATCGGCATGTGGCTGGCGGCCGTGCGTGCGTCAGTGAAGGGATCGCCGGTGCCGGAAGGCATGAGCATCGAGCCCGCGTCCATGGACTCCATGGGCGTCGCGGAGGTCTCGGGTGCCTGGCTGGTGGCCGGATCGCTCATGGGCGAGCAGGCGCTGGCTCCGAGGACGACTGCGACGGCGCCGACCCCGGCGACCGCTCGGTAGAACGCTGACTTCTGCATGGTGTGACTCCTTCGTGCACGAGCACCTGGTGGGTGCTTTCGATTGCGTGCACCGGGGGTTCGGCGCCGTCCCCGATCCGGATGGGTTCGGTCCGATCACTCCTGCGCGGTGACGAAGTCGATGAGCTCCTCGACGCGACCGAGCAGCTCGGGCTCGAGGTCGTTCCAATCGCGCACGCGCGAGCGGATGCGCTGCCACGCGCGTCCCACGTCGTCCTGACTTCCGTGCGGCATGCCGAGGCGCCTGAGCGTGCCGCGCTTCCAATCCTCGCCCTTCGGCACCTCCGGCCATGCCTGGATGCCGAGCCGGGCGGGCTTGATGGCCTGCCAGATGTCGATGAAGGGGTGCCCGACGATCCGCACGTGCGCCCCGTAGCGCCCGCTCGTCACCGTCGTGGCGATCCGTGACTCCTTCGAGCCCGGCACCAGGTGGTCGAGCAGGATGCCGAGGCGGCGGCCGCGGCTCGGCGCGAACTCGGCGACGATCGCCGCCAGGTCGTCGGCGCCGTGCAGCGGCTCCACGACCACGCCCTCCACGCGCAGGTCGTGGCCCCACACCTGCTCGACCAGCTCGGCGTCATGCACGCCCTCGACGAGGATGCGGCTGGGCAGCGCGACGCGCGCCCGCACCCCGGAGACCGCCCTCGAACCGGATGCGGTACGGGTCGGACCCGCTGCGGCGGCGACCGCGGGCACGAGCTCGACCTCGACACCGTCGATGAAGAACCCGCGCCCGAGTGGGAACGCGCGCACCGCGCCACGCCTGTCCTCGAGGTGCACGCTGCCGGCCTCGACGCGCACGACAGCACCGACGTAGCCGTCGTGTCGCTCGACCACCAGCTCGCGTGCGGCCGGCACGCGCTTCGGGGGCGGAGGCGTCCGCGCAGCCTTGGCCTCTGCGGAGAGCACGTCGCCGCCCCAGCTGTCCCAATCCATCTGCACCGCTCGATCGTATGGATGGTCCGGATGCGGGCGCGCCTGAAACGCCGCCGGCGGCGTGAGGCGCGAGCGGTCAGCCGCGCAGCTGCGCGATCGCCCGGAGCGCGGTCGCGTCGCCCTGCACGAGCATCCGCGTCACCACCGACTCCTCCCAGCGCTCCAGTCCGTCACGGATGCGCTCGGCCGGTCCGACGAGCGCGATCTCATCGATGAGTCGCATCGGCACGGCGGCGATCGCTTCGGCCTTGCGCCCGGCGAGGTAGTGCTCCTGGATCTCCAGGCACTCCGCCTCGAAGCCCAGCCGCGCGACCGCATCGAAGTGGAAGTTGGCGCCCTTCGCGCCCATGCCGCCGACGTACAGCGCGATCATCGGGCGCAGCCGGTCGGCGGCGGTGTCGAGATCGTCATCGACGACGATCGGCACCGGCACCGAGACCTCGAAGGCATCGGCGGGCGGGAGCGCCCTGTCGCGCTTCGCGAAGCCCTCGGCGAGCAGGGCCCGCGCGTCGGCGTCGCGGTCCGGCGAGAACAGGAATGGCAGCCAGCCGTCGGCGATCTCGGCCGCGAGCGAGGTGTTGCGCGGCCCTTCCGCTGCGAGGTGGATGGGGATGTGCGGACGCAGCGGGTGCAGCGTCGAGATGAGTGCCTTGCCGAGCCCGGTGGTGCCCTCGCCGGTGCGCGGCAGCGGCAGCTGTGGGCCGGGAGCCTCCACCGGAGCCTCGCGCGCCATCACACTGCGCATGATCGACACGTACTCGCGGGTCCGTGCCAGCGGCTTCGGGAAGGGCTGGCCGTACCAGCCCTCCACGACCTGCGGGCCGCTGATCCCCAGCCCCAGGATGACGCGGCCCCCCGAGAGATGATCGAGCGTCATCGCGGTCATCGCCGTCGAAGCGGGCGTGCGGGCGGAGAGCTGCGCGATGCCGGTCGCCAGCTTGATGGTCGACGTGTGCGCGCCCCACCACGCGAGCGGCGTGAAGGCATCGGAGCCGTATGCCTCCGCCGTCCAGACGGAGTCGAAGCCGAGGCGCTCGGCCTCCTGCACCGCTTCCAGCGCGCCAGCAGGCGGGCCTGCCTTCCAGTAGCCGAGCGAGTAGCCGTAGTCCATGCCTCGATCGTCGCACCTGCCGACCTGCGGCGAGCGTCCTTTGTGGCACTCCGACCACGCGGAGCGCGGTGTCGGCGGCTCCGTAGGCTGAGGGCATGGACTTCCGCATCTTCACCGAGCCCCAGCAGGGCGCCTCCTACGACCAGCTGCTCGCCGCGGCGCTCCGCACCGAGCAGCTCGGCTTCGACGGCTTCTTCCGCTCCGACCACTACCTGCGGATGGGCGACGGCGACCCCGGCTACGGGCCGACGGATGCGTGGACGGCGCTCGCGGGCCTCGCGCGCGACACCCAGCGGGTGCGGCTCGGCACGCTCGTCTCCTCCGTCACCTACCGGGTGCCGGGGATCCTCGCGGTGCAGGTCGCGAACGTCGATCAGATGTCAGGCGGCCGGGTCGAGCTCGGGCTCGGCACCGGGTGGTTCGCGGAGGAGCACGCGGCGTACGGCATCCCCTTCCCGAAGCGCCGCTTCGACCTGCTCGAGGAGCAGCTGGCGGTCGTCACGGGCATGTGGGAGACCCCGGAGGGAGCACGCTTCTCGTTCGACGGGGCGCACTACGAGATCGTGGACTCCCCCGCGCTGCCGAAGCCGACGCAGGATCGCCTGCCGGTGATCGTGGGTGGGCTGGGCGAGCGGCGCACGCCGCGGCTCGCGGCGCAGTTCGCCGACGAGCACAACCTGCCCTTCCCCGCACTCGACCGCATCCGTCCGCTCTTCGCGGCGCTCGACCGCGCGATCGAGGCCGAGGGGCGATCGCGGCCGGTGGTGCGCTCGGTGGCGCTCGTGGCCTGTGTCGGTGAGGACGAGGCGGCCGTGCACCGGCGCGCGGCTGCGATCGGGCGCGAGCCGGCGGAGCTGCGCGAGCACGGCATCGCGGGCACGCGAGCCGAGGTCGAGGATCGACTATCAGCGCTCCAGGCGGCGGGCGTCGAGCGCGTCTACCTGCAGACGCTCGACCTCGAGGACCTCGACCACATCGACGACCTGGCGGCGTTCACGGGTGTCGACGCGCCATGATTACACGAAGAAGGGGGCTGCCAGCAGGCAACCCCCTTCTCTGTTCAGGAACGGCCGTCAGGCGGCCGTGCGTCCGCGGTTCTTGGTGAGCAGGCCCCAGATCAGCAGCACGATGATCGCGCCGCCGATGGCGAGCAGCCACGTCTGGATCGACCAGAACTCCTCGAGGCCAACGCCGAAAATCGCCGAGCCGATGAAGCCGCCGAGCAGTGCGCCGACGACCCCCAGGATGAGCGTCATGATCCAGCCGCCGCCCTGCTTGCCGGGGAGGATGAGCTTCGCGATGGCGCCGGCCACAAGGCCGAGAACGATCCAACCGATGATTCCCATGATTGTGGTCCCTTCTCTGTGAAGGCGGTGCAAGGGTAAGCTCCGCCGGTTCCCCGCACATGCGAGGTCCTGGAAACGAGAATACCTAGGCGATTGAGAGTTTCCTGAGAAGCCGCTCCTAGGAGGCCGCTCGCTCGATCACGATCTCGCGCACGCGAGCCGCATCAGCCTGCCCGCGCATCGCCTTCATGACCGCGCCGATCACGGCGCCGGCTGCCTGGATCTTGCCGTCCCGGATCTTCTGCAGCACGTCCGGCTGCGCAGCCAGCGCGTCGTCGACCGCAGCGACGAGCGCCGACTCGTCGCTCACGACCTGCAGACCGCGCGCCTCTGCGACCGCCGCCGGGCTCCCCTCGCCCGCCATCACGCCTTCGAGCGCCTGTCGCGCAAGCCGATCGTTGAGCGTGCCCGCGTCGACGAGCCGCTGCAGCTCCGCGACGTGCGCGGGCTCGACGAGGCTCGCGGCCTCGACGCCGCGGTCGTTCGCGACCCGGGCGATCTCGCCGGTCCACCACTTGCGCGCCGACTGCGGCGAGGCTCCCGCGAGCACGGTCGCCTCGATCAGGTGCAGCATGTCGGCGTTCACGACGTCCTGGAACTCCAGATCGGTGAACCCCCACTCCGTCTTCAGACGGCGGCGCCGCGCCACCGGCTGCTCCGGCAGCGCTGCGCGCAGCTCGTCCACCAGCTCGCGGCTCGGCGCGACCGGCAGCAGGTCGGGCTCCGGGAAGTAGCGGTAGTCGTCGGCATCCGACTTCGGCCGCCCGGGGCTCGTCGCACCGGTGTCCTCGTGCCAGTGCCGCGTCTCCTGCGTGATCGTGCCGCCGTCGGCGAGGATCGCCGCCTGTCGCTGGATCTCGTGCCGCACCGCGCGTTCGACCGAGCGCATCGAGTTGACGTTCTTCGTCTCGGTGCGCGTGCCGAGCTGCTCCGAGCCGCGAGGGCGCAGCGACACGTTCGCGTCGCAGCGCAGGTTGCCGCGCTCCATCCGCGCCTCGGAGATGCCCAGCGACAGCACGATGTCGCGGATCGCGCGCACGTAGGCGCTCGCGATCTCGGGCGCGTCGTGCTCGGCGCCGAAGATCATCTTCGTCACGATCTCGACGAGCGGCACGCCGGCGCGGTTGTAGTCGACCAGCGAGTACTCGGCGCCCTGGATCCTGCCTGTCGCGCCGCCCACGTGCGTGAGCTTGCCGGCGTCCTCCTCCATGTGCGCGCGCTCGATCGGCACCGTGACCGCTCGCCCGCTCGCGAGCTCTATCTCGACCTGCCCCTCGAAGGCGATGGGCTCGTCGTACTGCGAGATCTGGTAGTTCTTCGGCGTGTCGGGGTAGAAGTAGTTCTTCCGCGCGAAGCGGCAGCGCTCGGCGATCTCGCAGCCGAGCGCGAGCCCGAGCGAGATGGAGTGGCGCACCGCCAGCGCGTTCGTCACCGGCAGGCTGCCCGGCAGGCCGAGACTCAGCGGGTCGATGAGCGTGTTGGGCGCCGCGTCGTGGAAGTCCGGATGCGCCGGATTGGGCGCCGCCGAGAACATCTTCGTCCGGGTGCCGAGCTCGACGTGCACCTCGAACCCGAGGACGGGCTCGAACAGCTCGAGCGCCTTGTCGAAGTCCATCAGCTTGTCTTTCATCGCTGCACGCCCTCTCGATCGTTCCCGTTCCCTGAGGAGCCGCCGGAGGCGGCGTCACGAAGAGCCGGTGCCTTGGTGGTGAGGATGCCGCCCCAGCGGTCGGCGAGCAGGGCCTCGATGGTCGCCCCTGCGCGGTAGAGCCGCACGTCCTCGAACATCGGGGCGAGCAGCTGCAGGCCGACGGGCATGCCGTCGTCGCCCAGGCCCATCGGCAGGCCCATCCCGGGGATCCCCGCGAGGTTGGCGGGGATCGTGGTGATGTCGTTGACGTACATCGCCAGCGGATCGTCGATCTTCTCGCCGATCTTGAACGCCGTCGTGGGCGCCGCAGGGCTGATGAGCAGGTCGACCTGCTCGAACGCGGCATCGAAGTCGCGCTGGATGAGCGTACGCACCTGCTGCGCCGAGCCGTAGTAGGCGTCGTAGTAGCCGGCCGAGAGTGCGTAGGTGCCCAGGATGATGCGGCGCTTCACCTCCGGCCCGAAGCCCGCCTCGCGGCTGGCCGCCATGACGTCCTCGACGGTCTGACCCGGCTGCTCGACGCGCATGCCGAAGCGCACCGAGTCGAACCGCGCGAGGTTCGACGACGCCTCCGCGGGCAGGATCAGGTAGTAGGCCGCGACCGAGTACTCGAACGACGGGCAGGAGACCTCCACGACCTCGGCGCCGGCATCCGTCAGCAGCTGCACCGTCTCCTGGAACCGCGCCTGCACATCGGGCGCGATGCCCTCGCTGTCGAGCTCCTTGACCACGCCGACCTTGAGCCCCGTGAGGCTGCCGGTCTCGGTGCCCTGCCGAGCCGCGGCTGCGAACGACGGCCAGGTGCGATCGAGGCTCGTCGAGTCGTGCGGGTCGAAGCCGCCGATCACGTCGTGGACGAGCGCTGAGTCGAGCACCGTGCGCGTGACCGGGCCGACTTGATCGAGGCTCGATGCGAGCGCGATCGCGCCGTAGCGGCTCACGCCGCCGTAGGTGGGCTTGACGCCGACGGTGCCGGTGACGGCAGCGGGCTGGCGGATCGAGCCGCCGGTGTCGGATCCGAGCGCGAACGGGGCCTCGAATGCGGCGACAGCGGCCGCGGAGCCGCCCCCGGAGCCACCGGGGATGCGGTCGGTGTCCCAGGGGTTGCGCGTGGGGCCGTACGCGGAGTGCTCGGTCGACGAGCCCATCGCGAACTCGTCCATGTTCGTCTTCCCGAGCGCCACGAGCCCAGCGGCCTTCAGGCGCGCGACGACGGTCGCATCGTACGGCGGGACCCAGCCCTCGAGGATCCTGGAGCCGGAGGTCGACGGCATCCCGATCGTGCAGAGCACGTCCTTGATGGCGACCGGGCTGCCCGCGAGGGGGTGGAGCCGCTCGCCTGCAGCGCGACGGGCATCGATCGCCTCCGCCTGCTCGAGCGCGCCGTCGTTGACGTGCAGGAACGCGTGGATCTCGCCGTCGACCGCCGCGATGCGGTCGAGGTGCGCGCGGGTGGCCTCGACGCTCGAGATGTCCCGCGAGCGCAGCAGCGCCGCGAGCTCGTGCCCGTGCATCCGCGTCAGGTCGTTCGTCGACTGCTCCATCACTGCTCCTCCCCCAGGATCGCGCTGACGCGGAACCGCTCGCCGTCGTGGCCGGGCGCACCCGCGAACGCCTGCTCGTGCGTGAGGGTCTCGCCCACGACGTCGTCACGCAGCACGTTGTCCATCGGCACCGGATGGCTCGTGGCGGGCACGTCGTCGCCCGCGACCTCGCGGATGGTGGCGATGGCATCGACGATCTGCGACAGCTCGGTCGTCAGGCTCGTCACCTCGTCGTCGGTCAGCGCGATGCGAGCGAGCCCAGCCAGGTGCTGGACCTCTGCGCGTGTGATCTCAGACAATGCGTCTCCAACTCTTCTGGGCTGCGTCCGGGAGATCTCGTGACGCGCCGCGCTCGCGCGGCGCTCCTCGATCTGGAGTCCTCCGGGCTCACGGCCGTGAGCCCTGCGGACTCCAATCCTACGGTTGCTGGAGCAGCAGCCAGGCCGCGAGCGACCAGAGCGCGGCAGCCAGCCCTGCGCTCCACCACCGATGCTCGGCAGCGACCGCGAGTGCCTCACGCACCACCGCTCCCGGCAGGTAGGAGCGCCGCGTCCACGCGCCGACCACGACGCCGTCGATGCCGACCTTCGCGAGCAGCCCAGCGGTGCGGAAGGCGTGGTACTCGCTCGTCACCACCGCGAGCGGTGCCCTGCCCGGTCCGATCACGAATTCGCGGGAGCGCTCGAGGTTCTCGCGCGTCGTGGTCGACGCCTCCTCCAGGTCGATCGCCGTCGCCGGCACCCGCAGGTGGCGGACGAGGTGCTCGGCCATCGCCGACGCCTCGGTGCGCTCCTCGTCGGGCCCCTGCCCGCCGGAGACCACGATGCGCGCATCCGGTCGGTGTTCGAGCGAGCGACGCCACAGCTCGGCGCCGCGCTCGACGCGCCGGCGCAGCAGCGGACCGACCTCCCGGCCTCGCAGCCCAGCGCCCAGGATGAGCACCGTGCCCGGCGTGGCGGGCATCCGCCCGCGCCGCAGGTGGATGAAGATCGCCATGGCGAGGCTTGCGCTCGCGATGCCCGCGGCCCAGAGCGGGAGCGCGAGCAGCAGCATCGCCCGCGCTGCCGCAGCGTCGATCGCCGCGGCCGCCGCGATCGCGAGCGCGAGCGCGAGCACCCCCACGCCCAGCGCGGCGATGAGCAGATCGACGCGGCGCACGCGCACGAGCCTGGTGAGCACGAACGCGTGCCAGAGCGAGGCTCCGCCGAGCCCGACGGTGGCGACGACCGCGGAGGCGACCAGCAGTGCCCAGCCGCCGTGCTCCACGGGCGTCTCCAGCCACACGGCGACGGGACGGCGCAGCGCGCGCGTCAGCAGCGCGGTGAACGCCACCACGATCGCGGTCGCCCAGAGCGCGGGCCGCAGGACCCGCATCCGTCGACTCGCCCTCACGCACTGCACCCTAGCCGCGGACGGCTGCCGCTTGCGCGAGGCTCGAACGTGTGTTCGAATAGTGGCATGCGATGGGACGGGCAGACGGCGACGCACGTCGACGCCGACGCGCTGCCGGGGCTGCAGGAGCGCGCGAGCGTGCTCGAGCAGTGGCCGACGCCTGGATTCGACGGCACCTCGTTCCTGGAGGTCACCGCGAAGAGCGCCCTGAACCGCGTGCCGGGCGACGGGTTCATGGGCGGCACCTGGACGATCAATCCCTACCGCGGCTGCCAGCACGCGTGCCGCTACTGCTTCGCACGCAACACCCACACGTATCTCGACCTCGATGCGGGCGCCGACTTCGACTCGCGCATCGTCGTGAAGGCGAACCTGGTCGCGGTGCTCGAGCGCGAGCTCGCGGGCGCCAGGCGCGAGGTCGATGCGGTGCAGCTGGGCACGAACACCGATCCGTATCAGCGCGCCGAGGGCCGCTACCGGCTCATGCCGGGCGTGCTCCGTGCGCTCGCGCGCCACGGAGCGTCGATCTCGATCCTCACGAAGGGCACGCTGCTGCGCCGTGACCTGCCGCTGCTCGCCTCGATCGCGCGCGACGTGCCGGTGTCGGTCGCGATGTCGATCGCGATCTTCGACGACGAGCTGCAGCAGGAGGTGGAGCCGGGCACGCCGACGACGCGGTCACGGCTCGCGACCGTGCGCGCCGTGCGCGACGCGGGCCTGGACTGCGCGGTGTTCGCGATGCCCGTGCTGCCGGGGCTCACCGACACCCGCGAGCACTTGGAGCGAGCCTTCGCGTCGATCGCCGAGGCCGGTGCCACGAGCGCGATCGCGTCCTCGCTGCACCTGCGACCCGGCGCCCGCGAGTGGTACCTCGCCTGGTTGCGCGAGGCGCACCCGCATCTCCTGCCGCTCTACGGGCGCGTCTACGGCCGAGGTGCGTACGCCAACCGCGACTACCGCGAGTGGCTGCGTGCGCGCATCCGCCCGCTCATGCGGCAGCACGGCCTCGCGACGGTGCGCACGACCAGCGGTACGGGCCTCGCTGCTCCGCCGCCCAGGGCACGGCAGCTGCCCTCGACGAGCGAACCGGTACCCGTGCCGACGCTCTTCTGACGCGCCGCCTCAGGCGGTGACGAAGTCGCGGATGCGCTCGGAGCACGCCGGGTGGTCGACGACGCGATGATCGTGCCCGGCGAGCACCTCGTGCTCGGCGCCGAGCTCGACGAGTGCGGCCGCGACCTCCTCGTACTCATCCTTCCAGCCACCGGTGAGCACGAGCGTGCGCGTCTCGGCGAGGCACTCCGGGTCGATCGGATGCCGCCATGGCGCGCCATGCAGCCGTGTGCGGCGCGACCACCGCAGCGACTCGGCGGCGAGGAGCGGTCCCGGATCCTCCCCGCGCAGCGCGGCCAGGAAGCGGCGCCCGAAGGTCTCGTCGTCGAGGCTCGCATCGAGGTAGATCGGTTCGAGCCGCGCGATCAGCTGCGCGGTCGCCGGCCGTTCGCGGGCGAGCTGGAACAGCGCCGGCTCGATGAGCACGCGCGCCGCCGGCGGCTCCATGCCGACGGCCATCGCCGCGCTCACACCGCCGAAGCTGTAGCCGACCAGGCCATCGGCGTCGGCGGCGCGCATCGCGAGCGACTGCGCGGCGGCCGCGACGTCGCAGACGGTCGGGCCGTCGTCGCCGTAGCCCGCAAGCACGGGGAATTCCGCATCGGGGAACGCCGCGACCTGCTGCGGGAACGCGTGGCGGCCGACGTCGCCGGAGCCGTGCGCGAAGACGAGGTGCACGCTCGGCTCAGCGCTCCCGGGGCGCCGCGAGCGCGATGCGCGACTGGCTGCGGTGTGCTGGCATGCGATCCACTGTAGGAGCAGCGCGGACTGCCCGGAAGCGGTGCCGTGGGCGATCGCCTCAGGCGATCGGGTAGCGCGCGTGCTCGTCGAGCGTCAGGAGATCCTCGAGGTAGCCGAGGTTGCCCTCCGGCTCGGTCTCGACGCCCTCGGTGAGGTGCCACGTGCCCCACTCCAGCTTCATGTAGCTGAGCGCCGCCGGCCACAGCTCGCGCTCCTGACGCGTCAGCGGACACACCTCGAGGTAGGCGTCGCGGAACGCCAGCCACTCGTCGCTGCCCAGTGCACTGCCGCCGGAGCCCGCGTGCTCGAGCGGGAACAGCAGCACGGCGACCGCGAGATCGAGGATGCGCGGTGCGAGCGCCGCGTTCTCGAGGTCGAGCATGAGCGCGCCCTCGGCATCGAACAGCAAGTTGGAGGCCCGGTGATCGAGCGATGCGGGCAGCTGCGGCACGTCGGCGGCGCGCACGCGCTCGAGCAGCGCCGCGAAGTCGTCGAGCTGCTGCACCCAGCGCGCGACATCCGCGCCCGACCAGTGCTCGGCTGCGGAGGCTTGGATCGCGGCGATGTCCTCGTCGATCGAGTCCCGCTCGGCGCTGCCCCACTCGAAGCCGGGGAACCCGTCGATCGCGAGCGCCTCGGAGGCGACGTGCATCTGACCCAGGAGTCGCCCGGCCGCGGCCAGATCATCCGCACCCCCTGCGGGCTCGCCGTCGACCGACGCTCGTCCAGCCCACTCGCGACCGACGAGGCGCGGATACGCCACCCAGCACTCCGCATCGTCGCCCTCGCCCACCGTCACCGGTGGCACGAGCGGCGCAACCGTGCGGATCCCTCGGGCGACGAGGGTGCGCTGCCAGGCCTCGAGCGGCTCGGGGCTGCGCCACGTCTGCTTGACCACCGCCTGCACCTCCTCCGGACCGCCGTGCACGCGCGCGGGCCAGACATCGCTCCACGCCGAGAGGGAGACACCGCCGTCGATCGTGAGCAGGTCACCGAATGCGGTCTGGACGTCCTGTCGATCAGCCATGCCGAACACGGTACCGATCGCGGCTGTGGGCTGGGTCAGCGCTTCGGCCAGTGCCAGGCGGGCTGGTCGAGCAGCCCCTCGCGGCCCGCGACGATCGTCTCGCCGCCGCGCTTCGCGAGCTCGATGCGCAGACCGTCCAGCGCATCCGCCAGCTCCCGCTGGTGCGTGACGACGATCACCTGCGTGCTCGCGGCGGCATCGCGGATGCGCGCGGCCAGTGCCGGCAGCAGATCGCCGTGCAGGCTGCGCTCGGGCTCGTTCAGCACGATGAGGTCGGGCTTCTCGGCCGAGAGCATCGCCGCAGTCAGCAGCAGGTACTGCAGGGTGCCGTCCGAGAGCTCCGGCGCCGAGAGGGGCCGCAGCATGCCGGGCTGCTCCAGCGCCACCTGCATCCGGCCCTCGGCCACCGGCAGTCGCAGCCGCGAGCCCGGGAACGCGTCGTCGATCGCCCGCTGCACCTCGCGATCCCATCCCGATTCGATCGCGGTCTGCAGCACGGCTGCGAGGTTGGCTCCGTCATCGTCGAGCCGGGCGGCGCGCGTCGCGACCTGCGGCCGGCGCGCGGGCGCCGTCGCGTCGGTGCGCAGCGCGTCGTGGAACCTCCAGCCCCGCAGCATCCGACGCGCACCGGCGAGCTCCGCAGCCTGCGCGTGCCCCGCGAACTCGTCCAGCACCGACGACCACGGGTGCATGCCCCGCGCGAGCTCGGCGAAGCCGTCGTCGATCGCGACCCGCGCTATGCCGCGCGTGCGATCCATCAGCACACCCGCCGGCCGCGGCTCGGCGCCGACGAACACGTGCTCCAGCTTGATCTCCGGGTCCAGGTCGAACGCGCTGCGCTGCTCGATCGGCAGCCCCAGGTCGATCGCGTAGCCGAGATGATCGGTCGCGACGCCGAGCCGCAGCGCCACCGGTCCGCGCCGCACCGTGCCCTCCGTGCGCTGCCCGCGCGAGGTGCCCTGCTCCGGCCCGGCCCAGCGCACCGCGTCGATGCCGCCGACGCTCGCGAGCGAGCCGATCACCCGACCCTCCCCGCAGTCGGCGAGCAGCCGCAGCGCTCGGTAGAGACTGGATTTGCCCGAGCCGTTCGCGCCGGTCACCACCGTCAACGGCGCCAGGTCGACCACGAGCGACCGGATCGAGCGATAGCCCTCGATCGCCAGCCGCGTGATCACGCGCCCTGCAGCCCGCGCACGTAGGCGGCCTGGCCGGCGTGCTGCACATCGTCATCGACGATGCTGACGAGCCGCGCGCCGAGCGTGACGGGCGGGTCCCACGAGTCGTCCACCACGCGATCGAGATCGGCAGCAGTCAGCGTGCCGAGGAAGGCGCGCGTCGCCTCGTGCACGGCGTCCAGGTAGTCCAGGAGCGCCTGCGGCGAGGCGGGGCGCACCGCGTGCACGGCCGCCGAGTCGTGCCCGTAGCCGGTGTCGGCGGGATCGGGCCGCAGGCCGAAGCTCGCGGCCCAGTCGCCGGTCGCGTACACCTGCTCCGTGCCCGCGAGCTCGGCGATCTGGGCGTCCTGCCCTCTGGCGAGGTGCCAGATGAGCCACGCGATCGGGTTCGCTCCTTCGACGGGCGCCCAGCTGAGCTGCTCCGCAGTGAGTCCGTCGACCGCGCGATGCGCCAGCTCCGGCACGCGCGCGTACGCCTCCGTCAGCACCGCGATCGCGTCCATCACTCCCCCTCCACGGCCGGCAGCGCCTCCGGTCCCTCCGTGACCAGCAGCCGGAACCCCTCCGCGTCGAGGATGCGCACGCCGAGCGCCTCCGCCTTCGCGAGCTTCGAGCCCGCGCCCGGCCCGGCCGCGACGAAGTCGGTCTTCTTCGACACGCTGGACGCGGCCTTCCCGCCAGCCGCCATGATGGCCTCCTGGGCGCCCTCGCGGGTGTAGCCGTCGAGCGTGCCCGTCGCGACGACCGTGAGACCAGCGAGCACCCCGCCGCGCTCCGCGGCTGCACCGGGACCGGGGTGGTCGGGGGTCGCGAACCGCACTCCGGCCTCGCGCCACGCCTGCACGATCTCGCGATGCCAGTCGACCGCGAGCCACTCGACCATCGCGTCGGCGATGATCGGCCCGACGCCCTCGACCTCGGCGAGCTGCTCGGCTGTGGCCTCCTCGATCGCGGCCAACGAGCCGAACCAGTCGGCGAGCGCACGCGCGGCAACGGGGCCCACGTGCCGGATGTTCAGCGAGACAAGCTGGCGCCACAGCTCCTTCGTCTTCGCGCGCTCGAGCTCGGCCAGCAGCGTCTCGGCCTGCTTCGACGGCATCGGGCCCTTGTGGCCCGCCTTGCGCTCGGCAGGCGTCGCCGCGCGCTGGAACGGCCGGCGGATGCTCGGGTTGCCGTCGTCGTCGCGCTTCGGCTCACCGGTCTCGGCGTCACGCACGACCACCTCGATCGGCACGAGCTCGTCCATCGTGAGCTGGAAGAGCCGCGCCTCGGTCACGAGCGGCGGCTCGGCCGGCACCGTCGGCTGCGTGAGCGCGGCGGCCGTCACCTCGCCGAGCGCCTCGATATCGAGCGCGCCGCGCGAGCCGAGGTGCTCGACGCGCCCGCGCACCTGCGCAGGACAGGAGCGCGCGTTCGGGCAGCGGAGGTCGATGTCGCCCTCCTTCATGGGGCGGAGGGGGGTGCCGCACTCTGGGCACGCATCCGGCATCACGAACTCCCGCTCGCTGCCGTCGCGCAGCTCGACCACTGCACCGAGCACCTCGGGGATCACATCGCCGGCCTTCCGCAGCACGACGGTGTCGCCGATGAGCACGCCCTTCGCGCGCACCACATCCTGGTTGTGGAGCGTCGCCTGCCGCACCACCGAGCCGGCGACCTGCACGGGCTCCATCATCGCGAACGGGGTGGCACGGCCCGTGCGACCCACGGAGACGACGATGTCGAGCAGTCGCGTGTGCACCTCCTCCGGCGGGTACTTGAACGCGATTGCCCAGCGCGGCGCGCGCGAGGTGTGACCGAGCTCGGCATGCAGCGCCAGCTCATCGACCTTCACGACGACGCCGTCGAGCTGGTGCTCGACCTCGTTCCGGCCCGCCCCGTACCGCTCGACAAACGCGACGACCCCGTCGACGCTCGTCTCGACCCTCGTGTGCGGGCTGGTCGGCAGCCCCCAG
Source organism: Agrococcus sp. Ld7 (assembly GCF_045064095.1). NCBI lineage: Bacteria > Bacillati > Actinomycetota > Actinomycetes > Micrococcales > Microbacteriaceae > Agrococcus > Agrococcus sp. Ld7. The sequence continues at coordinate 82,361 of NZ_JBISGY010000030.1, read as the reverse complement.
TCGGTGAGCAGCTGGTAGATCTCGCTCTGCGCCGCGACGGGCGGGTCCTCCCAGGCGCCGACGCCGTGCACGTACAGCGCGAGCGAGGCGATGCGTGCCTCACCGGCCTCGAGCTCGAGCCCGCGCTTCTTCTCGAGCTGCTGCCGCAGGCCGCCGGAGGCGGCGTTCCGCGGGTTCGCGAAGGTCGGGAAGCGGTTCGTGGCGCGCTGCCGCTCGAGCATCTCGTCGAAGTCGGCCGCGCCGCCGCGGGCCTCGAACCGCGAGCGCGCCTCCTCCACCGCGCGGTCGCGCAGCTCCTCCTGCAGCACGTTCAGGCGCTCGAAGGCCGCGACCGGGATGAACGCCTCGCCGCGCACCTCCATGAGCGCCGGATGGCCCTCGCCCGAGAGCCGCTCGGGGATGCGCGCTACGCGCAGCGCATTCGCGGTCACGACCTCGCCGACACGGCCGTCGCCGCGGGTCGCCGCTGAGGTGAGCACGCCTCGCTCGTAGCGCAGCGCGACGGCCAGCCCGTCGATCTTCAGCTCCGTGAGCCACGCCACGCTGCGGCCGGATGCAGCCTCGGCCTTCGCGCACCACTCGCGCAGCTCGTCGACCGAGAACACGTTGTCGAGGCTCAGCATGCGCTCGGCGTGCTCGATCGTGGGGAGGCCGCTCGAAGCGCCGCCCTGCACCGCCTGCGTCGGTGAGTCCTGGCTCTGCAGCTCCGGATGCTCGCGCTCCAGCGCATCCAATTCCTGCACCATGGCGTCGTACGCGGCATCGTCGATGATCGACTCGTCGCGGTCGTAGTAGGCCGCCGAAGCCTCCTCGATCTGTGCACGCAGCGCCTGCGCACGAGCGTTCGCCTCGCTCAGCGCCGCCCCTTCACCGTTTCCCACCATGACCCCATTGTGCACGCGTGCGCCCGCGTGCATGCTGACGGCAGACGTGTTCCTCTGCGTCTGCTGTTCACTGCATACGGCCCTCCTCTCCCCCGACCAATCCGCCTGCGGGGGCGCTCCGAACCCTGACCAACACCGACGTGCCACGCAGGTGCGCGGGCCATCCACAGCCAGAACAGAAATGAGCAGTCATGACTCAGTCCCCGAACCGTCTCGTCGCCACCGTCTTCGGAGCCGTCTACCTGCTGGTGGGCGTGCTCGGCCTGTTCGTCGCCGGCAACAACTTCGCCGGGCCCGACGGCGGCCTGCTGCTCGGCATCTTCCAGGTCAACCACCTGCACAACATCGCCCATCTCGCGATCGGTGCCGCGCTGCTGATCTCCGGTCTGCGCAGCGCCCCGGCCGCGAAGGGCACCAACATCACGGTCGGCGCCGTCTACCTGCTGCTGGGCGTCGTCGGCTTCTTCCTGGTCGGCACCGCGCTGAACATCCTGGCGCTCAACACCGCCGACCACATCCTGCACCTCGCCTCGGCGATCGTGCTGCTCGGCACCGGCCTCGCGCTCGACCGCACGACGACCGCCCGCGCAGCGGTCTAGGACAGCACGTGTCTGCGCTGCTGCGGATGACCGGATCCGTCACGGCGCTCGGGTCGGCGCTCATCGCACTCGCGGTGGGCGCCGGCCCCACGCTGTCGCTCGGAGCCCCGTGGCTCAGCGTGCCGCTGCTGGCCGCGGGAGCCGCCCAGGCGGTCGTCGCCGTGCTCGCGCTGCGCGGCAAGCGACTCGCGTCGTCGGCGGTGCTCGCGGCGTTCGCGGTGCCGACGCTCGTCTGGGTCGGCACGCTCGCGGTGCCCACCGAGCAGGTGGGCGGTCTGCCGCTCGGCCCGATGCTGGGCGAGACAGTGCTTGCGCTCGTCGCCGCCGTCGTGCTGAGCCGCCAGTCGCGCGCGACCGCGGAGCCGAGAGCCCTCCCCGCCGTGCTCTCGCTGCTCGCATCCGCCGGCGTCGTCGCCGCGGTCGCCACCGCCGCGCTCGCGGGCACCGAGGCGGGGCAGTTCGCGGTGCCGCACGGCGAGCACGGCGGCGCCGAGCAGATCGAGGCGCCCGACGGTGATCTCCCCGTGCTCGACGAGTCGCTGCTCGAGGAGCACGGCCACCACTGAGGCTCGGGCCCGGTCCCGGGACGGCTGATCACAGCCGAGCTCGAACGGCAGCGCCGCCTCCCGTCACACAGCGAACGCCAGCCGGCGTGCCCGAGCTAGAGCAGCCCGCGGATCGCGCTCATGCGGCTGCCTCGGCATGGGCAACGGCGCCGGGCTCCGACCGGTCAGCCGCGACCGTCCGGTCGATCGTGCACTGACCGAGCACGCGGGTCCCCTCGTACAGCACTGCCGACTGCCCCGTCGCGACGCCGGTGAGCGGCTGGACTGCGGCGATCACGAGCTCGTCGCCCTCCAACCACGCGCGCGCGGGCTCCGGGTCGGCGTGGGCGCGGATCTGCACCTCGACGTCCAGTCCGTGCACGAGACCCGGGTGCGGTGCGCCGGCGTGCGAGACGCGGCTGCCGGCGAGGTGCGACACCGCGAGGGCCTCCTTCGGCCCGACCACCAGCTCGCGCGTCGCCGGCTTCACCTCGAGCACGAAGCGCGGGCCGCCATCCGGCGAGGGCACGCCCAGCGACAGCCCCCGCCGTTGGCCAACGGTGTAGCCGTGCACGCCGTCGTGGTTGCCCACCACGGCGCCATCGCGGTCGACGATCTCGCCCGGATCCGACCCCAGCCGCTCGGTGAGGAACCCGCGGGTGTCGCCGTCCGGGATGAAGCAGATGTCGTGGCTGTCGGGCTTCTGCGCCAGCGTGAACCCGCGCTCGGCAGCCTCGGCGCGCACCTCAGCCTTGGTGGGTGTCGAGGCGAGCGGGAACCAGCAGTGCGCGAGCTGGGATGCAGTGAGCACGCCGAGCACGTAGGACTGATCCTTGGCCCAGTCCGCGGCACGATGCAGCTCGGGGCCCGCGTCGGTGTGCTCGACGCGTGCGTAGTGACCGGTCACGACACGGTCGAACCCGAGCCCGATGGCGCGGTCGAGCAGCGCCTCGAACTTGATCTTCTCGTTGCAGCGCAGGCACGGGTTGGGCGTGCGGCCAGCCGCGTACTCGTCGACGAAGTCCTGCACGACATCGGCGTGGAAGCGCTCGGAGAAGTCCCAGACGTAGAACGGGATCCCGAGCCGGTCGGCGACCCGGCGAGCATCCATCGCGTCCTCGACCGTGCAGCAGCCGCGGCTGCCGGTGCGCAGCGTGCCGGGCATGCGGCTGAGCGCCAGGTGCACGCCGACCACCTCGTGCCCTGCATCGACGGCGCGCGCGGCCGCGACGGCAGAGTCGACCCCGCCGGACATCGCCGCAAGCACCTTCATGGCTCCCCTTTCGCCGGAACCAGGGTAGCGAGCCTCCCGCTCCGTCGGGGCCGGGCGTGGGAAACTGCAGGTGTGACCGATCCGAGCGCATCCCAGCATCCGAGGGTGTCGGTCGTCATCCCCGTTCGCGACGACGCCGCGGCGCTGCGCCGCTGCCTGGCGCACCTCGCCGCACAGACGGTCGCGCCGCACGAGGTGCTCGTGATCGACAACGGCTCGAGCGACGACTCGGCGGAGGTCGCGCTGGCGGCGGGGGCACGCGTGGTCGTCGAGGCACGCCGCGGCATCCCCGCGGCAGCAGCGCGCGGCTACGACGCGGCCACCGGCGACGTCATCGCCCGCTGCGACGCCGACACCGTGCTCCCAACCGACTGGGTGGAGCGCATCCGAGATGCCTTCGCCGACGACCCCCAACTCGAGGGGCTCACGGGACCGGGGCGGTTCCACGACCTGCCTCGGCAGTGGACGGCGCTCGCGAGCGCGTTCTACGCGCTCGGCACCTTCGTCGGCGGCGGCGCCGCGATGGCGAACGTGCCGCTGTGGGGCTCGAACATGGCGCTGCGACGCTCGGCGTGGCTCCGCGTGGCTGACCGCGTCGAGCGGACGGACTCCGGGGTGCACGACGACCTCGACCTGACGATGCAGCTGGGGCCGCGAGCCCGGCTGCGGTTCGACTCCCAGCTGCGCGTGGGTGCGGAGGGGCGCTTCTTCCACAGCCGCCGCGACGCGGGCGACCGCGTGCGCATCGCGATGCGCACGTTCCGCCGCAACTGGGCGACGGACGGCTCCGCGGGCCTCCGCTGGGTGCGGCGCGCAGGCGGGCCCGACCTGCGGCGCGTGCGCCCGTGAGCGCCCGGGCATCCGAGGGCTGGCTCGCCTCCCAGGGTCGGTGGATGCTCGGTGACGTGCTGCGCATCGTCCTGGCCGCCTCCGTGCCGCTCGCGTGGGCGGTCGCAGGGGGTCCGGCAGCCGCGGCGATGCTGCTCGCGCTGGGCGGCGCGATGGCGCTCCGCTTCGCGCGCATGCCGCTCGTCACCGACCTCTTGGGGCAGCTGGTGCTGCTCGCCGGCGCCTGGTTCGCGGCGCTCGGCACCTTCGAGGTCGTCCCCGGCCTCGACACGCTGTCGCACTTCGCGAGCGGCGCGGTGCTCGCGCTGCTGTCGCGCGAGCTGCTGCTGCAGCTGCGACTGCTGTCGAACGCTCCGGGCCGCAGGGCCGCGACGGCGCGCGTGCTGCACACCAGCACCGCGGTGCTGCTGCTCGGCTTCGTGTGGGAGCTCGGCGAGTGGGCCGGCCACGCGCTCATCACCCGCGACATCCGGGTCGGCTACGAGGACACGATGCTCGACCTCGCCGCCGACCTGGTCGGCGCGGTCGTGGCCGCGGCCGCCGTCGAACTGGCAGCGCGCGCCGCCTGACGCATCCGTCGCGTGTCGACTTGCTGCACGTTCCGAGCCGATCCAGTGCAACAACCCGACACGCCGCACCCGGATGCCCGGCGGGGCGGGGCGGGCGCGGCGGGCGCGGGTCAGGCGGCGAGCGCACGGGCTCGCGCGATCGTTGCGGGCAGCGCATCCAGCAGCGCATCGACGTCGGCCTCGGTCGTCGTGCGCCCGAGCGAGAGGCGCAGCGGCGCCACTCCCTCGATGCCGCACGCCCGCACCACGTGCGACTCACGGGCGACGCCCGCGGAGCACGCGGAGCCGTTCGAGACAGCGAAGCCCGCCTCATCGAGCAGGAACTGCAGCGACTCCCCCTCCGCGCCCTCGACGACCAGGTGGGCGATGCCCGGCAGCCGCTGGTCGCTCGCGAGCAGCCGGACGCCGGGCAGCGCTGCGGCGGCGGCGAGGATGCGGTCGGTGAGCCCACGCAGCCGCGCGGACTCACCGTCGAGCTCCGCGATCGCCTCCTCGGCCGCGAGCGCGAACAGGGAGGCGCCGAGGGCATCCTGCGTGCCGGAGCGCAGGCCGCGCTGCTGGCCGCCACCGTGATGCAGCGCGTGCAGCCGTGCGTCGCGGCGCACCACGAGGGCGCCGACGCCGTGCGGTCCGCCGAGCTTGTGGCTCGCGACGCTCATGAGCGCTGCCCCCGTGTCGGCGAACCGCAGCGGCAGGTGGCCGAAGGCCCCCACGGCGTCGAGGTGCAGCGGCACGCCCGCGCGCGCTGCGGCATCCGCGACGTCGGCGACCGGCTGCAGGGAGCCCACCTCGTTGCTGGCGACCAGCATGGTGGCGACCGACGCGACGGCACCCGACGCGGCGGCGACCGACGCGGTGGCGACCGACGCAACGGCACCCGACGCGGCCGCGTCCGACGTGGCGGCGCCCGACGCGGCGCTGCTCGACCCGCCGGTGACGGTTCCGCCCAGCCCGCCGAGCGCGGCCGCGAAAGCCTCCGCGTCAGTCACGGCGTGGGCGTCGACGGGCACCCAGCGCAGCACCGCGCCACAACGCTCGAGCCACTCGGCGGCATCGAGCGTCGCGTGGTGCTCGGCGACGGGCACCACGATCGGGCCGGGCGCGCCCGCGTCGGCGGCGGCCCACCACGCGCCCTTGAGCGCGAGATTGATCGATTCCGTGCCGCCGGACGTGAAGACCACCTCGGTCGGATGCGCGCCGAGCGCCGCCGCCAGGCGCTCGCGGGCGTCCTCGAGCACGGCCAGAGCCCGCTGTCCCTCGCGGTGGGTGGACGCGGGATTGGCGAGCGGCTCGGCGGCAGCGAGCGCAGCGCGCACCGAATCGCGCATGGGCGTGGCCGCGGCGTGATCGAACAGGTGCACGCTCACATACCCTAGAGCGCATGGTGGAGCTGCTGCGTCGGTCGCGAGGCGTCGAACGCACGGTGGACGGGCATCGCCTGACGGTCTGGTCGGCGAACGCAGACTCGATGGAGCTGCGGATCTTCGACCGAGACGACCCGGACTGGCTCCTGCACCGCGTCCCGATGGAGCGCATCGGCGATGACTTCGTCGTCGAGACCGCGCTGCTGGAGGTCGGCACGCCCTACGCGGTGGGCGTCGACGGCCCGGACGGACCCGGTCACGCCTTCGATCCGCATCGCAATGCCGTCCCGCCGCACGCTCGCGGCATCGTCCGCACACCGCACGGCCAGTACCGCGCGACCGTGATCGATCCGAGCTTCGACTGGGGCGACGTCGCGAGGCCGCACGTGCCGCTGCAGGAGCAGGTCATCTACGAGGCGCACGTCAAGGGGATGACGAAGCTCAACCCCCACCTGCCGACCGAGTTGCGCGGCACCTACGCCGGCCTCGCGCATCCGTCCACGATCGCGTACCTGCAGGACCTCGGCGTCACGACCGTGCAGCTGCTGCCGATCCACCTGTTCGTCTCCGAGCAGCGGCTGCTGCAGCAGGGACGCGTGAACTACTGGGGCTACAACACGCTCAGCTGGTTCGCCCCCCACAGCGCCTACGCATCCCGCCGCGCCCAGTTCGACGGCACCGGAGGGGTGCTGCGCGAGGTGAAGGGCATGGTGCGCCTGCTGCACGAGGCGGGGCTGCAGGTGTTCCTCGACGTGGTCTACAACCACACGGCCGAGGAGGGCATCGACGGGCCGCCCTCGAGCCTGCGCCTGATCGACAACGCCTCCTACTACCGCCACGATGCGCACGGGCGATACGTCGACTACACCGGCTGCGGCAACACCGTCGACTTCTCGGTGACGGCCGCGCAGGAGCTCGTGCTCGACTCGCTGCGCTACTGGCACCAGGACATGCAGATCGACGGCTTCCGGTTCGACCTGGCGCCCGTGCTCGGCCGCCGCGCCGACGGCGCCTACGACCCCGGGCATCCGCTGCTGCGCAGCATGCTGGAGGATCCCGTGCTGCAGTCGGCGACCATGATCGCGGAGCCATGGGATGTCGGACCGGACGGCTGGCAGACGGGCCGCTTCCCGGCCGGCTACGGCGAGTGGAACGACCGCTACCGCGACACCGTGCGGCAGTTCTGGCTCGGCGACTACCGCTCCTTCCGCCACGGCGGCGATGGCTCGACGGGCGTCGGCCCGCTCGCGCACGCCGTCTCCGGCTCTGCCGGGCTCTTCGACTCCACCCGCGGGCCGCTCGAGAGCGTCAACTTCATCACGGCGCACGATGGCTTCACGCTCACCGATCTCACGCGCTACGACCGCAAGCACAACGACGCCAACGGCGAGGAGAACCGGGACGGCGCCGACGAGAACCGCTCGTACAACCACGGCGTCGAGGGCCGCAGCGAGGATCCCGCCGTGCAGCTCGACCGTCGCACGTCGATGCGCAACGTGCTCGGCACGCTGCTCGTCTCCGCGGGCGTGCCGATGCTCACGATGGGCGACGAGTTCGGTCGCAGCCAGCGCGGCAACAACAACGCCTACTGCCAGGATTCGGCGCTGACGTGGATGCGGTGGGACCGCAAGGAATGGCAGCACACGTTCTTCGCCCAGACGAAGCGCCTGCTGCAGCTGCGCCGCGAGCATCCGGCGCTGCGACCGCTGGAGTACGGCGAGTCCGAGCAGCGCGTCGCCGGCTCCTCGAGGCTCGACTGGCACAACGCCGACGGCGCGCACATGACGATCGACGACTGGGATCACTCCCACGACCGCACGATGCAGATGCTGGCCGAGTCGACGCCGATCGACGAGCCGTACTCCCGCGTGCTCGTGATCTTCCACGGCTCACCGCGCGACGCATCCATCCGCACGCCGCGAGCCGACGGCGCCACCGAGCTCGAGCTGCTGTGGGACTCTGCTGCCGAGCAGCACGAGGACGAGCGGGTGGTCCCCGGTGACCGGGTTCCGCTCGACGCGATGAGCATGCGCGTCTACGCCGTGCACGGCGTGCCCGCGCGGGGCCTGCCGGAGGCGACGGTGATGCGACTGCGCACACCCCCGTCGCCGTCGGCGCCGACCGACCAGCCGGGCGGCTGATCGCGCCTACGCGGTCGCGTAGGTCACGAGCCCCAGCTCGGCGTGGGACGCGAGCATGTCGTGCTTCGGCACGACCCGCACCGTGTAGCCGAAGGTGCCGGCCGTCGGCATGGCGATCGCGAGCTCGAAGCGGTGCACCGTGCCCTCTGCGCTCGTGGGCGCGAGCGGGAAGCGCCGCCGACCGCGCAGCTCACCCTCCTCGGTGATCGCTCCCGCGACCACCTCGACCTCGACGTCGCCGGGGAGCAGCTCGCCCAGCTCGACGAAGGCACGGACGCGCACCTCCTCGCCGACCACCGGCGGCACATCGACGCCGTCGGCCTCGACGTGCTTGACCTCGACCCGCTCGAAGCCGTCACGGATCCGCCTGGTCCAGGCGGCGAACGCGCGGCCCGCTCGTGCGTCGTCGGCGGCTGCGAGCTTCGCGGCCTTCGCCGCGGGCGCGTAGAGCCGGTCGACGTACTCCGCGAGCATGCGCTCGGCCGACAGACCGGGGCTCAGCGTCGCGAGCGTGTGACGGATGGAGGCGAGCCAGGCCTGCGGCAGGCCCTGGGCATCGCGCTCGTAGAAGCGCGGGGCGACCTGGTGCTCGATGAGCTCGTACAGGGCGTTCGCCTCGACGGCGTCGCGCTGCTCGGCATCCATGTGGTCGTGCGCAGAGGGGATCGCCCAGCCGTTCTGCCCGTCGAAGTACTCCTCCCACCAGCCGTCCAGGATCGACAGGTTGAGCGAGCCGTTGAGCGCCGCCTTCATGCCGGAGGTGCCGCATGCCTCGAGGGGGCGCAGCGGGTTGTTGAGCCACACATCGCATCCCGGGTACAGCGACTTGGCCATCGAGATGTCGTAGTTCTCCAGGAAGACGATGCGGCCGCGCACGTCGGGCTCCTGCGAGAAGCGCACGAGCTCCTGGATGAGCTCCTTGCCCGCCTCGTCGGCCGGGTGCGACTTCCCGGCGATCACGAGCTGCACGGGGCGCTCAGGGTGCGTCAGCAGGGCGCGGAGGCGCTCGCGGTCGTGCAGCATGAGCGTGAGGCGCTTGTACGTCGGCACGCGGCGCGCGAACCCGATCGTGAGCACGTCAGGATCGAGGAGTCCGTCGATCCACGCCGGCGCGACGCCCTCGTTCCGCTCGTGCTTGCGGCGCGTGCGCTCGCGAGCCTCGTGCACGAGCGCCGCACGCATCTCGCGCCGCACCGACCAGAGCGTCTCGTCCGAGACCGCGTCGGAGGCCCAGTCGCAGCGCGTGGTATCGAGCGTGCCCAGCTCGCGCTCCGCCAGGTGCTTGAGGATGGGCGAGGTCCAGGTGGGCGCGTGCACACCGTTGGTGACGGAGGTGATCGGCACCTCTGCGGCGTCGAAGCCGGGCCAGCGGCTCTGGAACATGCCGCGCGAGACGCGGCCGTGCAGCTTCGAGACACCGTTGGCCCGCTGCGCGAGCGAGAAGCCCAGCTGCGCCATGTTGAAGATGCCCGGGTCGTCCTCGCGGCCCAGCTCCAGCACGCGCTCGACATCCACCCCCGGCACGAGCTCCTCGGTCAGGTGGCGGCGCACGAGTCCCACGTCGAAGCGATCGATGCCGGCGGGCACCGGCGTGTGCGTCGTGAAGACGGTGCCAGCGCGCACGACCTGCAGCGCCTCGTCGAAGGACAGCCCCTCGCCGATGAGGCGCGAGATGCGCTCGATGCCCAGGAACCCGGCATGGCCCTCGTTCGAGTGGTAGACGGCCGGCGCGGGCGCCCCGGTGAGCGCTGCGTGCACGGCGAGCGCTCGCACGCCGCCGATGCCGAGCAGCAGCTCCTGCTGCAGCCGGTGCTCGCCGCCGCCGCCGTACAGCCGGTCGGCGACCCCGCGCAGATCGCCGTCGTTCTCGAGGATGTTCGTGTCCAGCAGCAGCAGCGGCACGCGGCCGATGGTCGCCTGCCAGATGCGGGCGTGCAGCGTGCGCCCGCCCGGCAGCGCGATCGAGACGGTCGCGTGCGTGCCGTCCGGGTGACGCAGGATCGCCAGCGGCAGCCCGTCAGGATCCAGCACCGGGTAGCTCTCCTGCTGCCAGCCCTCGCGGGAGATCGCCTGCTTGAAGTAGCCGGCCTGGTAGAACAGGCCGACGCCCACGATGGGCACGCCCAGGTCGCTCGCGGCCTTCAGGTGGTCGCCCGCGAGGATGCCGAGGCCACCGGAGTACTGCGGCAGCGCGCTCGTGATGCCGAACTCGGGCGAGAAGTAGGCGATCGACTCCGGCGCGTCCTCGAGCGACTGGTACCACCGCGCCTGCGAGAGGTAGTCATCGAGGTCATCCGCGATGCGCTCGACGCGCGCGACGAACTCGTCGTCCTCTGCGAGCTCCTCGAGCCGCTCCGGGCCGACGCGTCCGAGCACCTGCACGGGGTCGTGGCCCGAGGCGCGCCACGCGTCGAGCGAGATCTCGCGGAACAGCTCCCTCGTCGGCTCATGCCAGGACCAGCGCAGGTTGGATGCGATGGTGTCGAGCCGGCGCAGGCGCTCGGGCAGGGACGTGCGGACGGTGAACTTGCGGATGGCTCTCACACTCGTCGAGCCTAGCGGCGGGGTGGGCCCTCGCCGTGCGCCCACGGCGGTGGGTAGGTTTGTGGCGTGGCGACTACACCCGAGACTCAGCGCACGACCATCCTCTCCGGACGGATCCCGGTGCTCGACCTGTATCCGCAGCAGCCGGACGGCCGGTTCCCGGCGAAGGCGGTGGTGGGCGACGTCGTGCCGTTCTCGGCTGTGGCCTTCCGCGAGGGGCACGACCGCATCGGCGTGACGCTCGTGCTGCGCTCGCCCAGCGGCAGCGTGCAGCGCGTGCCGATGGAGCCGCTCGGCGACGGCTTCGACCGGCACCGCGCGCTCGCGCTCGTCGACGAGCAGGGCATGTGGAGCTGGCACGTCGAGGCATGGGCCGACGAGTGGGCCACCTGGCACCACAACGCCGAGATCAAGATCGCCGCCGACATCGACGCGGAGCTCATGGCGACGATGGGGACGCAGCTGCTCGAGCGGGCCGCCGTCGACGCGGACGGTGCCGACGCGACGCTGCTGGAGCAGGCGTCGCTCGCACTCGCCGAGGCGACGACACCGATCATGCAGCGCTGGGCGGCGGTCAACCGGCCCGACATCCTCGCCGCCGTCGACCGCCACCGCCCGCGCTCGCTCGTCACCGCATCCGAGACCCAGCAGCTGCGCGTGGAGCGCACCCGCGCCGGCGTCGGCGCCTGGTACGAGCTCTTCCCGCGCTCCGAGGGCGCGGTCCAGCGCGCCGACGGCAGCTGGCAGAGCGGCACCTTCGCGACCGCGGCGAAGCGGCTTCCCGCAGTGAAGGCCATGGGCTTCGACGTGCTCTACCTGCCGCCCGTGCACCCCATCGGCGAGGTCAACCGCAAGGGGCCCAACAACACGCTCACACCGCAGCCGGGCGACCCCGGCAGCCCATGGGCCATCGGGTCGAAGGACGGCGGCCACGACACCGTCCACCCCGACCTCGGCACGATCGACGACTTCCGTGCCTTCGTGCGCGCGGCGGCGGATGCGGGGCTCGAGGTGGCGATGGACCTCGCCCTGCAGGCCGCGCCGGATCATCCGTGGGTGACGGAGCACCCGGAATGGTTCACGACCCTGCCCGACGGCACCATCGCGTTCGCCGAGAACCCGCCGAAGAAGTACCAGGACATCTATCCGGTCAACTTCGACAACGACCCGGACGGCATCGTCGCCGAGGTGCTGCGCATCATCGACCAGTGGGTCGACTGCGGCGTGCGCATCTACCGCGTCGACAACCCGCACACGAAGCCGCTGTGGTTCTGGGAGCTCGTCATCCGCGAGGTGAACGCCAAGCACGGCGACATCGTCTTCCTCGCGGAGGCCTTCACCAAGCCCGCGATGATGCAGGCCCTCGGCAAGGTCGGGTTCCAGCAGTCCTACACCTACTTCACCTGGCGCAACACGAAGGCGGAGCTCGAGGAGTACCTGCAAGAGGTCACCGGCACGCAGGCCGCCTGGTTCAAGCCCGCGTTCTGGGTCAACACGCCAGACATCCTCACCGAGTACCTGCAGTTCGGCGGCGTGCCCGCGTTCAAGGTGCGCGCGGCGATCGCCGCCACGGCAGTGCCCACGTGGGGCATGTACGCCGGCTACGAGCTGATCGAGGACGTCGCGCGGCCGGGGGCCGAGGAGGCGATCGACAACGAGAAGTACGAGTACCGTCCGCGCGACTGGGATCGCGCCGCTCGCAACGGCACGACCATCGCGCCGTACATCACGCGCCTCAACGAGATCCGTGCGGCGCATCCCGCGATCCGCCAGCTCTGGTCGCTCGACGTGCACTGGTCGGACGACGACGCGGTGCTGGTCTACTCGAAGCACCTCGACGGCCGCTTCACCGACAGCGGCGAGCACGACACGATCCTCGTGGTCGCGAACGTCGATCCGCACTCGGCGCGGGAGACCACGGTGCACCTCGACCTGACGAAGCTGGGCCTGCGACCCGGGGAGACGTTCGAGGCCCACGACCTCATCAGCGGCGACACCTGGCACTGGAGCGACCACAACTTCGTGCGCCTCGATGCCTTCGTGGAGCCGGCACACGTCATCCGCGTGCGACGATCGGGGGCATGATGCTCGAGAAGGAGACCATCCAGCAGCTCGCAGCCGGTGCGCACCCCGCACCGCACGACTGGCTCGGCGCCCACGTCGAGGCGTCCGCGCCGGACGCGGTCGCGAGGTCGACCGCTGCCGGCGGCACCACGCCGTCCTACGTCGTGCGCGCCGTCCGACACCTCGCGCAGGCCGTCACCGTGCTCGTGGAGACCGCGACCGGGCAGGAGGAGGTGCCGATGGAGCACGTCGAGCACGGCCTCTGGGAGGCGCGCGTGCCCGGCGACATCCAGCCATACCGGATCCGCACGAGCTACGGCGAGGGCAGCGCCTGGGAGTCGGAGGACCCCTACCGCTTCACCCCCACGCTCGGCGAGCTCGACCTCCACCTCTGGCGCGAGGGTCGGCACGAGCAGGTGTGGCAGGTGCTCGGCTCGCGGATGCGCGTGCACGAGGGCGTCGCCGGCACGTCGTTCGCCGTCTGGGCCCCGAACGCCCGCGCCGTGCGGGTGATCGGCGACTTCAACGACTGGGTCGGCCGCTCGCATCCGATGCGCACGATGGGCGCGTCCGGCGTCTGGGAGCTGTTCGTGCCCGGCGACCTCGAGCACAGCGCCTACAAGTACGAGATCCTCACCGACACCGGTTGGGTGACCAGGGCCGATCCGATGGCGCGCTACACGGAGGTGCCGCCCGCGACCGCGTCGAAGGTGGGCTCGAGCCGCTACGTCTGGAGCGACGACGACTGGATGCGCTCGCGCGCCGCGCGCGACCCGCACAACTCCCCCATGTCGGTCTACGAGCTGCACTTCGGCTCGTGGCGACCGGGACTCGACTACCGCGAGATGGCGGATGCGCTCATCGAGCACCTGGAGGAGACGGGGTTCACGCACGTCGAGTTCATGCCGCTCGCCGAGCACCCGTTCGGCGGGTCGTGGGGCTATCAGGTCACCGGCTACTTCGCCCCCACCAGCCGCTTCGGCCACCCCGATGATCTGCGCTACCTCATCGACCGCCTGCATCGCGCGGGCTACGGCGTGCTGATGGACTGGGTGCCCGGCCACTTCCCGAAGGACGAGTGGGCACTGGCTCGCTTCGACGGTCAATCGCTCTACGAGCACCCGGACCCGCGTCGCGGCGACCAGCCCGACTGGGGTACGCACGTGTTCGACTTCGGGCGCCCGGAGGTGAAGAACTTCCTGGTCGCGAACGCGGTCTACTGGATGGAGGAGTTCCACCTGGATGGGCTCCGCGTCGACGCCGTCGCCTCCATGCTCTACCTCGACTACTCCCGCAAGGACGGCGAGTGGCTCCCGAACGTGCATGGCGGCCGCGAGAACCTGGAGGCGATCGCGCTCCTGCAGGAGGTCAACGCCACCGTCTACCGACGATGCCCCGGCACCATCATGATCGCCGAGGAGTCGACCTCGTGGCCCGGCGTGACGAAGCCGACCGATGCCTCCGGCCTCGGCTTCGGCCTGAAGTGGAACATGGGGTGGATGCACGACACGCTGCAGTACATGGCGGTCGACCCGATGTACCGCTCGCACCACCACGGCGACATCACGTTCTCGTTCCTCTACGCCTTCTCGGAGCAGTTCCTGCTGCCGATCAGCCACGACGAGGTCGTGCACGGCAAGGGCTCGCTGCTGGGCAAGATGCCGGGCGATCAGTGGCAGAAGCTCGCCTCCGTGCGCGCCTATCTGACGTTCATGTGGGCGCACCCGGGCAAGCAGCTGCTGTTCATGGGCCAGGAGTTCGGGCAGCCGAGCGAGTGGAGCGAAGCGCGCGGGCTGGACTGGTGGATCCTCGACCAGCCCGTGCACCGCGGGCTGATGTCGCTCGTGTCGCAGCTCAACCGGCTCTACCGCGACACCTCGGCGCTCTGGCTGCGCGACAACGAGCCCGGCGGGTTCGAGTGGATCGACGGAGGGAACTCCGCCGACAACCTGGTCGCCTTCCTGCGCTGGGGCGCAGACGGCGATCCGGTCGCGGCGATCGTCAACTTCTCGGGCCGACCGATCGAGGGGTACCGGCTGGGCTTGCCGTTTGCGGGCGAGTGGGAGGAGGCCGTGAACTCCGACGCCATGGAGTTCGGCGGCTCGGGCCAGGGCAATCTCGGCACGGTGCACGCGGTGGCGGAGCCGTGGGGCGGCCGACCCGCGTCGGCCACCGTCACGGTGCCGCCGCTGGCCGGACTCATCCTGAAGCCCCGCGCGACCCAGCCTCCAACCCCGTAGGTCGGAGAGCGTGCGGCCGCCGCCCCCGCCCGTAGGTCGAGGAGCGCGCGGCCGCAGGCCGCCCGCGTCACGAGCTTGGCGGGGCGCCCTGCGGGCGCCGCTTTGGATGGGCGAAAGTGGGGCTATGGCTGGGTCTGGTGGCGGGCCATGCTGGGTGTGCTGCGGTCGACGCCGGTCGGTCTTAGTGCTTGTGAGCCTGTTCACGAGCTTGGCGTGGAGGGCTTCCACGGGGACCGTGGATTGGTGCGTCGACTACTACGACCACCGCAACCCCGACCAGATCAAACGACGCGCGCTCCGCAGCCTGCGCGGCCTCGGCTACGACGTCGACCTCACACCAGCAGCCGCATAGCTCACGTCACTTTCCTAGGAGACCGGAACCACCCCCGCCCGTAGGTCGAGGAGCGCGCGGCCGCAGGCCGCCCGCGTCACGAGACCGGAACCACCCCCGCCCGTAGGTCGAGGAGCGCGCGGCCGCAGGCCGCCCGCGTCACGAGACCGGAACTGTCCCAGCGAGGTCTCGCGACGCCTGCGGCCCCACGGGCCGCAGGCTCCTCGACCTTGAGGCCTCCGCGCGCAACGCGGCTCCGCCGCATTGCGCGCTGCGGCCTCAACTCAGTACAGCAGCGTCGTCAGGCGCCTGCGCGCCGCATTCACGCGCGGGTCGTCGACCCCGACGATCTCGAACAGGTCGAGCAGCCGCAGGCGCAGCTGCTGCTTCTCATCGCCGAAGCGCGAACCCACGAGGTCGAGCAACCGTAGGAACGCGTCCTCGACGTGGCCGCCGGAGAGATCAAGATCGGCCACGAGCATCTGCGCCTCGGTGTCATCGGGCTCGGCCGCCGCTGCCGCACGGATCTCGTCAGCGCTCCTGCCCTGCAGACGCGCGAGCAGGCGCACCTGCGCGAGCCCGGCGACGGCGTCGCTGTCGCGCGGGTTCTGCGCGATCGCCTTCTCGAACGCAGCGATCGCGGTCTCGAAGTCGCCGGCGTCGATCGCGTCGTACGCCTCCTGATGGAGCGGCGGCACGGGCGGCGCCGCCGGCTCGGCCGCCTCGCCCTCCTCGCCGTCCGCCTCGGGCCCATCCCCCGTGGGCACTGCCCCCGTGACGCCCTGCTGCGCGGCGAACTCCAGCACCTGCGCGAGCACGTCCTGCAGCTGGTCCTCCGGCAGCGCGCCGGTGAACAGCGGGGCCGGACGCCCACCGATGACGGCGGCGACCGTCGGCACGGACTGCGCCTGGAAGGCCTGGGTGATCTGCGGATTGCGGTCACCCTCGACCTTCGCCAGCACCAGCTTGCCGCGCTGCGCGACCACGAGTCGCTCGAGCAGCGGCAGCAGTTGCTGACTGGGCTCGCTCCACTCGGCCACGATTGCGACGAGCACCGGCACGCGGCTCGAGAGCTCGACGAGGGTCGGCAGGTCAGCATCGGTGATCGTGATGACCACCCCGGGTGCTCCCTCGGCGGGCGCCGCGGACTGCGGCGCTGCTGCCTGCTCGTGCCGCGCGGCGAGCGCCGACAGGTCGACCGCCCCCGCGATCGATGCGGGCATGGACTCTGGCATCATTCCGGAACCTCCTTCGCGTCCAACAGCGATTGCGCGTAGCCGACGACCTGGATCTGCGCCCCCTCGGGCGCGTCTGCCGGCGGCACCGCGAACAGCACCTGGATCTGGTACGTCGTCTCGATGCCGCGGCTGGAGGATTCGACCCCCGCGAGGATGCCCGCACCGTCGGCCGTGCTGATCTCGACACCCTCCTCCGCCGGCGTGGTCCGCTGCGTCTCGTTGAACGACGTCGCGACGAGCGCGCCGCCGTCGTTCGTGACCAGCATGAGCGGCTCCTGGTCGTCATCGCTCCACGTCCAGCTCAGGTCCGAGAGCTCGTACTCGGGCAACTCGCGCTGCTCATCCTTCCAGGCGCGGCCGGTCTGCTCGCGCAGCGCATCGCCGTCCTCCTGGAACCACGACGCGAACTCCGACTCATCGCCCTTGATCAGCACATCCGCGTACGCCGGGGTGACCTGGGTCGGCCGGTGCAGCAGCAGCGGGGTGTCGCCCGGCAGGCTCGCAGCACCGATCGTGGGGCTCGCGACGGCGGGGAGCTGGACACCCGACGCGAGCGTCATCTGGTAGACGAGCCGGTAGTTGCTGCGCGCGTCGGCCTGCTCGAAGACGAGCGCCGACTGCGCCTGCTCGGCATCCTGCCATCCGACCACCGCCATGACGGTCCGCGGCCACGACTCGGTCTGCTGCGGGAGCAGCAGCTCGACGTCGCCGTCGGGGATCCCCCGGATCGCTGCGAGCTCCTCATCCTGGCTGCGCACCTCGTAGTTGACCGCGAGCGCTGCGAGCGTCGGATCGGCGACTCTGCGTCGCGCGACCTCGCTAGAGAGCTGCTCGTCGGCCTCGGCGACCACGGCCCGCGTGTCCTCGAGGATGCGAGTGAACTGATTCTCCGTGAGCGCGACCTGGGGCAGCGTCTCCTCGAGCGTCGACGGCGTCGGCTCCGCAGCGGTCTCGCTCGGCTCGGCGCTGGGCCAGTACTCCGGCGCGCAGCCCGAGAGCGCGATCGAGGCGAGCACCGGCAGCGCGAGCAGCCCGAACCGCCGCGGGCGCTGCGTCGCACGTCGCTCGTTCCGGCCATCGCCGCGCGGCTGGGACGGCTCGTCACCGGCGGCATTGTTCGCCGAGTCCGAGCCGCTGGAGGCATCGGGCCCGTCCGCGGTGGGCCTGGCCCCCGCACCCTGCTCATCGGACGCCCCGGTGTCTGGCACGCCGGTGTCTGGCACGCCGGTCTCGATCGCGTCCTGCTCAGCGCTCGCCTCGATGCCGCGCTCCGGCCTCGGCAGGCCCGCGCGAGCATCGCGCTGGAGCTGGCGCCGCTCCGCCCGCGAGAGCTCCCGATGCGACCGCCGCTGCGGACCGCGGCGGCGCCGGTGGCGGCGCAGTGCCAACAGGAACAGCAGCAGCGCCAGCGCGAGGAAGATCAGTCCCGCGGTCACGAGCGGCCCGAACAGCGGAGTCTTGGCATCGAACGGCCACTCCACGCGGATGTCCGCGGGGGCGGCAGCACCGGGCTCACCCTGGACCAGCATCGAGAACCCGTCCGGGAGGTCGATCGCGAACCGCAGGTCGCCGTCGCCCTCGTACTCCTCGATCCACAGGTCGCTGCCGGCGATGGGCGGCAGCGCCTCGCTCTGGCCGGACTCCTCGTCGAGCACGAGCTGCCCGCTGTCGTCGAGCTGCGCGAGCGCATGCGCACTCTCGCCGATCCATCCGAGCACATCGTGGTCACGGCCGACCACCGCGGTCACGGGGCCGTCACCGTTGATGGCGACGCTCTGGCGACCGTCGTGCTCGTTCATGGTCGCACCCGAGATCACGATGACCTGTGCGTCGGTCGTCTGCTCGAGCTGGGTGACGATCGACTCGGGGGGCGCCCAGATGGTGCGCTGCCCGATGCCGAGGCCGAGCAGGATGAGCGAGATCACGAGGCTCACCGCCGCGAGGATGTATCGCACGAGTCAGGGGTCCTTTCACGCTCTCCCGGGCGTGCACGGGCCGCAAGGAGTGGACCGCGCCCGACAGGCAAGCCTCCAGGGTACCGGAACCCTGCGGGCTGGCGCCATCGAGAGCCCCAGCGTGCCGCACGGGGAGCCTCGAGGCCGCACCCTAGGATTCTCATGTGAACATCAGGAACGGCTTTCTGCTCGGGCTCGTCGGTGGCCTCGGCGTGCTCCTCGCGCTCGCGATCGGCGCCGGTGTCCAGCAGATCAGCACCGTGCTGCTGTGGGCGTTCGCGGGCATCTTTCTCGCCCTGGGCGTCGAGCCGCTCATCCAGTTCCTGCTGCGGCGCGGCCTCCCCCGCTGGGCGGCTGTACTCGTGGTCTTCGTCCTCATCCTGGGCATCGCGGTCGGCGCGATCTGGCTGATCGTGCCGACGATCGTCGCGCAGTTCACGCAGCTGGTGGAGTCGATCGTCGCGGAGATCGAGGACGGCGCCTTCGAGAGCGTGCTGGACTGGGTGCGCACCACGTTCCCGCAGTTCGATCTCGATGGAACGCTCGAGCAGCTCAGCAGCGCCCTGACGGACTTCGACACCTGGTCGAGCCTGCCGCCGTGGGTCGCGAACATCGCCACCGGCATCGTCGGGGGTGTGGGTCAGGTGGCGTTCGCGCTCGGCGGGCTGCTCATCGTCGTCGTGCTGATGCTGTACTTCACGGGTTCGCTGCCGACGCTGAAGGCCGGCATGTACCGACTGGTGCCCGCCTCGTCGCGGCCGAAGTTCATCGAGATCGCCGAGCAGATCATGAAGTCGGTGGGACGATTCGTGCTCGGCCAGGGTGCGCTCGGCCTCCTGAACGGCGTGCTCTCGTTCATCATGCTGTCGATCGTCGGCTCGGATCTCGCCGTCGTCTACGCCTTCATCGCGCTCATCGCCTCAACCATCCCGCTCGTCGGCACCATCTCCGCATCCGTGCTCATCTCGCTGCTGGTGCTGCTGCTCGACGGCCCGCAGACAGCGCTGCCGGTCGCGATCTACTACGCCGTCTACATGCAGGTCGAGGCCTATGTGATCAGCCCGCAGATCATGAACCGGGCCGTCAAAGTGCCGGGCGTCGTGGTCGTGCTCTCCGCGCTCATCGGCGGAACCCTCCTGGGGATCCTGGGCGCGCTCGTGGCGATCCCGGTGGCTGCGGCGATCCAGCTCATCCTGAAGGAAGTCGTGATCCCGAGGCAGGACGCACGGTAGCGCTCGCTGCACAATCCGCGGCGCTCGAAGCGCCAGTGCAGGGCGCGACCGGCCGTCAGTGCGCTCGCCAGCAGCCCGTGTGCCAGTGCCGACGGTCCTCGATCGCGCGATCCGCGAAGATCGAGTCCGCACGCCAGATCACGAGGTGCGCGGTGCCCTGCGACACCGTCCCTCCGCAACCGGGGCACGAGTAGTCCTTGACGGCGCTCGTCGCGGCCATAGGCTGCACGTGCCACTCGCCGGAGCCGCGCCGCTCGACCCGCGCGACACCGTGCATCAGCCGATCGACATCGAGCGGCACATGGGGCTGCGCGCGACGCTTCGGCCGCCGCGCAGGCATCAGTACCAGCCGACCGACTCGGAGTGCGCCCAAGCGCCGCAGGGCGTGCCGTAGCGGCCGGAGATGTACCCGAGGCCCCAGCTGATCTGCGTCACGGGATTCGTCTGCCAGTCGCCGCCGGCCGTCGCCATCTTGGAGCCCGGCAGTGCCTGCGGGATGCCGTAGGCACCGCTGGAGCTGTTCTGCGCGTAGACGTTCCAGTTGGATTCGCGCTGCCACAGGTTGTAGAGGCAGGAGTACTGCTCATCACCCCAGCCTCGGGCGCTGACCATGTCGCGCGCGACAGCCTGGGCGCTGCCCGGGTTGGGGGCCGCTGCGCGCGGGATCTCGATCGAGGGTGCGCTGCTGGCAGCGCTCGCGTTGCTCTCCGTGCTCCCGGACGCATCGTCCGGGGTCGCGGCGACCACCGGCTCGGACGTGGGTGTCGGGGTGGGTGTCGGCGTGTGCACGATGACCTGGTCGCGGACCAGCGCAACCTGCCCGCCGGTGACCTCGTCGAGCGCCTGACCGGGCCGCTGCTCGCTCGGCAGCTGCACCGGGTCGGCCATCACCTGCGGGCTCGGGCTCGCAGCGAGGGTCACGAGCACGAAACCGGCGGCCGCGAGCAGCGAGAGCCCGGAGAGCACGCCGCGGGTGCGCGTCGAGCGCGCAGCAGCGGAGGCAGGTCGGGTGAACACGAGGAGCGAGGTTATCACGAAACGGTAACGAAGCCGAGGGTGCTCGGTCAGCGCACCGCCAGCATCAGGCTGACGATGGTGTCGAGCAGCGCGTCGACCTCATCCTCGTCGTACCCGCCGAACTGCGCGTCGAACTGCACGGTCCGCACTTCGCGCGCGGTCATGTCGGGGCCGTCCTGCAGGTAGTCCGCGACCCGGCCGGCGAAGCTGTCGACCTCGGTCATGCGGTATCCGCGCGAGATGCGGCTCACGCGCCGGAAGCGCTTGCCGTCCGGCAGCGTGAGCGTTGCGAGAGCGGCCTCGGCGCGGTCGCGGACCTTGGCGAACCAGGCGTCCTCGCCGTGCTCGACGATGCCGCGCTCGTGCTCTCGGCGCGCGAAGGCCTCTTCCAGCCGCTCCAGCGCCGCGTCCACGTGAGCGGGCGAGTAGCCGCCCTTCTGCATCGTGAAGCTCGTGCGTCGGATCGCGGATGAGTCGATCGCCGTCGCTGCGCGGGCATCCGTCGCGTAGGCGCGTCGAGCATCTTCGAGGAAGTCTTCGACCTGCTCGATGTTGTAGCCCGGCTGCGACCGTCTGGCTCTGGGGAACGTGCTCATCGTCTCCATCATGCCAGCGGCCGCACGCGGTTCATGCGTGCGTGATCTGGAACAGGGCCATCATGACGACCGCGCTGGGCAGCACGGAGTCCAATCGGTCCAGGAAGCCGCCGTGGCCGGGCAGGAACGATCCGATGTCCTTGATGCCGAGATCGCGCTTGATGATCGACTCGGCGAGGTCGCCGACGGTCGCCGCAGCCACGAGCAGGACCGCGAGGATGATCCCGAACCACCACTCCTGCCCGAGCATCCAGATCGACAGCGGCACGCCAGCCGCGATCGCGAACGCCGCGCCGCCGAGCAGACCCTCCCAGGTCTTGCCCGGGCTGATGCGGGGCGCCAGCTTGTGCTTGCCGAGCCAGATGCCGACGGCAAGGGCGCCGGTGTCGATCACGGTGGTCATCGCGATCATCGCGAGCGTCCACCACTCGCCGCCGTCCTGCGAGGTCAGCAGCACCGCGAACGCGCCCAGCACGGCGACGTAGGCGATGCAGAGCGCGCCCGCGGTGACGTCGGCGAAGACGGCGCCCGCGCCGGTGCGCGTTGCAGGATCCGACAGCTCGATCAGTCGCACGATCGCGACGATCGCGATCGCGGCCAGGGTCGACCACCACATGCCGGCCGCCCCCAGGTACCAGGTGACGGGCACGATGGCGCAGCCGAGCAGCACGAGCGGCACCCGAGGCACATCCCGCCCCGCGAATCGCAGCGCGCTCGCCAGCTCGAAGAGCGCGAAGCCGATCAGCACGGTCGCGAAGACCATGAACAGCGTCTTGACGAACAGCAGGCTCACCAGCAGGGTGCCGCCCAGCACGATCGCCATGCCCACCGCGGCGGCGAGGTTGCGCCCGGTGCGCTTGTTCACGCGCTCGCGGGTCGCCTCGATCTGCTCTCGGGCGGCGTGGATCTGCGCCTGGATCTGCGCCTGGATCTGCGCCTCGATCTCAGCGGCGCTCCGATGCTCGCGTCGCACGCGTCGCCCCCCGTGCCCTCGATCAGACCTCGAGGAGCTCGGCTTCCTTCTTCTTCAGCGCGTCGTCGATGCCGTCGATGGCCTGCTTGGTGGCCGCCTCGAGCTCCTTCTCGGCGCGCGAGATCTCGTCGTCGCCGACATCGCCCTTCAGCTTCTCAAGATCGGACATCGACTGGCGTCGGACGTTGCGCACCGCGACGCGCGCCTGCTCGGCCTTGTCCTTGACGACCTTCACGTAGTCCTTGCGACGATCCTCCGTGAGCTCGGGCATCACGATGCGCACGATGTTGCCGTCGTTCTGGGGCGAGACGCCCAGGTGCGGTGCCGCGACGATCGCGCGCTCGATCTCCTTGAGCGCACCCTTGTCGAACGGCGTGATGACGAGCGTGCGCGCGTCGGGCTGCTGGAACGACGCGAGCTGCATGAGCGGCGTCGGCGAGCCGTAGTAGTCGGCGTTCAGCCGCTGGAACAGCGCGGCGTTCGCGCGGCCCGCGCTCACCGTCGCGAAGTCGGACTTGGCGACCTCGATCGACTGGGTCATCTTCTCCTTGGCCGAAGCCAGCACATCGCTGATCACGAGGTTCCTTCCGTCGCTGTCGAGTGTATCTGCGGGTCTGAGGCTCAGGCGCGCACAAGCGTGCCGACCGGCTCGCCGAGGATCGCGCGGCGCAGCTGGCCGTCGCCGTCCATCGCGAACACGCGCATCGGCATCCGGTTGTCCATACAGAGGCTGAACGCGGTCGAGTCGACGACCTTCAGGCCGCGCACGAGCGCCTCCTGGTAGGTGATCTCCTCGTAGCGGGTTGCGCCAGGATCCTGCTTCGGGTCGGCCGAGTAGACGCCGTCCACGCCGTTCTTCGCCACGAGCACCTGCTCGGCACCGATCTCGAGCGCCCGCTGGGCGGCGACGGTGTCGGTCGAGAAGTACGGCAGGCCCGCGCCCGCGCCGAAGATCACGACGCGTCCCTTCGCGAGGTGGCGCTCGGCGCGGCGCGGGATGTACGGCTCGGCGACCTGCGTCATCTGGATCGCCGACTGCACGCGCGTCTCGGCTCCCGCCTGCTCGAGGAAGTCCTGCAGCGCGAGCGCGTTCATCACGGTGCCGAGCATGCCCATGTAGTCGGCGCGGCCTCGCTCCATCCCTCGCTGGCTGAGCTCTGCGCCGCGGAAGAAGTTGCCGCCGCCCACGACGATCGCGACCTCGACCGTCTCGGCCGCCTCGGCGATCTGGCGCGCGATGCCCTGCACGACATCCGGGTTGACCCCCAGGCTGCCCGCGCCGAACGATTCGCCGGAGAGCTTCAGGAGGACTCGACGGCGCGGCTGTGCTGGCATGGATGCTCCTCGTGCAGGTCTCGGCCCGAGCGCGGACCGTGCAGAAGTCTATCCCGATCGCGTCCACGGGACGACGCAAGGGCCGGGGTCTCCCCCGGCCCTTGCGTCGTGCACTCGGTGCTTATGCGCCGATCTTGAAGCGGGCGAAGCCCGTGATCTCGAGGCCCGCGGCCTCGAGCACCTTCGCGACCGACTGCTTGTTGTCGCGTGCGTAGTCCTGGTCGAGCAGCACCATCTGCTTGAAGAACCCGGTCAGGCGTCCCTCGATGATCTTCGGCAGGGCGCCCTCGGGCTTGCCCTCGCCGCGCGCGATCTCGGTGACGAGCTCGCGCTCCTTCTCGACCTCTGCAGCGGGCACCTCGTCGCGCGAGACGTAGCGCGGGTCGAACATGGCGATGTGCTGGGCGACCGCGCGGGCGGTCTCCGCGTCATCGCCCGTGTAGGCCACCACGACGCCGACCTGCGGGGGCAGGTCCTTGGAGGTGCGGTGCAGGTAGACGGCGTGCTCGGCGCCCTCGAGACGAGTCACCTTCGTGAGCTCGACCTTCTCCCCGATGGTCGCCGCCTGCTCCTCGATGATCGACTGCACGGTGCCGGACTCGGCCGGTGCCGCGAGGCCCGACTCCAGATCGGTGGCACCGGAAGCCGCCACTGCCGCGACCACGCGCTCCGACAGCGCGATGAACTTCTCGTTCTTCGCGACGAAGTCGGTCTCGCACGCGAGGGCGATCATCGTGACCGCGCCGTCGCTCTCAGCGGTGGCGATGAGGCCCTCGCTCGTCGAGCGGTCGGCGCGCTTCGCGTTGCCCTTCGCACCCTTGAGACGCAGGATCTCGGTCGCCTTCTCGACGTCGCCGTTGGCCTCCTCGAGGGCGGCCTTGGTGTCGCTCATGCCGGTGCCGAGCTGCTCGCGCAGCATCTTGAGGTCGGCGATGCTGATGTTGGCCATGCAGCTGCTCCTTAGTTCGAGGTGGACGCGGCGGCGTCCTCGGTGGTCTCTGCCGGGGTCTCGGCAGCAGCGGGCGCCTCCGCGGCCTCGTCCGTGGTCTCCTCGGCAGCGGGGGCGGCTGCCGCGTCAGCGGCCGGCGCCTCGGTGGCAGTCGTCTCAGCGGCGTCGGCGGCAGGCGCCTCGGTCGCGTCCGCGGCGGGCGCCTCTGCAGGAGCGTCGGCGGCGGGTGCTGCGGACTGCTCCTCGAGCAGCTCGCGCTCCCACTCGGCCATCGGCTCTGCGGCGGCGTCGCCGCCACCGTGGCGCTGCATGAGGCCCTCTGCTGCGGCGTCCGCCACGATCTTCGTCAGCAGCGCGACCGAGCGGATCGCGTCGTCGTTGCCCGGGATCGGGAACTGCACGTCGTCCGGGTCGCAGTTGGTGTCGAGGATCGCGATGATCGGGATGCCCAGCTTCTTGGCCTCGTCGACCGCCAGGTGCTCCTTGTTGGTGTCCACGATCCAGATCGCCGAGGGCGTGCGCTGGAGGTTGCGGATGCCGCCGAGCGACTTCTGCAGCTTGATGAGCTCGCGCTTCTTGAGCAGCAGCTCCTTCTTGGTGTAGATCGACGTGTCTTCGAAGTCGAGCTCCTCGAGCTCCTTCATGCGGCTGAGGCGCTTGGAGATCGTGTTGAAGTTCGTCAGCAGACCGCCGAGCCAGCGCTGGTTCACGAAGGGCTGGCCGACGCGCGTCGCCTGCTCGGCGATGGACTCCTGCGCCTGCTTCTTCGTGCCGACGAACAGCACGCTGCCGCCGTGGGCGACGGTCTCCTTGACGAAGTCGTACGCCTTGTCGATGTAGGCAAGCGACTGCTGCAGGTCGATGATGTAGATGCCGGAGCGCTCCGTGAAGATGAATCGCTTCATCTTGGGGTTCCAGCGTCGGGTCTGGTGCCCGAAGTGCACGCCGCTGTCGAGCAGCTGGCGAGTGGTGACGACGGCCATTGCCGCCTCCTTCTTCTGTTGCGGTTCTGTCGGCATGGCCGGTGGCCCTGCCCCTGGCGCCCTGACCCGCTCCCGCCACCTGCCGGAGCACGAGGGCTCAGACGGATGGACCGGTGGAAGAGGTGTCGCGACGGACGCGCGAAGTCATCGCAGAAACGATGCCCTCCCATGGTACATGCCCGGTGACCGCGCTCGCGTGCCGAGCTGTCCACCGCGGCGCGGCACCGCGCAGCGGGCAACGGCACCGGTCGTGCACGATGCCGGCATGCATCGGATCATGCTGCTGCTCGTCGCCGCGCTCGCCGCCTGGGCCTGGCCGGCGGTGCCGCACGACGTCGTGCGGGCCTTCGATCCGCCCGCGACACCGTACGGACCCGGCCATCGCGGCATCGACATCGCGGCGCCGGAGGGGTCGCCGGTGCTCGCCCCGCAGGATGGCGTCGTGCGGTTCGCGGGACCGGTCGCGGGGCGCCCCGTCGTGTCGATCGACCATGCGGGCTCTCTGGTGTCGAGCTTCGAGCCCGTGCAGCCCACCGTCACCACGGGAGAGGTCGTCACGCAGGGGCAGCAGATCGGCGTGCTGCTGGCCGACCACGTGCCGGGAGCATCACGGCTGCACCTCGGCGCTCGGCGGGACGGGGCCTACATCGATCCGCTCTCGCTGCTGGGCGTCGAGCGTCCGGTGCTGCTGCCGAGCGGGGAGCGGAAGGCGGCGAGCCGGCCGCGCCGCGCGCTCACGCCCGAGGGTGCGCCGTCCGATAGGCGCTCGCGAGGCGATCCAGCGAGACGTGGGTGTAGATCTGCGTCGTGCCGAGGCTCGCGTGCCCGAGCATCTCCTGCACCGCCCGCAGGTCGGCGCCGCCGTCGAGCAGGTGCGTGGCAGCGGTGTGGCGCAGCGCGTGCGGTCCGTGCGGCCCCGATCCCGGCAGCTCGGCCAGCAGGGCGGTGACGAGCTCATGCACCCGCCGTTGACCGAGCCGTCCGCCGCGCGCCCCGAGGAAGAGTGCCGGATGCGGCTTCGCGGGGTTGGCGAGCCCGACGCGCCCCAGGCGCATCCAATCGACGAGGGCGTCGAGTGCGGGGCGCCCGAACGGCACCACGCGCTCCTTCGTGCCCTTGCCGACGACGCGCACCGTCAGTCGCTCGAGGTCCACGTCGTCGACATCCAGCCCGACGAGCTCGCTCACGCGGAGCGCTGACGCGTAGAGCAGCTCGACCACCGCGAGATCTCGCAGCGCGGTGCTCTCCCCCTCGGCAGCCGCAGCTGCCAGCCGCGCGAGCACGTCGTCCATCGCCTGCCGGGAGAGCACGCGGGGCAGGTGCCGATCTCGCTTGGGGGTGCGCAGTCGACCCGCGACATCGGCGCCTCCCTGCGCGGCGATCCAGCGGCTGAGGCCACGCGCCGCGGCACTGCGGCGCGCGATGGTCGCCTTGCCCATCCCGGCCTCCGCGCTGGAGAAGAGCCAGTCGCGCAGCGTGTCGATGTCGATCGCCTCGGCGTCCTCGATGCTCGCGGCGTCGCAGTGCTCGGCGAGGCTGCGCAGATCGCCGCGGTAGGCGCGCACGGTGTTCGCGGCGTATCCGCGCTCGCGCTCGAGGTGGGCGAGGTAGCCGTCGATGGCCGCGTCGAGCAGCACGTCAGTCGGGCTTCCTGCTGAAGCGCTCCATGCGCTCGGCCGGGTCGAGCTGCAGCACCTGCTCGACCACGTGCGCGGGCAGCGTCTCGCGCGACTCGTGCTGCAGCGCCGGCACGACCGTGTGGGACATCGAGTCGGGGTAGAGCTCGACCAGGTTGAACGACTGCGTGGCATCGATGCCGTGCATGGCCGGCGGCGGACCGCCCAGGTCGTCCGCATAGCTGGTCGCTCCGGCGAGCACCACGGGGATCCCGCGGAACGTGCCGGAGCCGTTGACGTGCAGGTGGCCGGAGAGGATCGCGCGCACCCGACCGTCTCCGAGCACCTCGGCCAGCGGCTCCTCGTCGCGGAACTCCAACAGCCGCATGAGCCTGCTGCGATACGCCAGCGGCGGATGGTGCATCACGAGGACGGTCCCGAGGGCGGGCGGATCCGCGAGCGCCGCGCGCAGCCAGTCGGCCTGCCCAGCATCGAAGCCGCCGTGGTGCCAGCCCGGCAGGCTGGAATCGAGCGAGACGATGCGCAGATCGCCGACCTCGATGGTGGCGTCGATCGGATCGGCGGGCGCGCCCGCGAGCCCGAGCGAGGTGCGCATCGACTGCCGCTCGTCGTGGTTGCCCGCGGCCCACACGATCGGCGCACCGAGCTCGGCGGCGACCGGCTCGATGATCTCGCGCGCGAGCGCATACGCCTCCGGCTCGCCCCGATCGGCGACATCCCCGGAGACGACAACGACGTCGGCGTCCGCAGCCGCCACGCGCAGGCGCTGCGCCGTGGCACGCAGGTGCGCGGCGGTGTCGACGAGATCGGCCAGCAGCGCACCCCCGGCCAGCAGGTGGGTGTCGCTCAGATGCGCGATCACCGCCGCGGGTGCTGGATGGATGCCGAAGCTCACGCGCCCAGGCTAGCGGCGGTGCCGCCCCGGGGTGCGCGGCTCCAGCCACTCGCCCGCTCGACGACGCGGCCGCCGAGCTCGAGCAGGGCGAGCACGGCGCGCACGTCGCGCGGTGCCATCCCGGTGCGGGATGCCAGGTCGTCGACGGTGCGCGCGGCTCTCGTGCTGAGCGCGTCGAGCACACGCACCTCATCGTGCGTCTCCCCGCCGAGCGGCGGGCTCTCCCGCGCGGGCCCGTCGATCAGCTCGACCACGTGCTCGGCGCGCTCGATGACTGCTGCGCCGTAATCCCGCAGCAGCCGATGGCACCCCGTGCTCGAACCGGAGGTCACCGGACCCGGGACGGCGCCGAGCGGACGGCCGAGTGCAGCCGCGTGCCCAGCGGTGTTGATCGAGCCCGAGCGCTGACCGGCCTCGACCACGACCGTCGCGCTCGCGAGCGCCGCAATCAGGCGGTTGCGCGCCAGGAACCGCCAGCGCGTCGGCGGCACGCCGCTGGGCGCCTCCGCGATCACGCAACCGGTGCCGGCCACGCGCTGCAGCAGCTCGTCGTGGCCAGCAGGATAGAAGCGGTCGAGCCCGCCCGCGAGCACCGCGACCGTCGTGCCGCCGCTCGCGATCGTCGCTCGGTGCGCCGTGCCGTCGATGCCGTAGGCACCGCCGGAGACGACCGCGAAGCCGCGACCGACGATGCCGCCGGCGAGCTGACTCGTGACCAGCTCCCCGTAGCCCGAGGACGCTCGGGAGCCGACGAGTGCCGCAGAACGCCCGCAGGTGTCGAGCGCAGCAGGGTCGCCGCGGACCCAGAGCGCCGACGGCGCATGCGGTCCGAGGTCATCGAGCGCACCCGGCCACTCGGCATCGTGCCGGGTGAGGAGGCTCTGCCGGTGGGTCGCACCCTGCGAGAACGCGGCCAGGATCCGTTCGGCGTCCAGCCGCGGCCGCCAGCGCGCCAGGGCGTCCGGCACCAGGCGAGCGACCTCGGGATCATCGAGCGCGCGCGCCCATGCTGCCGGTTCGGCGCCATCGACGAGCAGTGTCAGCGCGCGGACGTCGCCGAGCCGTTCGCGCACGAGCCCCGCGGCCGCATCACCGGGTTCCGGCAGCACGGTCCATGCGCCCGCCGCGAAGCGCGCGAGCACTGCTTCGTCGTCGGGAGGGCTGCTCGCGGTCGGCAGCGTGCTGACCACCGCTTCCCGGACGCGAGCTCGATCCAAGCGGAACGGCGTCTGCGAGTGCGTCATGCGGGGATCCCCTTCCTGAGCGCGAGCGCGCGCCCGACGTGCGTGCGGGTCGGCGCCGCGAGGCGGTCGAGGTCGGCCATGGTCCAGGCGACTCGCACCGCTCGATCGACGCCGCGCATCGTGAGCACGCCGCTCTCGAGCGCACGCTCGAGCGGCGCGAGCAGGTGGCCCTCGAGCGGTACGTGCCGGCGCAGCCACGGGCCGGGGACATGCCCCATCGCCGTCCACCCGGTGTCTCGCAGTCGTCGCGCAGCCCGCTCGCGCGCCTCGCGGACGCGCGCTGCCGCATCGGCGGTCGAGCGCCGCTGACCGGTGGTCTCCGTCGGTTCGAGGCCGGTCGCGGCGCGATCGACGCGGACCTGCAGGTCGACCCGGTCGAGCAGCGGGCCCGACAGTCGAGCGAAGTATCGCCGTCGCTGCTGCGGCGCGCACGTGCACTCCCCCGTGCCGAACTGACCGCACGGGCAGGGATTCGCGGCGAGCAGCAGCTGGAAGCGCGCCGGGAAGGTCGCGCTGCCTGCCGCGCGATCCACGGTGATCGTGCCCGACTCGAGCGGTTGGCGCAGCATGTCGAGCACCGCGCGCGGGAACTCCGGTGCCTCGTCGAGGAACAGCACCCCGTGCGAGGCCCGGGCGGCGGCGCCCGGCCGGATCACACCGGAGCCACCGCCGATGAGCGCCACCCCTGTCGCGGTGTGGTGCGGGTGCTCGAAGGGCGGCAGCACGTCGAGCGTCGCCGGGACGGCCTCCCCGCAGAGCGATCGCAGCGACGCCACCTCGAGCGCCTGCTGCTGGGTGAGCGGCGGCAGGATGCCGGGCAGGCGCATCGCGAGCATGGTCTTGCCCGCGCCCGACGGACCGATCATCATCAGGTGGTGCGCCCCCGCGGCGGCGACCTCCAGCGCCTCCACCGCATCGCGATTGCCGACGACATCCGCCAGATCGACCGCATCGTGCGCCCGTCGCGGGACAGCCTCTCGCGGCACGACATCGACCGGCGCTGGATCGAGCTCGGCGCCCAGCAGCGCCGCAGCGTGCGCGAGGCTCGGCGCGCCCTGCACGCGCAGGGCCGTGACCAGCGATGCCTCCTCGACGGAGGCGGTGGGCACGACCAGCCGCGTCATGCCGGCCTCGGCGGCGGCGCGCGCGAGCGGCAGGATGCCCGCGACCGGCCGGAGCCTGCCATCGAGCCCCAGCTCGCCCAGCAGCGCTGTCGATCCATCATCCGCGGGGACGACCCCGCTGGAGCGCAGCACGGCGATCGCCATCGCAAGGTCGAAGTGCGTGCCTGCCTTCGGGAGCGAGGCGGGCGTGAGGTTGATGACGACGCGCCCCGTCGGTGCCGTGAGGCCCATGCGGCTGATCGCGCTCCACGTGCGGTGGCGCGCCTGCTGCACGGCCGGTCCGGGCAGACCGACGATCACGACAGCCGGCAGCCCGGATGCGGCGTGCACCTCGATCTGCACCCCGATGCCCGTGAGTCCTCGCAGCGCCACGCAATCCGCGCGTCCGAAGCCGCTCACGAGATGCCCCGCAGGTGCTCGATGCGCCAGCTGCCGGATCGCGGTGCGATGACCGCGACCGCGTCCATCCGCACGGGTCCGCGCAGCTCATGCGCCTGCAGCCAGAGCCCGGCGAGTGCCCGCAGCCGGCGCACCTTCGCGGGCGTGATGGCTTCGAAGGGGTGCCCGAACGCGATGTCGCGCCTGGTCTTCACCTCGACGAAGACGACCGTGCTGCCGTCGATCGCGACGATGTCGAGCTCGCCGTGCGCGCAGCGCCAGCGTCGATCGACGATGCGCATGCCGGCTCGCTGCAGGTGCAGGCTCGCCGCCGCCTCGCCATCAAGCCCCAGCTGATCCTTCGCTCGCATGAGCGCAGGAAACCGGAGGTGAGCCCTCGCGCGCGCTGCGCTGCGGCACGGCTGTGGAGAGTCGGGTCGGTGCCCGGGTCACTCCTCGATCGCGAGGTCCTTCGGCAACTCCAGATCGCGCGACGCGAGCTCCTCGACGTTGACGTCCTTGAAGGTGAGGATGCGCGCCGACTTGATGAAGCGATCGGAGCGGTAGATGTCCCAGACCCACACGTCGGTGAGCTCGAGCTCGAAGTAGAAGTCGGTGCCCGCATCGTGGCGGGTGATCTTCACGTCGTTGGCGAGGTAGAAGCGCCGCTCGGTCTCGACGACGTGCTTGAACATCCCGACGACGTCGCGGTACTCCTTGAACAGGGCGAGTTCGACCTCGCGGTCGTAGTCTTCGATGTCCTCGGGTTCCACGCTGCCATCCTATGGCCCCGCGTCCGGCCCGATCGCTCAGCCGCCGTGCAGCCCTCAGCGCAGCCAGGTCCGCCGATGGAGGGCCGTCGCGCCGAGCGCCGCGATCGCCGCCATGTGGGCCGCAGAGCCGTAGCCCTTGTTCGATGCCCAGCCGTAGCCGGGGTGCTGCGCGTCGGCCTCGACCATCTGCTCGTCGCGCTCGACCTTCGCGACCAGCGCCGCCCCGGAGACGGAGGCGCAGTCGCGATCGGCCTTCGCCCGCAGCGTCGTCCGCACCGGCGCTCGCAGCGCGGGCGCGAGCCAGTCGAAGGTGCCGTCCAGCAGGATCGCTGCGGCACGCACGTCGACACCGGCCGTGTGCAGGCCGACGAGCGCCCGTCGGCCCGCGAGACCGAGCGCGACCGTCAGCCCGAGCGTGTCGATCTCGTCGTTCGACGCGTGGCCGACGGCGCTCACGCCCCATTCCCGCACGAGGGGTGCCGTGGATGCGCGGCGCAGGGGCGTCATCGTCTTCGAGTCGCGCAGGTGCTGCGGCCACTCGCCGCAGTCCGCGGCCAGCGCGAGCGCCCCGACGCTGACGGGGCCTGCCAGTGCTCCCCTGCCGACCTCGTCCATGCCGATGACGCAGGGCGCATCCGCCCACAGCGTCTGCTCATGATCGAGCGTCGGGGTGGCCGGCATCAGTGCGCCACCGCCTGCGGCAGCATCACCTCGGTCGCCGCGCCCTGCGCCTCCACGCCGACGAAGGACTGCGGGTAGTCGTCGAGCCAGGTCCAGCGGTCGACCGGCCAGGAGATCAGGATGGCGCGACCGACCACCGACTGCATGGGCACGAAGCCGCCACCGGGCGCGTCCGTGTGCGCGCGCGAGTCACCGGAGTGGTTGCGGTTGTCGCCCATCACCCACAGGTGGCCCTCCGGGACGGTCACGTCGAAGGTCGACGCGCTCGCCGGCTGGCCCTCCTGGTCGAGGCGCAGGTACGGCTCATCGATCGGCACCCCGTTGATGAGCAGCTGCCCGAAGTCGTTGCAGCACTGCACCGTGTCACCGGGCAGCCCGATGACGCGCTTGATGAGATAGCCGTGCTGATCCTCCGGCGCCAGGCCCACGAAGGTCAGGAACCAGTCGAGGGCTCCCGCGATGCCGGTCTCGGGCTCGCGCGGCTGCTCGGGCAGCCAGCCGCCCGGATCCTCGAACACGACGACGTCGCCGTGCTCGACCGGGATCAGCGCTGGGGTGAGCAGGCTGACGATGATGCGGTCGTCGACCTGGAGCGTGTCGTTCATCGACTCCGACGGGATCCAGAAGGGTCGGATGAGGAAGGTCTTGACGAGGAACGAGATCAGCAGGGCGACCAGGAAGATGACGACGATGTCGCGGAGGAACAGCAGCGCGCCGCGCCCACGACGGGCAGTGCCCTCACCGCGGCTCGACTCGCCAGCCTCGACCGAATGCGTCATCCCCGCCCTTTCGCTCTCGCAAGTCTAGGCGCGCACCGCTCGCCGTTCGGTCGCTGCCGGCCGCGTTGCATCACGATTCGGCGTCGAACGCACGAACGGGGTCGGCGTGATGCCGACCCCGTTCGCCGAAGACCTCAGCTGGCGCGCTTCTCGCGGATCTTCGCTGCCTTGCCGCGCAGTCCGCGCAGGTAGTAGAGCTTGGCGCGGCGCACGTCGCCGCGGCTCACGATCTCGATCTTGTCGACGACCGGCGAGTGCACCGGGAAGGTGCGCTCGACGCCGACCTGGAACGAGACCTTGCGGACGGTGAACGTCTCGCGCACGCCGTGGCCGGAGCGGCCGATCACGACGCCCTGGAACACCTGGACTCGCGAGCGCGAGCCCTCGATGATGTTGACGTGCACCTTGACGTTGTCGCCGGGGCGGAAGTCGGGGATGTCGGACTTGAGGCTTGCTGCGTCGACCTTGTCGAGGATGTGCATGGCGATGTCGCTCTCTGCGGCCGCCACAGGTCGACCGCGTCTTGGATAGGAAGCTTGGATGCGGTGCCGCGCGTCTGCTCCCCTGTGGCAGAGGCCGCCCCGAAGGGCCGCGCCGCGAGTGGCACCAAGGAACTATCTTGCCACACGCTGGAGGCTGTCACGAGCGCGACGGCCCCGTCAGCGCTCCGGGTCGTCCTCGATGCGGATCACGCGGCCCTGCTGCGGGCCGTCGATGCGCTGGAATGAGGCGTCTGCCTCGCGCGGCCGCTGCTCGAGCAGCGGAGCCTGCAGGTCGCTGACCACGCGCTCGACCCGGCGACGCGTCTCGCGGCCGAGCGCCATCGCCTGCAGCCAGAAGAGCACGATGCCGCCGAGGATCGTCACGAAGGTGCCGATGGCGGTGAACGACAGCGATGCCGTCAGCCAGCCGTCGCCGAACCAGGCAGTGAGCGCGCTGCCGGTGCGGCCTCCGGCCGAATCCACCACCGTGAATCCGAGGAGTGCGATCACGAGCAGCCACGGCCCGACCAGGCGCAGGTCGCGCCAGGTGATGGCGCGCGGTCTGCGCACCTCCTTGCGGGCGACCGTGATGCCGACGACGAGCGCGATGGCGATCGCGAGTCCCGGGCCGAGGAAGGCCTGCAGCAGCAGCGCGTCACCCAGCGGTGCGCCGGCCAGCGCGCGACCGAACATGATCCAGGCCGGCAGCACGATGATCGAGGCCGCGAACACCCAGAAGCCCGCGTGCAGCACGCCGTGCCGCCGGGGCCTGCGCTGGTCTGCTGTGCTCGTCGCCATGCCTCGAGGCTAGCGACCCGAGCCCGGCACCGCCGGAGTGTTCGCTGAGGGCTACCGACCGGAGTCGTCGTGCGAGAGCAGATCCGGTCGCACCCGGCGCGTGCGCTCCAGCGACTGCTCGTGCCGCCACGCCGCCACGTGCGCGTGATTGCCGCTGCGCAGCACCGCGGGCACCTCGAGCCCCCGCCAGACCTGCGGCTTCGTGTAGGAGGGGTGCTCGAGCAGCCCCGCCTCGTGACTCTCGTCGACGAGGCTGTCGGGGTTGCCGACCACACCGGGCACCAGGCGTCCGATGGCCTCGATCATCGCCATCGCGGCGACCTCCCCGCCGTTGAGCACGTAGTCGCCCAGGCTCACCTCCAGCACCCGGGCGCGCGTCGCGGCGTAGTCGGCGACGCGCGCGTCGATGCCCTCGTAGCGGCCGCACGCGAACACCAGGTGCGGCTCGGCGGCGAGCTCGCGCGCGAGGGCCTGGGTGAACGGCACACCCGCAGGCGTCGGGAAGACGACCACCGCATCCACGATCGGGTCTGCGTCGAGGATCGCGTCGAGCGCCTCACCCCACGGCTCCGGCTTCATCACCATGCCGGCGCCACCGCCGTAGGGGGTGTCGTCGACGGTGCGGTGCCGGTCGTGCGTCCAGTCGCGCAGGTCGTGCACGCCCAACTCGAGCAGACGCTCGCGGCGGGCCTTGCCGAGCAACGAGACGTCGAGCACCCCGAAGAACTCCGGGAAGATCGTGACGATGTCGATCCGCATAGCCTAGGCCTGGTCGTCGGCGGCGGTTCCGTCGGCGGGCTTGCCGGGCTCGAGCGTCTCGTCGTCGGGCTCGAGCTCCTCGAACAGTCCAGCAGGCGGCGTGACGGTGAGGCGCCCTGCCCGCAGATCGACCTCGGGCACGATCGCCTTCACGAACGGCACCATCACCTCGTTGCCACCGTGGTCGACGATCAGCATGTCCTGCGCGGGCATCGCGTCCACGCGCACGACGCGGCCGATGCGGGCGCCATCGCGCCACACCTCGAGGCCCGCGAGCTGATGCACGTACCAGGCATCGGGCTCGACCGGCAGCTCCGTGGGGTCCTGCTCGACCCACAGCACCGCCTTCACGAGCGACTCGGCCTCGGTGCGGTCGGTCACGCCGTCGAAGAACGCGACGGGACTGCCGTTGTAGACGCGGAGCTCTCGCAGCTCGAGCGACTTGCCGTGCCACTTCGACGACGTCGGCACCTGGAGCGCGAACCGGGCGCCCGGGACGAAGCGTCGACCGGGATCATCGGTGTAGAGCTCGACCTTGATCGCGCCCTTGAGCCCGTGGGCCCTGGCAAGCCGTCCGACGCGCAGCTGGGTGCGCGCTGGCACGGCGGGCCTAGCGATCGGTGTCCACCACGTCCACGCGGACGCGGCGTCCTCCGGGGAGCGCACCCATGACGGTGCGCAGAGCGCCGGCGGTGCGACCGCCGCGCCCGATGACACGACCGAGGTCCTCGGGGTGCACGCGCACCTCGAGGACCTCGCCGCGCTGCGTGTCGCGCGCGCCCACGCGCACCTCATCGGGGCGATCGACGATCCCCTTCACGAGGTGCTCGAGTGCATCGCGCAGCATGCTCAGTCCTGCTTCTCGGCTTCGCCGGCGTCCGCCGACTCGGTCTCGGTCGCCGGAGCCTCTGCGGCGGCGGTCGACGCCTCCGAGGCCTCGGCCTCGGCTGCGGGCGCCTCAGCGGGCTTCTCAGCCTTGGGCTTCAGGACCGGCTTCTTGGACTCGTCGGCCTCGAAGGACTTCTTGCCCTCGGGCGCCTTGACCTGGCTCTCGGTGGGGCCCTCGCCCGTGAAGCGACCCCAGTCGCCCGTGAGCTTCAGGAGTGCCGCGACCTGCTCGGTCGGCTGCGCACCGACGCCGAGCCAGTACTGCGCGCGCTCGCTGTCGATCTTGATGAACGAGGGGTGCTCGGTCGGGTGGTACTGCCCGATCTCCTCGATCACGCGGCCGTCGCGCTTGGTGCGCGAGTCGGCGACGACGACGCGGTAGAAGGGCGCACGGATCTTGCCGAAGCGCTTCAAACGGATCTTGACTGCCACAGTTCTCCTGCTTTGTGTAATGGATGTTGCACCGCGGCCTGCGCATGTGGGGATGCGCGGCCCGCAAAGCTCGGTGAGCGTCGCGCGCCGGATAGAGGGTCGGGCGCGTGCTCGACCCCCCATTCTGGCACATCTGCGAACGATGCGCGCGCCACTCGGGTTGTCGCCGTACGCTTCAGCCATGCAGTTCGCCGCCTCCCCGCGCTCGTCGCTCGGTGTCGAGTGGGAGCTCGCGCTCGTCGACCCCCGCACCGGCGAGATCGCGCCGCGCGCGAAGGAGCTGCTCGAGGCCATCGATGACCGGCGCTTCGACAAGGAGTTCCTGACCGGCATGATCGAGCTGATCACCGGTGTCCACTCCACCACGGACGAGGCGATCGACGAGCTGCGATCGATGCGCGACACCGCGTGTGCGGCCGCTGATCGGCTGGGCGTCGCGCTGGTCGGCACCGGCACCCACCCCACGAGTCGCTGGCGCGAGCAGTCGCAGGGCGACGATCCCCGGTACGCGCGCGTGGTGCAGAAGGCGGGCGATTGGGGGCGCCGGCTCATCATCTTCGGCGTGCACAATCACGTCGGCGTGGAGGACAGGAACAAGGTCGTGCCGCTCATGCGCACGATGCTCGACCGGTTGCCGCTCATCCTCGCCCTCTCCGCCTCCAGCCCGTTCTGGCAGGGGCTCGACACCGGCTTCGCCTCGCACCGCACGATGCTCTTCCAGCAGCTGCCGACGGGGGGCCTGCCGCCGATGCTCGTGGACTGGGGGGAGTACGAGCGCACACTGCACGACATGCTGACGGCAGGCGTGATCGACGACGTCGGCGAGCTCCGCTGGGACGTTCGCCCCTCCCCGGCGATCGGCACCGTCGAGGTGCGCGTCGCCGACGGCGCGCCGTCGATCGACGACCTCGCTGCGGTCACCGCCCTCATCCACTGCCTGATCGAGGAGGCATCGCGCGCACTCGACGAGGGAGAGCCGCAGCGGCATCTGCCCTCCTGGCTCGTGCGCGAGAACAAGTGGCGAGCGGCTCGCGACGGCCTTGAGGCGACGGTGATCATGGATGAGGACGGCACGCTGCAGCGTGTGCGCGATGCCATCGGCGAGACGCTGGAGCGCGTGGCGCCCATCGCGCGGGATCTGGGGGCGACGCGCTCGATCGCGGCCGCGGGAAGGGTGCTGGCGCGCGGCGGCTCGGCCGCGCAGCAGCGCGCCGCCTACGCCCGCGGCGGCCACGGCGCGGTGCTGGCCGAGATTCGCGAGGCGATGCGCGCCTGATCGTTGCGCTTCCCGGAATCGAGCCGCTGCGCGCTCATCCGCACCGGTGCGCGACGCCGGCCGTCACGCGTTCTTGCGGTCGCGCCAGTCGAGGAAGCCCTGCACGCGGTCGAAGGCATAGCCGTCCGGGGTGTCGTCGCCAGAGAGCGGGATCGTCAGCAGCCGGGTGCCCGCCGCGTGGAGGGCGTCGAGCCGTTCGAGGCCGACGGCGTCGCTCCCGCTGCGCACGCTCGCACCGTTCGAGATCTCGATCTCGGCGATGTCGCGTCCGCGCGTCTCGCACGCCCGTCGGAGCACGTCGAGCTTGTGCGGCAGCTCGTCGGGCCCGACGAAGGAGTGCCAGATGTCGGCGTGCTCTGCGACCATCGGCAGGGTCCTCCGCTCCCCCTTCCCGCCGATCAGGATGGGCATCTCGCCCATCGGCGGCGGGTTCAGCTTCGCCCATCGCGCACGGATGCGGGGCAGCGATGCCGCCAGGTCGCGCAGCCGCGAGCCCGGCGTGCCGAACTCGTAGCCGTACTCCTCGTAGTCGCGCTCGAACCAGCCGCCGCCGATGCCGAAGACGAAGCGGCCGCCCGCGATGTGGTCGATCGTGCGCACGGTGTCGGCCAGCAGCTCCGGATTCCGGTAGGAGTTGCAGAACACCAGCGCGCCCAGCTGCACCCGCTCGGTCGCGACCGCCCATGCGGCCAGCTGCGCCGTGGCCTCGAAGTGCACCCCGTCCGGGTCCCCCGAGAGCGGGAAGAAGTGATCCCAGCCGAAGACGGCGTCGACGCCCATGTCTTCGAGCCGCTTCGCGGCATCGATGGTGGCCTGCATCGTGATGTGCTGCGGCGCGAGCTGCACGCCGATCCTGGTGGGTCGATCGATCATGCGTCGAGCCTATGCGGGTCGCCGCGGGTCGCATCGCTCTACGCTGGTTTCGTGAACCAGCTCTCCCCCATTGCCGACCGTGCGGCCGCGCCCGCGACCCTGCCATCGATCACCGCGGGCTCGCTCTCGTGGCGCCCAGCGACCGTCGAGGACACGGCGCGCCTGACCGCCTTCAACAACACGGTGGCCGAGGCCGACGGTGCACCGTACCGCGAGACCGAGGCTGAGACCCGCGAGGAGCTCGGTGCCGCCTGGCGCGACCTCGAGCACGACACACTGCTGGGATTCGATGACGAGAGCGAGCTGCGCGCCGCGGCACTCGTGGGCACGGCCCCGGGCGACACGACCA
The DNA here is from genome assembly GCF_045064095.1 of Agrococcus sp. Ld7. Lineage (NCBI taxonomy): Bacteria > Bacillati > Actinomycetota > Actinomycetes > Micrococcales > Microbacteriaceae > Agrococcus > Agrococcus sp. Ld7. The sequence continues at coordinate 43,312 of NZ_JBISGY010000030.1, read as the reverse complement.
CGATCCGCGTCTTCGTCTTCGGCGGCGTGCACCCGTCCCGACGCGGCGAGGGCATCGGGCGCGAGGTGCTCGCGTGGCAGCTCGCACGCGCTCGGCAGATCCTGGCGTCATCCGGCAAGGAACTGCCCGCTCGCATCGCCGCCTACGCCGAGGACGACGATCCCGCCTCGAAGCACCGGCTCTACACGCACGCGGGCTTCGAGCCGCGCCGCTACTTCTCCGATCTCAAGCGCCCGCTCACGAGCGATGCGCCAGCCGTGCCCGAGGTCGAGCTCACCGGCTCGCTGCGCCTCGTGCCGTTCTCTCCCGAGCTCGACGACGCCACTCGGCTCGCGCACAACGACGCGTTCCGGGACCACTGGGGCAGCCAGCCGCAGACGATGGAGCAGTGGACGAACGGGCGCAGCGAGTTCGCACCCGAGTGGTCGTTCGTCGTCGTCGACGACGCGCCCGATGTGGGCGCGCTGCTGGCGGACGAGACCACGGATGCGGGGACGCGAGCGGCGCTCGAGGCCGGCGATCCGCTCGTGGTCGCCTACTCGATCAGCAGTCGCTACGCCGCTGACTTCGATGTGCGCGGCTACAGCTTCGGCTACGTCGACGTGCTGGGAACCCGTCGCGCCTACCGCGGCAGGAAGGGTGCGATCGCGGCGCTCGTCGCGAGCATGCGCGCATTCGCGGACTCGGGGATGGACGCGGCCGTGCTGGACGTGGACACCGAGAACCCCTCCGGCGCCCAGGGACTCTACGCCAGCCTCGGCTACACGAAGGAGCACGGCTCGACGATGTACTCGATCGAGCTCTAGCGCGTCACCCCCGCAGGTCGAGGAGCGTGCGGGCGCACCCCGCGCGCGTCACCTGTAGGTCGAGGAGCGTGCGGGCGCAGCCCGCGTGTCACCGTCGCAGGTCGAGGAGCGTGCGGGCGCAGCCCGCGCGCGTCACGAGACCGACATCCCGTCCAGCGCCTCGCCGACCTGCGCCGCGCCCGCGTTCGCACGGATCGTGACCCCGCGCAGCTCGGGCCGCGCGACGACCTCCGCGATGAGCCGCGCAACCGTGGCCCGCGGGATCTCGGTGGCTTCCAGCGAGCCCTCCGGCTCGTCGATCTCGATGCCGCTCTCGTCATCGAGCGTGAGCGACGACGGCGCCAGGATCACCCAGTCGGCGCCCGAGTCGCGGATCGCCTCGTCCACGAGCGACTTGGCCTCCGCGTAGGCGAAGAAGTCGTTGTCCTCCGGGACCCCGTGGTCGCGGCTCGCGCCGAAGTAGGAGACCATCAGCAGCCGCGCACCGGCGCGATCCGCGGCATCCACCACCTTGAGCGCGGCGTCGTGATCGACGGACCACGTGCGTTCCGGGCTGCCGCCGCCCGCACCCGCCGACCAGACGACGACGTCGTAGCCCTGCAGGAGCCGGTCGACCGCCGGCTGCTCGAGCGACTCGAGATCTGCGACCACCGGCTCAGCACCGGTGGCTTCGATGTCGCCCGACTGCTCGGGCTTGCGGATGACGCCGTGGACCGTGTGCTCCGCGTGCGCGAGCATGCGCAGCGCGTGGAGCCCCACCTTGCCGTGGGCGCCGAGGACGATGATGCGTGCCATGCCCCCACCGTACGCGACCCGATGCGCGGCCGCCTCAGTAATAGACCGCGAGCGGCCCGCTCGGGCCCTCGATCACCCGCACTGGAGTGTCGAACACCCGAGAGAGCACGTCGTCGGTCATGATCTCGGCCACCGGGCCGAACTCCGCGACTCGCCCCTCCTTCACGGCGCAGATGCGGTCGGCGTAGTGCCCCGCGAAGTTGATGTCGTGCACGACCAGCACGATCGTGCGCCCGAGCTCCTCGGCGGCGCGGCGGAGATGGCGCATCATCTGCACCGAGTGCCGCATGTCGAGGTTGTTGAGCGGCTCGTCGAGCAGCACATACTCGGTGTCCTGGGCGAGCACCATCGCGACATACGCACGCTGCCGCTGCCCGCCGGAGAGCTCGTCCAGGTAGCGGTGCTCGAGCGCGGCGAGGTCGACGAAGTCGATCGAGCGGTCGATCAGCTCCTCGTCGTGGGCCGTCAGCCGGCCGCGGGAATGCGGGAATCGACCGAACCCGACGAGCTGACGCACCGTGAGCCGGGTGATGAAGTGGTTCTCCTGCCGGAGGATCGAGACCACCTTGGCGAGATCCTTGGACCGCGTGCCGGTCACGTCGAGACCGGCGATCTCGATGATGCCGGCGTCGAGCCCCAGCAGCCGACCCATCATGGTGAGCAGCGTCGACTTGCCCGCGCCGTTCGGCCCGATGAGCGCGGTGATGCCGCCCTGCGGTATCTCGATGGTCACGGGACCGATCGCGACGTCGTCGCCGTAGTCCTTGCGGACGTCGTGGAGCGTGATCACAGTCGACCCTTCCTGAGGATGACGAAGAGGAACACGCAGCCGCCGACGAGCTCGATGATGATCGAGACGACGCCCTGCGCGTAGAAGATGTGGCGCATGACGAAGTAGGCGCCGCTGAGCACGACGAACGCGAGCAGCACGGCGACCGGCAGGATGCGTCGGTGGTCGTAGGTGTCTGCCGCCTGGTAGGCGAGCGTCGCCACGAGGAAGCCCAGGAACACCATGGGTCCCACGAGCGCGGTCGACACCGCCATCAGGACCGACACCAGGAACAGCACCTGCATCGTCTCGCCGCGGTGGCGCAGGCCCATGCCCATGCTGATGTCGCGGCCGAGCGCCATGACGTTGAGCCGGCGGGCGCGCAGCCAGAGCGCGCCCGCCGCGAGCACGCACAGGGGGATCGCGACCGGCAGGTAGGCGGGGTCGGCGTTCGAGACGTTGCCGAACAGCCTCGCGGTGAGCACGTCGAACTCGCTGGGCGTGAGCAGCCGCTGCATGAACGCGGAGACCGATCCGAGCCCTCCCCCGACCACGATGCCGATCAGGAGCATCACGGGCAGGCTCCCGTAGCGCCCGGAGAGCAGCCAGCCGTAGAGCAGCAGCGACAGCGCGACCATGAGCACGATCTGCAGCATGAACTGGGGCACGCCCTGCAGCGCCACGATCCCGGCGATGCCGAGGAAGTACACCGCCGAAGTCTGCACGGCGGTGTACAGCGACTCGAAGCCCATGATCGAGGGGGTGATGATGCGGTTGTTCGTCACGGTCTGGAAGCTCACCGTCGCGACCGCCTGGCACAGCGCGACGACCGCCATGACGACGACATCCGTCGCGCGCATCTGCGCGATGCGCCAGAACCCGTCGGTGCCGATCGGCATCGGGTTGTCCCACGCGAGCAGGCCGAGCGCGAAGGCGGCCGAGAGCACGATCAGCCCGGTCAGCACGATGCGGTAGCGACGTCCCGCCGCGGGCGTCGGAAATGCACCCGACCCGCTCCGCGGCGCGCTCCGCGCGGGCTCCACGGACGTCGTCCCAGCGATCGGCAGCTCAAGCACGACGACGCTGCCGCAGGATCAGGGCGATGAAGACCACGGCGCCGAGCACACCGAGGATCAACGAGACGGGCACCTCGAACGGCGCGATGATCGTGCGCCCGACGAGATCGCAGACGGTGACGATGGCGATGCCCGTGAGGCACACCCACGGGAGGTTGCTCCGCAGGTCATCGCCGCGCACCATCGAGACGATGTTGGGGACGATGAGCCCGAGGAACGGGAGGCTGCCCACGATCACCGTGACGACGCCGGTCGCGATGGCTACCAGGCCCGCGCCCAGCAGCACCACGCGGTGGTAGTCGACTCCGACGTTCGTCGCGATCTCCTCTCCCAGACCCGCAACGGTCAGGCGATCGGCGACCACGGAGACGGCGATCGCGACCAGCGCGACGATCCAGAGGAACTCGTACTGCCCGCGGAGCACCGACGTGAAGCTCCCCGCGAACCACACCCCGAGGCTCTGCAGCATGTCGGTCTGCAGGGCGATGAAGGTCGAGACGGCGGAGACCACGGCGCCCAGCATGATGCCGATGATCGGGACGATCAGCGACGCCCGCAGCGACACGCGGCGGAGGAACAGGAAGAAGACCATGGTGCCCACGAATGCCGCTGCGATCGCTCCCACCATGCGCGGCAGGATGCCGGCGCCGGGGATCGCGATCATCACGGTGATGAGCCCAAGACCGGCCCACTCGGTGGTGCCGGTGGTGGTGGGCTCGACGAACCGGTTCTGCGTCAGCAGCTGCATCACCAGTCCGCTCATCGCCATCGCAGCTCCCGCGAGCACGAGGGCGACCGTGCGAGGGATGCGCGTGATGGCGAACATCTCAGCGCCGTCGGCAGCGCCGACCACGTCGTAGACGCCGGTGACGAGCGACAGCGCCAGCAGTGCCGCGACGACGCCGACGCCCAGCAGCAGCCGCCAGTCGAACAGCCGGCGGCTGCGCGCGAGCGGCTGCGGTGCGGTCGTCGTCATCGTCCACCCATAGTCGTCTCCTGCGGTCGTGGCGGGCGGCGCACCCGGCTGGATGCGCCGCCACGGTCCATGCGTCAGCTGGCCTCGAGGGCCTCGGCGAACGCCTCGAGGAACTCGGTGTAGGTCTGGATGCTCTCGTTCGTGTAGGTGTCGGCGGGCATGTAGACGAGGTGGCCCTCCTGCACGGCGGTCACGCCTGCCAGCGCCTCCGAGTTCTCCAGGATGTCTGCCGCGGGCGAGAACTCCGGGTCGTCGGCGAGGATCGCGGCATCGCGATCCATCACCAGGATCCAGTCGGGGTTTGCTTCGGCGATCGCCTCGACCGAGATGTCGTCGCCCTGGTGGTCGTCCGTGGCGCCATCGACCTCGAGCGCCGGCGTAAGGCCCAGCAGATCGAAGATCGGCCCGAGCGTGCGACCGACGGAGGGCGCGAGGTAGCCGATCTCCCCACCGGAGGTCGTGACGGCCATCGTGGTCTCTGCCCCGTCATAGGCCGCAGCGGCGCGCTCGATCGCGGCGTCGAAGTCGGCGACCAGCTGCGAGGCCTCAGTCTGCTTGCCGAACACCTCGCCCAGCACCGTCACCTGGCGTCGCAGCTCCTCATCGAAGGGCTCACCGTCGCGCGGCTCCAGCTGCAGGATCGCCGCGTCCGGCACGAGCGCTGCCAGCTCTGCATCCCGGTCCGAGAAGCGCTGGCCGCTGACGACCAGGTCGGGATCCGCGGCCACGATGAGCTCGAGGTTGGGCTCGCGATGGTTGCCGATGTCGACGATGGAGTCGTCCTGCGTGTACGCGATCGTGTCCGGCATCAGTGCCACGGCAGCGGCAGAGAGCTCGATGCCCCAGTCGGACAGGGTCTCGAACGTGCGGTTGTCGAGCGCGACCACCGAGCTCGGGTTCGCGGGCACCGACTGCGAGCCATTGTTGTCCTCCACCTGGATGGCGGTGGTGGCCGCGGTCGTGGCGGCGGGCGCGGCATCGGAGGCAGCGCAGCCGGAGAGCGCTACGGCGGCCACGGAGAGCAGCGCCAGAGTGGCCAGGGGTCGCTGAGCGGGCATGGGAGTCTCCTTGGGAGGTGCGGATCGACGACGATCGGGCGGAACCGGGACGTGACCGTCGAACGGGGGTCACGTTAGGTAAGCCTAACCTAACCTAACCTACCGCCGTGCCGAACCCCAGTCGCCGCACCGCGCACGGCGCGCGAGATTCGGCGGCTGCTCTGCGGTCAGCGGTTGCCGAGCATGCGCTGCAGCGTCTCCTGATCGTCGCCGGAGAGCTCGCCGAAGGCGCCTTCCGCCTTCGGCGTGCCGAAGGCGCTGCCCTGCGGGGCGGCCGGTGCCGGCTCGACCCCCCGCTTCGCGGGGTTGCCGGAGCGGCGCTGCTGCTTGCCGCCCTTGGGCGCGGCCTTCTTCGACTGCCGCATGCCCGGCATCGGGCCCATGCCCGGCATCTGCGGCACGCCGCCGCGCGCGACGGTCTTCATCATCTTCGCCGCCTGCTCGAAGCGAGCGATCAGCTGATTGACGTCGGTGACAGTCACACCTGCACCTCGGGCGATGCGCAGACGACGGGAGCCGTTCAAGATCTTCGACTGCTTGCGCTCCTGCGGCGTCATCGACTGGATGATCGCCTCCGTCCGCACCAGCTCGCCCTCGTCGAAGGAGTCGATCGCCTCGCGCATGCCCTTGGCACCGGGCAGCATGCCGAGCATCTGCTTGAAGTTGCCGGCCTTGCGCAGCTGCTGCATCTGCTTCAGGAAGTCCTCGAGGGTGAAGCCATCGGTGGCGATCGACTCGGCGAGGCGGAGCCCCTCCTCCTCGTCGAACGCCTTCTGCGCCTGCTCGATGAGCGTCAGGATGTCGCCGAGGTCGAGGATGCGGCTCGCCATGCGATCGGGGTGGAACGGCTCGAAGTCGTCGAGCGTCTCGCCGGTCGACGCATACATGATCGGCTTGCCGGTGATGCCTCGGATCGACAGCGCCGCACCGCCGCGCGCATCGCCGTCGAGCTTCGTCAGCACGACGCCGGTGAAGTCGACGCCCTCCTGGAAGGCCTTGGCCGTCGCGACCGCGTCCTGCCCGATCATCGCGTCGATGACGAACAGCACCTCGTCCGGGTCGACGGCCCTGCGGATGTCTGCGGCCTGACGCATCATGTCGGCGTCGACGCCGAGGCGGCCGGCGGTGTCGACGATGACGATGTCGAACTGGCGCCGCTTCGCCTCCGCGACACCGTCGCGAGCGACCCGCACGGGGTCGCCGACGCCGTTGCCGGGCTCCGGGGCGAACACCTGCACGCCCGCCTGCTCGCCCACCACCTGCAGCTGCGTGACCGCGTTCGGTCGCTGGAGGTCGCTCGCGACCAGCAGCGGCTGGTGCCCCTTGCCCCGAAGGTGCTTCGCAAGCTTGCCCGCGAGCGTCGTCTTTCCCGCACCCTGCAGGCCGGCGAGCATGATCACGGTCGGTGGCTGCTTCGCGAGCTGCAGCTGGCGGCTCTCGCCGCCGAGGATGCCGACGAGCTCCTCATTGACGATCTTCACGACCTGCTGCGCCGGGTTCAGCGCCTCCGACACCTCGTGCCCGAGCGCGCGCTCGCGCACCGCTGCCGTGAAGGACTTGACGACTTCGAGCGCGACGTCGGCGTCGAGCAGCGCGCGACGGATCTCGCGCACCGTCCCGTCGACGTCCGACGCGGAGAGCTTGCCCTTCGTGCGGAGCTTCGCGAGGGTCTCGGTGAGTCGAGTGGAGAGTGAACCGAACGCAGCCATGGTGCCGCCAGTCTACCGTCGGCCTGGCATGCTGGTTCCGTCACCGCAGAGGGGAGACCGCATGGGCCTTCGAGGCATGCCGCCGACGCACGCGCGATCGCTCTGGAAGAGCGTGCGCGCCTACGGCTTCACGATCACGGCGCTCGCCCGGCACGCAGCCCGGGTGCATGGCGACCGGCTGGGGCTGGTGGTGGACGGCTGGAGCACGACCTTCCGCGACCTGTGGCGCTCGGCAGAGGGCGTCGCGGCGGTGCTCTACGTCGAGCCGCTCGAGCGCAAGCGGCTGCCCGTCGTGCTCGCGTGCGCGGGGCCGGCGATGGAGGTCGCGCTGCTGGCCGTCGCGCGACTCGGGCTCGACGTCATGCCGATGAGCCCGCGACTGCTGGACGACTTCCGGCGCGCCGTCCCCGGCGATGCGCTGCTGATCCACGACGGCGACGCACCCGAGTGGCATCGCGGCCCCGCGGCATCCGCCGACCAGATCATGTCGTGGGCGTCGACCGACGGCTCGGGCCTCGGCCGCACCCGGCACCGCGCGCGCATCGTACTGCCGTCGAAGACCGTCGCCGGCACGATCACGCCGCACGTGCAGGGCGCGATGGGCGTGCAGGGGCTGCGGCAGCTCGCTGGCCTGCATGATCGGCTGGGCATCGTCGGCACGGATGTCGTGCTCGCCTGCGCTCCCCCGCACCGCGGGCAGGGGCTGCAGATGCTCGGCATGTCGCTGCTCACCGGCGCGACGCTCGTGAGCGCCGCGCACACGTCGCCGGCCGACCGCATCCGCATCGTCCGGGAGCGCTTCGTCTCGGTGCTCTCCGCATCGCCGCTGCAGCTGCGGGGCATCCTCGACGAGCTCGAGCGCGCGGGCGCGGAAGCGCCGCGGCTGCGCCGCATCATGGTCGCTGGCGACGAGCTCGACGCCGATCTCGTGCGACGGCTGCACGCCACCTGGGGCCCGATCGTGCTGAGCGCGTACGGCTCGGTGCAGACCGGCACCGTGGCGGTCGCGACGCCCGAGGTGCTCGCCTCGCATCCCGGCACGGCTGGGCTGCGCCTGCCCGGCAGCGACTTCGGCGTCGTCGGCCACGCCGGACGCAGCGATGCCACCGGGCTGCTGTGGGTGCGCGGCGCGCACGCGACCGTGATCACGGAGGATCAGGCACGCATCGAGGACGCCAGGCTCACCATCGTGGGCGCGCTCTCGCAGCCCGACACTGCCGATTGAAGCGGGTCTCGTGACGCGCCGGCCTGCGGCCGCCGCTCCTCGACCGACGAGTCGGCTAGCCGACGAGCTGCTCGACGAAGACGTGGCTCGTGAAGCCGGTGAGGTCGTCGATGCCCTCACCCTGGCCGATGAGCTTGATGGGGATGCCGGTGCGCTCCTGCACCGCCAGGATGAAGCCGCCCTTGGCGCTGCCGTCGAGCTTCGTGATGACGAGCCCGGTGATGCCGGCCGACTCGATGAAGGACTGGGCCTGGGAGACGCCGTTCTGACCGGTGGTCGCGTCGAGCACCAGCAGCACCTCCGAGATCGGCGCCTGCTTCTCGATCACGCGCTTGATCTTCCCCAGCTCGTCCATCAGGCCGCCCTTGGTGTGCAGCCGGCCGGCGGTGTCGATGATGCACATCGTGTGCCCGTGGGTGATCGCCGCCTGGACCGTCTGGAAGCCCACGGATGCCGGATCCTGCCCCTCACGCTCCGGCCGCACGATCGCGACGCCCGCGCGCTGCGCCCAGGTGGCGAGCTGCTCGACCGCCGCGGCGCGGAAGGTGTCTGCGGCACCGACGACGACCGATTGGCCGTTGACGACCAGGAAACGCGCGAGCTTGCCGATCGTGGTCGTCTTGCCGACGCCGTTGACGCCAACGACCAGGATCACCGCGGGACGCTCCTGGAGCGACAGCGTCGGGTCGTACTGCGCGAACCGCTCCTCGAGCCGCTCCCGCAGCATGCGCTTGAGATCGCGCGGATCGTCGATCATCAGCCGCTCGACATCGGCGCGCAGCGAGTCGATGAGCTGCTCGGTGATGTCCGGTCCGAAATCCGCCGTGATGAGCGCCGTCTCGAGGTCATCCCAGGTCTCATCCGTGATCGTCTCGCGCTGGAACATGCCCTTGAGGGCGCCGGAGAGGGACCACTTCGCTGCCATGCGTCCATGCTAGGCGGCTCAGCCGCTAGACTCGGCCTTCGGCGAAGGGGAGTATCCCGTCACGCCGCGATCGTCATCACGGAGCCGCAATGCGGCGCCCGGTCGCGGTGGCGCAGTCTGCGTGGGAGAGACGTTCGCGTCCATGCACGCACCCGTTCGAGAGGCCTTCCCCTGTGACCGCGTATCAGATCTTCGAGATCGCCTCGATGGCGATCTTGGTCGCCATCCTCGTCTTCGACCTGCTCATCGTGGTCAAGCGGCCGCACGTGCCGTCGATGAAGGAGGCGACCGCGTGGGTCGTCGTCTACGTCTCCCTCGCGCTCGTGTTCGCGGGAGTGCTCTTGCTGCTGGGCGACGGGGCCAAGGCCGGCGAGTTCGTCACCGGCTGGCTGCTCGAGTACTCGCTCTCGATCGACAATCTGTTCGTCTTCATCATCATCTTGAGCCGCTTCACCGTGCCGAAGGAGATGCAGCAGCGCGTGCTCATGATCGGCATCCTGATCGCGATCGTGCTGCGCGGCATCTTCATCGTCGCGGGCGTGCAGCTCATCGAGTCGTTCTCATGGCTGTTCTACATCTTCGGTGCCTACCTGGTGTACGTCGCCTGGAAGCAGGCCTTCGGCGGTGAGGACGAGTCGGGTGAGAAGGACAACCTGGTGGTGCGGATGCTGAAGAAGCGCGTCAACCTCACCGACACCTGGAACGGCGGCAAGTCGACCGTCACGATCGACGGCACGAAGTACGTCACGCCGTTCCTGATGGTGATCCTGGCGCTCGGCACCACCGACCTGCTGTTCGCGATCGACTCGATCCCCGCGATCTTCTCCATCACGACCGACCCGTTCCTGGTCTTCACCTGCAACATCTTCGCCCTGATGGGCCTGCGCCAGCTCTACTTCCTGCTCGGGGGCCTGCTCGATCGGCTCGTCTACCTGCACTACGGCATCGCGGCCATCCTCGGCTTCATCGGCGTCAAGCTCGTCCTGCACGCCATGGAGGAGAACGACCTGCCGTTCATCAACGGCGGTGAGGGCATCACCTGGGTGCCCCACATCGAGACCTGGCACTCGCTGCTCGTCATCCTCGGTGCGATGGTCGTCGCCACCGTCGCCTCGCTCATCAAGCTGCGCATCGACGCCCGGGCCACCGGCGACGCCTCGCTGCACCTCGGACCCTCCGAGGCCGAGCTCGGTGCCGACGGGCACTACCACATCGTCGACGCGATGGGCAACACCTTCTACCGTCCCCTGCGCGTCGAGCACAGCGAGACGGGCACGCTGCAGGTGGTCGACGCGAAGGGCACAGAGGCGCCCGCCGCCGACTTCTCGGCCGACGTGCTCCGGGAGGCTGCGCGGGAGGACATGGATCCCGAGGATCTCGACGAGGTGCGCCGCCGAATGCGTGAGGGGCGCGAGTTCGACGAGCGCACCGACCGCGAGGTGTGATGATCGTGCCGTGCCGGGCCGAGGCGCCGCTGCCGTGACGGGCGCGCCCGGGATCCTCGCGTGGCTGCGGCCGCGCGCCGTGCCGGGTGTCGAGGTGGTCTCGGCTGACGGCTACCGCCGTGCGCTGCCAGGACCGCGCGTCGCCGCGGTCGCCGTGACCGGGGAGACCGCGGCCACCGACGATGCCGACCTCGCGCGGCTGTTCGACCTCGGGGGATCCGCCGCCCGCCTCGCGGCCGACGACCGGCTCCGGTGGGCGGCGGCCCGGCACGGCGCGCTGCCGCTGGTCGCGGCCATCGCAGCGCAGCCGGCACTGGCCCAGCCCGGGTGCGCAGACGCGCACGAGATGCTCATCAGGGCGATCGTCGGGCAGCAGATCACGGTCGCGGCCGCAACACGGCAGCTGGGCCTCCTCGCGGCGCTCGGCGACCCGCTGCCGGCCGAGCTCGCGGGCGACGGCATCGATCGTCGCTTCCCCACCGCGGCTCAGGTGGCCGATGGCGCGGACGTGCTGCGGGGGCCGGCGGCGAAGACCGCGGCCGTGCGCCGAGCGGCGGAGGCCATCGCATCGGGCGCGATCGCGCTGCCCTCCTCCGCTGCCGCCGCTTCGAGCAGCGACCTCGCACTGCTGCGCGCGAGGCTGCTGGAGCTCAAGGGCATCGGGCCGTGGACCGTCGGCTACCTCTCGCTGCGGCTCGGCGACCCCGACGCGCTGCTGCTGGGCGACGTCGCGGTGCAGAAGGGCGCGCGCCACCTGGGCATCGCCGATCTGCGCTCCCTCGCAGCGGACTGCGCGGGGCATCGTTCAGCGCTGATGCTGCGCTGCTGGGCAGCCGCGACGAAGCCCCCGACGGCCTGACCTGTCAGCGGCGGGTGGCGGTCACCGTGAACTTCGCGTTGCGGGAGACCTGGCGCGTCTCGCCGATGCGGTCGAGCAGCGCGCGGTAGCCGAGCGGGCTGTTCCACACGCACCACAGCTCGCCGCCGCGCGCGAGCGCGCGACCGGCGTCGCCGATCAGTCGCTCGGCCATGCCCGTGTGCACGGCGGCACCGACGTGGAAGGGCGGGTTCAGCAGGATGAGCGACGCGGATGCATCCGGCACGCCCTCGAGCCCGTCGGCCTGCCTCGCGGTCACACGGTGCGCGACCCCATTGGCCTCTGCCGTCGCGCGGGTGGAGGCGACGGCGGCAGCGGAGGCGTCGGTCGCGAGCACCTCGATGCCGGGCCTCGCGAGTGCCAGCGCGATGCCGAGCACACCCGTGCCGCACGCGAGGTCGATCGCGCGCGCCGCATCCGGGAGCTCGTCGAGGTGCTGCAGGAGCGTCTGCGCTCCGATGTCGATCGAGGTGCCGGCGAAGGCGGCGCCGTGCGCGACCACGGTCAGCGGGTGGCCGGCGACCTCGTGCTGGCGACGGCGAGGCCAGCTGATCCCCGGCCGCAGCGGCCCCTCGGCGTGCAGCACCCGAGACTTGCGACGCCCGAGCGACGCGTGCACGTGCCGGAAGGATCGGCTGAGCAGCGCGTTCATGCTCATCGACATGTGCTTGACGCGGCCGCCCGCGATCACGCGCACGCGCTCGTCGGCATGCGTGGCCACGAGCTCGGCGATCTCGTCGAGCGCGTCGAGCGAGCGCGGCAGCTGCAGCAGCACGAGCGTCGCGCCCTCCACCAGGGCCGCATCCAGCCGGTGGTGCGCGAACCCCGTCATGCCCAGCTCGGCGGCATTCGCATCCAGCGCGCGCTCCCCCACCACGAGATCCTGATGCACGCGCACACCGTTCGCACCGGCGTGCAGCGCGCCGAGCGTGAGCGCACCGTGGCGGTCGCCGATCACCACGACATCCCCGACCTCGCTCACGAGCTCTCCCGCCTCGTCCAGGATCAGCGCGTCGGAGGCATCGTGCGCATGCAGCGTCGGGTCCTCGACGTCGGGGCGGCGTCGCAGCCGCGAGAAGAGCGCGTCGCGATCGGTCACGTGCTCGATCCTCGCACTGAACGCCCGGGCTCACGCACACGCGCACGCCGGCAGCCGACCCCTGGCGTGCAGTCACACCCGCGAGTAGGTTCGCCCTCGTGATCGCACCGCTTGCCTCGCACGCCCTCGCCGCGCTCAGCCAGACGATGACCGGTCGCCTCACGGTGCCGGGCGACCACGCCTACGACGCGGAGCGCCGGGCGTGGAACCTCGCGGTCGAGCAGCGTCCGATCGCTGTCGCGCACCCTGCGGGAATTGCCGATCTGCGCGCGATCCTCGGCGCAGCACGCGACAGTGGCGCCACCGTGGCCGTGCAGCCGAACGGCCACGGCGCGTCGAGCGCGCTCGAAGACGCGATGCTGGTCCGCACGGCGGCGTTCGATCGGCTCGAGATCGACGCGGATGCGCGCACGGCCCTGCTCGGGGCCGGCGTGCAGTGGGGCGCGGTGCTCGAGGAGCTGCGCGGCACCGGGCTCACCGTAGCCGCGGGGACCAGCCGCGTGGTCGGCGCCGCCGGCTACCTGCTCGGCGGCGGGCACTCCTGGCTGAGCCGCGCTGCGGGGCTCGGCGCGCAGTCGCTGCGGGCCGCGTGGATCCTGCGACCGGACGGCTCCCACGAGCGCGTCGACGATGCATCCGACCCCGACACGATGTGGGCGCTGCGCGGTGCCGGAGGCGTCGTCGGCATCGTCACCGAGCTCGAGATCGACCTGATCGATGCTCCCGCGCTGGTCGGCGGGTCGCTGCAGTTCGCCGCCACCGACGGCCCGGCCGTGCTGCGTGCGCTCCGCGACATCGCCGAGGATGCGCCCGTGGGCCTGAACGCGTTCGCGAACTCGATGCGGATGCCCGATGCCCCGATGGTGCCGGAGGCTGTGCGCGGGACGAGCTTCGTCACCGTCGACGTGGTCGTCACGTCGGAGCGCGACCTGGCGCCGCTCGACCGGGTGCGTGCCGTGGCGACGCCGCAGCCCGAGCAGCAGGGGCTCGTGGGCATCAACCTGCGCATGCTCGGTGGTGCACTCGACCGGCAGGAGCTGCCCGCGTTCGCGACGCTCGAGGGCGCGCGCTGGCTCGCGATGGGGCTCGCGCCGCTGTTCCCCGGGATGCCGACCGCGCCGGGTGACGCGAGCCTCGCGGGGCTCGACGCCATCCTGCGGCCGGCGGCGTCCGAGCGCATGCTGCCGACCTTCCTCGACGGAGGCGACACGCTCGAGCGCTGCGCCTCCGACGATCAGCTGGAGCGGCTGCGCGGCATCCGTCACGCCGCCGATCCGGACGGTGTGCTGCATGCGGGACGGCTGCCGCGCTGACGCAGCTCCCCTGATGAGTCGGTGCCCGGCCGACGTTCGACGGGGGCGGAACGTTGGGATGTGGTTCCGGTGCTCGCGCCCTAGGTTGAGCCCATGAGACGCATCGCGATCGGTGGCCTGGCGGCCGCCATCCTCCTCGGCACCGCCGGCTGCACGGGCCCCGCGCCGGCAGCCCCGGCTGCCCCCATCCCGACGGGACCGGCAGTGCAGGCACAGCTCGCCGAGCTCCCGAGCCCCGCGCCCGACTCCCCCGTGCTCGCCGTCTCCACCGTGCTCGAGCAGGACGACGGCGCGCTGCTGTGCCTCGGCGCGGTCGCCGAATCCGCCCCGCCGCAGTGCGAGGGGCTGGAGCTGCTCGGTTGGGACTGGGCTGCCTTCGAGCACACCGAGACCGGCGGCGTGCGCTGGGCGCAGGGGGTCGCGATCGAGGGAACCTATGAGCCCGAAGCGCGCACCTTCACGCAGACGGGCGAGCCCATGAGCGCCGCCGCCATCACGATGCCCGCGATCGAGGTGCCGCAAGGGTCGCTCGACGCCGCCGCCATCGAGGCGGCGCAGCGCGACGTCGAGGCGGTCGATCGGGCGGATGTGCTGGGCAGCTACGGCGAACGGGGCACGCTCGTCGTCGAGGTCATCTACGACGACGGCACCGTGCAGGCGGCGATCGATGCCATCTACGGCCCGGGTGTCGCCTTCGTCATCTCGGCACTGCGCGGAAGCGCGGCACCGCCCACGGTCACGGAGCCGCCCCTGGATACCGCAGCGCCCGTCATCACGGGTGACACCGAGGCGCGGCTCGGCGAGCTGCCGACACCGAGCGCGACCGAGCCGGTGCTCGCTGTCGGCACCGTGCTCGACAACGGCACGCCGATGCTCTGCTACAACGTCGCCACTTCCTTGCCGCCCCAGTGCGGCGGCCCCGAAGTTGTCGGCTGGGACTGGTCTGCGGTCGAGTATGAGGAGGCCAACGGCGTGCGGTGGACGGATGCCGTGGCGATGATGGTGACGTACGACGCCGCTGCGCACGCGGTGACCCCCGTGGAGATGCTCGACCTCGCCGCGCTGACCATGCCGGCGCGCGAGAGCGTCAGCGGCAACCTGGATGCGGCGACGCACCAGGCCGTGCAGGACGAGATCTGGAGCCTGCAGCGCCCCGACGTGCTTGGCAGTGGCGGCGATGGGATCGTCGAGATCGAGGTGGTCTACGACGACGGCTCGATCCAGGCCGGCTTCGACGAGATCTACGGGCCGGGCGTCGTCCACGTGTGGTCGTGGCTCGGCTGAGCGCAGGCCGCGGGCGCTACGCGTCGACCGTCTCGCGCTTCGTCCGCTGGCCGACCACTGCTGAGACGCCGTCCTGGCGCATCGAGACGCCGTAGAGCGCATCCGCGATCTCCATCGTGCGCTTCTGGTGCGTGATGATGATCAGCTGGCTGGTCTCGCGCAGTTGCTCGAACACGGCCAGCAGACGGCCGAGGTTGGCGTCGTCGAGCGCCGCCTCCACCTCATCCATGATGTAGAACGGGCTGGGCCGCGCCTTGAAGATCGCGACCATGAGCGCGACCGCAGCGAGCGATCGCTCACCGCCCGAGAGCAGCGAGATGCGATCGATCTTCTTGCCGGCGGGCCGCACCGTGACCTCGATGCCGGTCTCGAGCAGGTTGTCGGGATCGGTGAGCGCGAGCGCTCCGGAGCCGCCGGGGAACAGCACCGGGAACACCTCGGTGAACGCCGCCCTCGTATCCTCGAACGCCGCCGCGAAGATCGTCTGCATCGTCTCGTCGAGGTCGGCGATGATCTGCTCGAGGTCTGTGCGGGTCTTGGCGAGGTCGGCCAGCTGCTCGGTGAGGAATGCGTGGCGCTGCTCAAGCGCCTCGAACTCCTCGAGTGCGAGCGGGTTCACGCGACCCAGCCGCTGCAGCTTGCGCTCGGCCTCCTGCAGCCTCGCCTGCTCCGCCTTGCGATCCCAGCCCTCCTCCGGCTCGTACTCGGCGACCAGCACCCGCTCCTCCAGGCCCAGCTCGCTGCCGGCCCGCTCGAGCAGGTTCGACAGGTGCAGGCGCTGCTCGTAGGCCTCCATCTCGGCGACGTGCACGTGCTCGGTGAGCTCCTGCAGCCGCTCGCGCAGCCCGCCCTCGTCGCGACGCAGCCGCGTCAACTCCTCGCTGCGCTCGCGGCGCGCGGCCTCGCGCTCGGCGAGCACGCCTCTGGCCTCCTGCACGGAGCGCTCAGCGACGGCCAGCACGGGCGGGATCGCCTCCAGCACCCGCGATGCCTGCGTGCGCTGGCGCTCCCGCAGCACGGCGCGGCGGGCGGCCTCCTCGGCGCGCGCCCGTTGCGCCTCGACGTCGCGGGCGAGCGATTCCGCGCGCGCGAGCTCTGCCCGCACGCGCTCCCTCGCGGTCTCGAGCTCGATGCGCAGGTCGGTCTCGCCGGCACGCGCCGCCTCCAGCTCCTGCAGCAGCCCCTCGCGTGCCGACGCGTCGAGCATCGGCCGCGGCTTCGCCGCGAAGCGCTCGAGCGCCCGCTCGGCGGCCTCGACGCCGCGCTGCGCCTCGTCGATCCCGCGTCTCGCTTCGCCGAGCGCGGCATCCGCGCGCTCGTGCTCGCCGATGGCCGACTCGAGCCGGGCTCGCACGCGGCTGCGCTGCTCGCCGCGCGCAGCGGATGCCGCGTCGTGTGCGCGCAGCGCGTCCAGCGCATCCGCGGCCGCGCGCTTGGCCTGCTGGTGCGCCTGCCGCGCATCCTCGAGCGCGCCCGACTCCCGCTCGATCGAGGTGGAGAGCTGCTCGAGCCGCTCGGTCGCGGCGTCGCGCTCGGCGATCAGCTCGAGGCGCGACTGCGCGTCGTCGCTGCCGCCGCGCAGCAGGTAGTCGCTGACGTAGTCGCCGCGCTTCGTCACGATGGTGGCGGGGCCGACGAGATCGAGGTCGGCGATGGCCGGCCCCAGTCGCTGCGCCGTCTCGAGCGAATCGACGATGAAGGTGGTGGCGAGCAGCCCCAGCACGCCCGCTGGCGCATCCACCACGGTCGGTGCGTGCACCGCACCGTCCACGGTGCCGGCCTCGCTGCGCGCGACTGCAGCATCGGCGACGACCGCCTCGATGCGCCCGAGCCCCTCGCGGTGCGCGTGCTCGATCGCGGCGGCGGCGGCCTCGCGCGTGTCCGCCAGCACCGCCTCGCCGAGCGTGCCGAGCGCCGCGGCGATCGCGGCCTCGAAGCCCTTGTGCACCTTCACGCGCTCGGCCACCAGCCCACCGATCCCGTCGAGCCCCGCGTCGAGCACACCCGCGGATGCGTTCGCCTTCGACAGCGCCAGGTTCAGCGCCGAGGTGCGGGCGGCGATGGCGTCGCGCTCGCGCTCGACCGCGTGCAGGGCGTCGCGCCGCTCATCGAGCGCCGCCGAGAGCCGCGCCTGCGCGTCATCCGCGTCCCGGTAGCCGCGGGAGAGCGACTCGGCGTCATCCGCCTCATGCTCGTCACCGGTCTCCTCCGCCGCTGCCCTCGCCTCCGCGAGCCGCTGCTCGGCGTTCGCGAGCGCGCCCTCGCGGCGCGTCACGTCGGCCTCGCGCGCGGCGAGCGTGGATGCCGCGACCTCGACCTTCGACCGATGACCGGCTGCCTCGAGGTCGTGCTTCGAGACCAGCGCCGCCTGCTCGGCGATCTCCTCGTCGAGCGAGTCGAGGTTCGCTCGTGCGAGCGCGGTCGCCGAGGCCGCCCTGCCGAGGCGCGCCTCCGCATCCGCGACCCGCTCCGTGAGGCTCGCTGCCTCGTCGCGCGCGGCGCTCACCATGTCCGGCGTGACCAGCGGCGAGGCATCCCCGACCTCTGGTGCCTCCTCGAGCAGCGCGAGTCGCTGCCCCGCGAGCGCGTGCAGCGACTGCAGCCGCGACAGCTCGCGCTCGAGCCCGTGCGCGACGGTACGCGCCCGATCGACGTCATCGCCGACCATGGACGCCTCGAGTCGGCCGGCGCGCAGCTGCGCCTGCTCGAGCTGCTCCTGCAGCACGATGCGCTCCGACTTCCGCTCCGACTCCGAGCGCGCGGAAGCATCCAGCTGCGCGCGCAGGCCGATGACCTCGTGCGCCATGAGCCGCGCGCGCGCGTCGCGCACGGTCGCCTGGATGGTCGCGGCCTCCTTGGCGATCTCCGCCTGCTGCCCGAGCGGCTTCAGCTGCCGACGGATCTCGCCCGTGAGGTCCTGCAGCCGAGTGAGGTTGGCCTGCATGGCGTCGAGCTTGCGGAGCGTCTTCTCCTTGCGGCGCCGGTGCTTGAGGATGCCGGCGGCCTCCTCGATGTAGCCGCGGCGATCGGCAGGCGTCGCCTGCAGCACGTTGTCGAGCTGTCCCTGGCCGACGATCACGTGCATCTCGCGGCCGAGCCCCGAATCGCTCAGCAGCTCCTGCACGTCGAGCAGCCGGCACGACTCGCCGTTGATCGCGTACTCCGAGCCGCCGTTGCGGAACAGCGTGCGCGAGATCTGCACCTCGGCGTACTCGATCGGCAGGGCGCCGTCGGCGTTGTCGATGACGAGCTCAACGTGCGCGCGGCCGAGCGGCCCGGTGGTGGCCGTGCCGGCGAAGATGACATCCTCCATCTTGCCGCCGCGCAGGGTCTTCGCCCCCTGCTCCCCCATGACCCAGGCGAGAGCGTCCACGACGTTCGACTTCCCGGAGCCGTTCGGTCCCACGACGCAGGTGACGCCCGGCTCGAACTGGAACGTGGTGGGGCGCGCGAACGACTTGAAGCCCTTGACGGTCAGGGTCTTGAGGTGCATGCGGCTCCCGGTTCGCGACTGCGAACACCGTAGCCCGGCGATTCCGCATTGCGCGCACGGCGCGCGCGGGTCTATTCTGCAAGGCTGCCCACAGGCACCGTGCCTCGCGCGAGCGGCAGAGACCGACATGCCCCTGCAGATCCGCTCCCTGCCGCTGCCCGAGCGCTGCGACGAGCCCACACCGGTCGGCGCCACCTTCCGGGCCGCGGCCCTGCATGCTGAGCGTGTGGGTGATGAGCGCCTCGGCGTCGGCGTCGCGACGCTCACCCTGGCCGAACGACTGGCGGCGTGGCAGTCGTCCGACGCCGAGCTGCACGTGCGGCGCATCGCCGTCGACGGCGACCGCATCGTCGGTGCCGTCAGCATCTGGTTGCCAATGCTCGAGTCGACCGGGGTCGCCGAGCACATCCTGACGGTGGATGCCGGTGCTGCTCGCGCGCATCCTGCGCTCGTCGGTGCCCTCGTGGACGACGCCGAGCACGTCGCCGCAGAGCACCACCGCACCACCCTCATCGGCGGCTCCGCGGCAGCGATGCGCGGTCGGGTGATGGCGACGACCGGCGTCGGCGGCGCGGACCCTGCCGAGCCAGGGGCCGCCGCGATGCTCGCGCGCGGCTACACGCTGCAGCAGGTCTACCGGACGAGCGTCGCGGATCTGCGCGAGCTGGATCTCGACCAGCGGTGGGCGGATGCGACAGCCAGGGCCGCGTCGGCCGGCTACGAGACGGTCGTCTGGTCGGGCCCGACACCCGCCGAGCACCGACCGGCGATGCGGGAGCTGCACGAGCGCATGTCGACCGACTCGCCCGCGGGCGAGCTCGTGCTCGAAGCCCAGACCTGGAGCGATGAGCGACTCGCGGAGTTCGAGACGCAGAAGAGCGCCGCGGGGCGCACCATGCGCACCGCGGTCGCCCGGCAGATCGCCACCGGCGAGATCGTCGGGTTCACCAGTCTGTTCGTCGGTGCCACGATCGGGGTCGCCGGCGGCGACGTCGCACGGCAGCACGACACGCTCGTGCGGCGCGACCATCGCGGGCACGCACTCGGCATGCTGCTGAAGCTGGCGAACCTCCGCGAGCTCCGTGACCACCACCGGACACATCCGCGCATCAGCACGATGAACGCCGTGGAGAACCAGCACATGCTGGCGGTGAACGACGCGATCGGCTTCCTGCCCGTGCACCACGAGGGCGTCTGGCAGCGGAAGGAATCAGCATGAGTGCACCGGAGCTCGCATGGCTCGAGCTCACCGCCCCCGTCGATCCGTTCGACGAGCCGGCCCGCTCTCGCATCGCACGCTATGTCGAGACCGCGAACCGCGTGACGCAGGCGTTCTGGCAGGACGACTCCCAGGACACGACGGTCGACGAGATCCTGGCATCCCTGCGGCACGTCGACGATGACGACACCGTCCGCTTCCTCGTGGTCGCCGATGGGCGCGACGTGGGGCGTGCGATCGCCTCGATCAGCCGAGACGAGGGAGCGACCGTGGGCTTCGTCTCCGCCTGGGTCGTGCCGGAGGCGCGCGGCCTTGGCATCGGACGCGCGATCGCCCGTCGTATCGAGCGCGTCGCGATCGAGCGCGGGGCGACGACCCTGCAGACGTGGCTCGACCACCGGGCACCGGCAGCGGACGGCGAATCGATCGCGGCGCGCAGCGGACACGGCCTGGTCGCCTCCGACCCGGCTGCGCGCCTGGCCGTCTCGTTGGGCTACACGCTCGAGCAGGTCGACCGCATCTCGGCGCTCGACGTGGCGGCTGCGCGGCATACGCTCGAAGCGCTGCGAACGGATGCCCTGGCGCACGCGAGCGATGCCTACGAGCTGCGGACCTGGCAGGGCGCGACACCGGAGGAGCTCGTCGAGGCGATGGCCTCGCTCCACGGCCGCATGAGCACCGATGCGCCGAGCGCCGCGCTCGACGTCGACGAGGAGCGCTGGGATGCGGCTCGGCTCGGGCGGGTGGAGGCCGAATGGGCCGACGCCGGCCAGGCGGCGCTGCAGGCGGTCGCGGTGGAGCGCGCCAGCGGTGCCGTCGTGGCCTTCACGGTGCTGCTGCTCCCCGCCCCGGGCCGGCCCGCGTTCCAGGAGGACACGCTCGTGCACGGCGACCATCGCGGGCACCGACTCGGCATGCTCGTGAAGATCGAGAACCTGCTGCAGCTGGGGCGCCTCCACCCCGATCGCGCACGGATCCTCACCTGGAACGCCGAGGAGAACCGACCGATGCTGCGCGTCAACGAGGCGCTCGGCTTCATCGCCATCGGCGCGGAGGGCGGATGGCAGCGCCGCGTCCGCGCGGATGAGGAATCCACAGCGTCCCCTGGCACGATGGAGGCATGAGTGACCAGACCGCACCGCTTCCTGCAGCACCGGCCCTCGACGGCATCGCCGAGGACCTGCGCCGACCGGTGGGCCAGGGACTGACGCGTCCCCGCCGCTACCGCGAGCAGCAGCTCGATGCACTCATCCGCATGCTGCAGCAGAACCTCTCGCTGTGGGAGTCGGCGCTCGCCCAGGATCTGGGCAAGAGCGAGGTCGAGGCGCACCTGAGCGAGATCGCGTTCACCATCGGCGAGGCGAAGCTCGCCCGCCGGCAGCTGTGGCGCTGGATGCTGCCGACGCCCGCGCCGCTGCCCCTCGCACTGCAGCCCGCGCTCGGGAAGGTCGTGCCGGAGCCGTTCGGTGCGACGCTCGTGATCGCGCCGTGGAACTACCCCCTGCAGCTCGCGCTCGGACCCGTCGTCGGTGCGCTGGCCGCGGGCAACGCGGTGCTGCTGAAGCCGTCCGAGGTCGCCCCCGCGACCTCCGCCCTGCTCGCGCGACTCGTGCCCGCATACCTGGATCCGCTCACGGTTCGCGTCATCGAGGGCGGCGTGCCGGAGACCACCGCGCTGCTCGAGCAGCGCTGGGACCTCATCTTCTACACGGGCAACTCGCTCGTGGCGCGCATCATCGCGGAGGCCGCTGCCAAGCACCTCACCCCGACGGTGCTCGAGCTCGGCGGCAAGAGCCCCGTCTACGTGCATCGCTCGGCCGACATCCCCGCCACCGCCCGCCGCATCGCGTGGGGCAAGTGGCTGAACGCCGGCCAGACGTGCGTCGCCCCCGACTACATCCGGGTCGACCGCGAGGTCGCCGACGAGCTCGTCGAGGAGCTGCGGCACGCGATCGCGGAGCAGCTCGGCGATGCCCGCTCCTCGCCCGACTACTCGCGCATCATCAACGGCAAGCACATGGATCGATTGCAGGGGCTGCTGACAGGGGGCAGAGTCGTCGTCGGCGGCGATGCCGACGACGACGAGCGGTACTTCGCGCCGACGATCCTGACCGACGTCGATGAGGATGCTGCGGTGATGCAGGAGGAGATCTTCGGCCCGATCCTGCCGGTGCTGCCGGTCGACGGCGTCGACGCCTTCATCGATTCCATGCAGGCGCGCGACAAGCCGCTCGCACTCTATGTCTTCGCGCGCGACCGCGAGGTCGTGCGGCGCGTCGAGCGCGAGACGAGCTCCGGCGCGGTCGGCGTGAACGTCGTCGTCGCGCAGTACGGCGCGAAGGCGCTGCCGTTCGGCGGCGTGGGCGAGAGCGGCATGGGCCGGTACCACGGTCGCTTCTCGTTCGAGACGTTCAGCCATCGCAAGGCCGTGCTCTCGAAGGGCACCGCGATCGACACCCTCCGGCTCATCTACCCGCCGTTCACACAGCTGCGCGCGAGCCTGACCAAGCGCATCATGGGCTGACCCCTCCCGTCGGCCGAGGAGCGCCCGCCGCAGGCGGGAACCTCCCGTCGGCCGAGGAGCGCCCGCCGCAGGCGGGAACCTCCCGTCGGCCGAGGAGCGCCCGCCGCAGGCGGGAACCTCCCGTCGGCCGAGGAGCGCCCGCCGCAGGCGGGCGCGGCACGAGGCCCCTACCGCTTCGGCGCGATGTGCCGGGCAGCCCACCCCACGAGCGGCTGCAGCTCGTCGACGGTGTCGAACAGCGCGTCCAGCAGCTCGGGCCCGAGCGCATCCGTCTCGCTCAGCTGTCGCCTGGCGGTCATCCACTTGTAGCGCAGCAGCGCGATGCGCGGATGCTCGGGGTCGGTGCCGCGCGGGGCGGTCTTCAGCTGCTCTCCGCCGAGCTCATAGCCTGCCGCGGTCAGATCCGCCACGATCCCCTCGAGCTCCGTGCCGGGTCCGACGGCCTCCACCGCAGCGCGATACGCCCTCGTGAACGACGCATCGCCGAAGAAGCCGCCGCCGATCGAGACGCCTTCGGCGTCGAGGTTCAGGAACCAGCCGATGCCGGGCGCGCGCTGCGCGAACATGCCCTGCCGGGTCTTGTAGGGCGTCTTGTCGTGGCTGAAGCGCACGTCGCGGTACGGGCGGTAGATCTTCACGGCGCTCGCGACCGGCTCCAGCTCCTCTGCGAGCGCCTCGAACGGCGCGCGCACGAACTCGTCGTAGCGCGACTTGTGCTCGAGCCACCATGCACGCTCGTTGTGCACCTCGAGGTCGCGGTAGAACGCGAAGGCGTCAGGCGTGAATCCGTCGAAGGCCATCCCTCGAGCCTACGACCGCTCGTGGCCCACACCAATCCCGATCGCACCCTCGCCCTCGCCCTCGCGCGCTCCGGGGCGACTGGGGCAGTTGCGCCGGACGAGTGCTGGCACGCCGGCCCCAGTCCGGCGCAACCGCACCGCTCGATGCGCGGACGAGAGGCCACGCGCCCGAACGCCAGCGGTGCACTTCCGCACGAGCAGGGCTGGCACGCCAGCACCATTCGCGCGGAAGTGCACGACTCGATGCGCGCGAGGGGGCGGTTGACGCGCGTCAGGCAGTTGCGAGGCCGCGCGGGCGTCGCTGGCAGCGCGGGCAGCGCGTCGAGCCGCGGTTCGCCCATGCCTCGCGCACCATGATGGCGCCGCACCGGTGGCAGGGCTGGCCGCCGCGGCCGTAGGCGTGCAGGGCGTGCTCGAAGTAGCCCGCCTGCCCGTTGACGTTCACGTACTGCGCGTCGAACGAGGTGCCGCCCTCGGCGAGCGCCTGCTCGAGCACGTCGCGCACGTCGGCGAGCAGGGCGAGCGCGCGCGCCTGGCTCAAGCGCTGCCCGGGCGTCGCGTAGTGCAGGCGGCTGCGCCACAACGCCTCGTCGGCATAGATGTTGCCGATGCCGGAGACGAGCTGCTGGTCGAGCAGCGCAGCCTTCACGCCCTGACGGCGCAGTCGCAGCCGTCGAGCGACGGCCGGTGCGTCGAAGTCGGGATGCATCGGGTCGAGCGCGATGTGCGCCGCCTGATCGGGGATGCCGCCCTGCGTGGGGCGCACGGCGAGCCCGCCGAACAGGCGCTGGTCGGCGAAGCGGATCTCGAGCGCCCCGTGCCGCGGCTGCTCGAGCAGCAGCCGGATGCGCGTGTGGCGGTCGGCGGGTGCGCCGGGTTCGCGCACCAGCAGCTGACCGGACATGCCCAGGTGCGCGAGCAGCGCATCCGCTCCGCCGTCGAGCGGCACCCAGAGGAACTTGCCCCGCCGCGCGGGCTCATCGAGCGTGCGGCCGAGGAGCGCGGCCTCGAAGGCTGCCGAGTCACCGTCGTGGCGCGAGATGGAGCGCGCGTCGAGCACCTCGACGCCCTCGACGCGCGCGCCGCGGACGGCGAGCGCGAGGCCCGCGCGCACGACCTCGACCTCCGGCAGCTCTGGCACGTCAGCGGTCGGTGTCGGCCGCGGTCAGCTGACCGTGCGCGGCGAGTGCCGCCGCCATCTCTGCGACCTTCTTGCTGGTGCCCGTGCCGCTCGCGACCTCGCGATCGTCGATGCGCACGACGGCGGTGAAGGTGCGCGCGTGATCGGGGCCGGCCGCTTCGATCTCGTACGCCGGTGCGCCGAGCCCGCGGGCGGCCGCGACCTCCTGCAGCGCGGTCTTCGGATCGAGTGCTGCGCCGGTGCGGCCCGGATCGTCGAGCAGCGGGGCGACGAGCCGCAGCACCAGCTGCGCCGACTCGGTGTGCCCGGCGCTCAGGAACGCTGCCCCGAAGATCGCCTCCATGGTGTCAGCGAGGATCGACGCCTTATCGGCGCCTCCAGAGGCTGCCTCACCCTTGCCCAGCAGGATGTGCTCGCCGAGCCCAATGCCTTGGGCCACTTCCGCGAGCGCAACGGTCGAGACGACGCCCGCGCGGCGCTTCGCGAGCTCGCCCTCTGTCGAGTCGGGGAATCGACGGTAGAGCTCGATCGTGATGGCCTGCCCGAGGATCGAGTCGCCGAGGAACTCGAGGCGCTCGTTGTGCGGCACGCCGCCGTGCTCGTAGGCCCAGGACCGATGGGTCAGCGCAAGCACGAAGAGCTCGGGGTCGATGTCGACCCCGAGCTGCTCCAGCAGTCGGCGCTGCTCCGCCTCGACCGTCGGGTACATCGACCCGGTCGTGGCGGCAGCGTCCGCGTGCTCCGTCATGCGACGGCGATCCTCGTCAGAGGGATCAGGCGTCGGCGACCCTGCGGCCGTTGTACTCCATGTACAGCGCCGTGCCGGCCGAGTCCTCGACCACCTTCGCGCGGTGCGGGAGGCTGTAGACAGTCTTGCCACCCTCGATGGTCTTGACCAGCTTGGGGGCCTCGGCCTTCCACTGCGAACGGCGCGCGCGGGTGTTCGACCGCGACATCTTCCTCTTGGGAACAGCCATTGCTCACTCCTTCTTCGACGCCTGGGCGTCCTCATCCGACGAATCGTCGGCTACGTCTTGTGCGAAACCTTGGAGCGCAGCCCACCGAGGATCGATGGTCTCCGCCGGCACGTGATCGGTGCCCGGCTCGAGCCGCTCCCCTGTCTCTGGATCGAGCCCAGAGCAGTCCGGTCGGTCGACCGGTTGGAACGGCAGCGCCAGCACAACCGCGTCCCGGACCACCGAAAGCATGTCGACTGAGTCGTCGACCACGAGGTAGTCGGATTCCGACGCACCATCATACGCGAACAGCTCGAGGAAGTCGACATGGAGGTCGAGGTCGAACTCCGTGAGGCACCGCGCGCAGGTCGCGAGCGCCGTGGCGTCAGCGGTGCCGGTGGCCAGGATGCCCTCGTGCACGCTCTCGAGGCGCAGCACCAGCTCGACGGGCTGGTCGGGCAGCACTGCCGCGAGGCCCTCGCCGACCTTCTCGCCGAAGGGCGCGGTCCGATAGACCTCGCGCATGTGCCCCGGCTGGCGCGAGATGTCGCGCACAGCGATCACGAACGGATGGGGGGTGGGCATCCCTCCATCCTACGCCATGCGCCGCCCCCGCCCCGCAGGTCGAGACCCCCACAGGTCGAGGAGCGCGCGTGCGCAGCACGCGCGCGTCACGAGACCCCGCGCGTCGCGAGCGAACGCTGAGGATTCCTGCGACCGAGTGCCATGATGCATCCGTGTCAACGATGCGCGCCCTGCCCCTCGCCCTGATCGGCTGGCTCGTGTTCGTCGAGCTCACGAGCGGCGTGCTGCAGGGCTACTACGTGACCCTGACGCCCGATATCGCCCGCCACATCGGCGTCACCGATGCCGACGTCAACTGGTTCGAGGCCGGGCAGCTGCTGCTGTCGGCGCTCATGGTGCCGGTGCTCGCGAAGCTCGGCGACATGCACGGGCACAAGAAGATGCTGCTGGTCTCCACCGCGATCACCGCGGGCGCGAGCTGGTGGATGGCCTTCTCGGGCGATTTCGTGAGCTACCTGCTTGCCTTCTCGCTGCAGGGCGCCTACACGGTCTGGCTGCCGCTGGAGGTGGCGCTCATCTTCGACCGCGGCCGCCGCACGGGAGCCGCGCCCTCGGCGACCCGTCGGGCCGCCGGGCTGCTCGTCATCGCGCTCGAGGCCGGCGCCATCATCGGTGCCCTCGGTGCGGCGATGGCGTTCGGCGCCTTCGGCGAGGCCATGCCGCCGACGCTCATGCTGCCGGCGGCGATGGTCACCATCTGCTTCTTCGCGATCCTGTGGGGTGTGCCGGAATCCGAGCCGCTCCCCGGACGCAGGCTCGATGCCGGAGGCTTCGTGCTCCTGGCGCTGTCGCTGCTCACGATCACCTCCGGCCTCACCTTCCTGAAGATCGGCGGCCCCGAGGCGTGGTGGGGCTGGGCGGTCATGGCGGTCGGCGCCCTGCTGCTGCTGCCGTTCGGCAAGTGGGTGCTCGGCAAGGCCGATCCCGCGATCGACCTGCGCGTCATGCGTCGGCCGGAGATGTGGCCCGTGCAGCTCACGGCAGGACTCGTGGGCGTGAGCCTGCTCGGTGCGCAGACCCCGCTCGCGACCTACGCCGGCACCGACCCCGCCCTCGGCTACGGGTTGGGACTGGACGCGAGCGGGCGCTCCATCCTCATCGGCGTCTACCTGCTGTCGCTCATCGTCGGAGCAGCAGCGCTCGCCGTGCTCTCTGTGCGCGTGCGCCCGCGCCTGCTGCTCATCGTCGCGGCGACGCTCGTCGGCATCGGCTACCTGCTGCTCGTGCCCTTCCACCTGGAGATCTGGCAGGTGTTCGCCTGCATGGCAATCGCGGGCGTCGGATCCGGCGCACTGGTCGGTGCGCTTCCGGCCGCCGCGGCGGCGGCAGCGCCGCGCGGCCAGACCGGCGTCGCCACCGCGATGACGAACACCACCAAGACGATCGGCGGCTCGTTCGCCTCCTCGATCTTCGCGATCGTGCTCGCTGTCGGCGCCATCGGCACGGCGGCGAGCATCGGCGGCTACATCGTCGTGTGGATCATCTGCGGCGTCACGGCGCTCGTCGCCGCCGTGGGCCTCATCGCGGTGCCGAAGCTCGCCTTCGCCGACCCGGAGCCCGCTGCAGAGCGGACCGCGGCACTCGGCTCTCCGTGAGGTTGAGCCCGCCACGGGCGGGCGGGGTGGGGGTCGCCGTCCCTGCGAAGGCGATTGCTCAGAAACCCCACGGAGCGTGACCGGGGGGCATCTGCAGCAGAACAGTCATCTCGATATCGTCGCGCACGCTCTGGGGGGTGTTCTTGTCGGAATAGTCGATCACGATGTAGCGGTCCATCGTTGCGTCGTCCGCCGCGTTCGCGTGCTCCGCAGCATCACCGGTGGTCTCGAACCGCAGGTAGCGAGCGTGGTCTGAGTCCCAGGCTTCGAGACACGGCACCTCGACGCACATGACGGCCGTCGCTTCGGTGAGACCAGCAGCTGACTCCGCCTCGAGAACCCACTCGGGGTTCGTCAGCGGCGCGGCCAGCTCGAACTCGGCCGAGGACGGCGGGAGCGACACACAGGCGGCGAGGAGGAGCGATGCCGCCACGACCGCCAGCGCCGCGCAGCCGCGAAATCGAGAGCTCCGCGGTCCCTCGCGTCGGTGTTCCAACTGGGCCAGGCCGGTGGCGCGCCGTCGCGCGGCCTCTGCGCCTTGCTCTCGACCGCGCGCCGTGCCGCCCGTCCACGCCGTCATCACCTCGACCACCGCATGACGAGACACGCGCTAGCCTCTCGCCTGCAGCGGCCCCTTGAAGACGCGCCACGGATGCGTCTGCGCAACCGGCTTGATGATCGTCTCGTCGATCGAGACGTGGCCCGGCAGCGCGAGGATGTCGGTCATCACCTGCGCGACGTCATCGGCCGACAGCGGGTCCTGCACATCCTTGTACACCGCATCCGCCTTCTCCTTGTCGCCCTCGAATCGCACCAGGCTGAACTCCTCCGTCCAGACCATGCCCGGCGCGATCTCCATCACGCGGATCGGCTCCCCGTGCAGCTCGAGGCGCAGCACATCGACGAGCTGTTTCTCTGCCGACTTCGCGGCGTTGTAGCCGGAGCCGCTGGGGTACGGGACAGTCGCCGCGATCGAGGTGACGACCATGATCTCTGCGTAGGAGCCGTCGGCGGTCGATGCGCGCAGCAGCGGCAGCACCGCGTCGATGACGCGCTTGGTGCCGATGACGTTCGCCTCGAACATCCACCGCCAGTCGTCGATCGACGTCTCGGCGAGCTCCGCCGCCCCCTTCGCGCCGCCGGCGACCTGCACGAGGCTCGTGGGCTTGAATGCCGCGGCAGCCTGCGCGAACGCGGCGACCGCGTTCTCGTCGGTGAGATCGGCGACGAACGTGTCGCAGCCGATCTCTGCCGCGAGCGCGTCGAGCCGCTCCTCGCGCCTGGCGACGGCGAGCACCCGCCAGCCGCGCGCCACCGCCTGCCGGGCCACGGCCTCGCCGATGCCGCTCGATGCTCCCGTGACGATGATCCGCTTCTCGCTCATGTCGCCATGCAAGCAAACGCGGGCCGCTTCCGCCACTCGGTGCGCGTGCTGCGTCGCGGCGAGTGTTACGTCATGCGACGCCGCGGCCTCGCCAACTCGGCGACGCCGCCGCACACTGGGGTCACGACCTCATCACCGCCGAGCAAGGAGACACCATGAGCGACTGGAAGTTCGAGACCCTGCAGGTGCATGCCGGCGCGCAGCCCGACCCCACCACCAAGGCGCGGATCACGCCCGTGTACCGCACCACGTCGTACGTGTTCGACAGCACCGACCACGCGGCCCGCCTGTTCGGCCTGGCCGAGTTCGGCAACATCTACTCGCGCATCCAGAACCCCACGAACGACGTCGCCGAGCAGCGCATCGCGGCGCTCGAGGGCGGCACTGCCGCGCTGCTGCTCGCCTCCGGCCAGTCCGCGACGACCTACGCGATCCTCAACATCGCCGAGGCAGGCGACCACTTCGTGTCGTCGTCGTCGATCTACGGCGGCACCTACAACCTCTTCAACTTCACCCTCCGCAGGCTCGGCATCGAGGTCACCTTCGTCGAGGACCAGGACGATCTCGAGCAGTGGCGCAGCGCCATCCGCCCCAACACCAAGGCGCTGTTCGGCGAGACGATCGGCAACCCGCGCATCAACCTGCTCGACGTCGCCGGCGTCGCGTCGGTCGCCCACGACGCAGGCGTGCCGCTCATCGTCGACAACACCATCGCGACCCCGTACCTGCTGCGACCGCTCGAGCACGGTGCCGACATCGTCGTCCACTCCGCGACCAAGTTCCTGGGCGGCCACGGCGCGGTCGTCGCCGGCGCGATCGTCGACGGCGGCAGGTTCCCGTGGTCGACCTCCGACCGCTTCCCGGGCCTCACGACGCCCGACGCGTCCTACCACGGCGTCACCTACACGGAGGCGCTCGGCGACAGCCTCGCCTACATCGTCAAGGCCCGCGTCACGCTGCTGCGCGACACCGGTGCGGCCGCGAACCCGGATGCCGCATGGCAGCTGCTGCAGGGCATCGAGACGCTCTCGCTGCGCATCGACCGCCACGTCCAGAACGCCACGAAGGTGGCGCAGTTCCTCGAGGCGCACCCGCAGATCGCCACGGTGCACTACGCCGGACTACCCTCGAGCCCCTGGCACGCACGCGGCAAGCAGCTCGCCCCGAAGGGCACGGGCGCGGTGCTCTCGTTCGAGCTCGTGGGCGGTGTCGAAGCGGGCAAGGCCTTCGTCGACTCGCTCGAGCTCTTCAGCCACCTCGCCAACATCGGCGACGTGCGATCGCTCGTGATCCACCCCGCCTCCACGACGCACGCGCAGCTGAGCCCGGAGCAGCAGCTCTCGGCGGGCGTCACCCCGGGCCTCGTGCGCCTCTCCGTCGGCATCGAGCACGTCGACGACCTGATCGCCGATCTGGTGCGCGGCCTCGATGCGGCTGCGGCCGTGTCGAGCCCGGTCACCGCGGCGACGGCCTGACGAGCACCGGGCGGGCACCGTGGACTGGCAGCTGAGCGACGACGCGCAGCCAGCATCCAGGGTGCCCGCGTGGCGCCTCGATGACGCGGTGCTCGCCGGTCCCGGACACATCAGCAGCGGCACCGTTCCCGTCACCGGCGCCTGGCGCCCCGGCGACGACCCCGGCGAGCGGCGCTTCGCCAGGATCGGCGACCTCGATGCCGAGGCGGGCAGCACGATCGCGGATGCGGTGGTCGCCTACGAGACCTGGGGACGCCTGAACGACGCGCGCGACAACGCCGTGCTGGTGCTGCACGCACTCACGGGCGACAGCCACGTGCGCGGCCCAGCCGGCCCGGGTCACGCGACCGCCGGCTGGTGGGAGGAGGTGGTGGGGCCGGGCCTCGCGATCGACACCGACCGGTGCTTCGTCGTCGCGCCCAACATGCTCGGCGGCTGCCAGGGCTCCTCCGGGCCAGCGTCGCTCGCGCCCGACGGGATCGAATGGGGCTCACGCTTCCCTCGCGTCACGGTGCGAGACCAGGTCGAGGCGCAGCGCCGCCTCGCCGACCGTCTCGGCATCGACCGCTGGCACGCGGTGGTGGGCGGCTCCATGGGCGGCATGCACGCGCTCGAGTGGGCCATCGCGCACCCCGAGCGCGTGGGGGCGACGGCACTGCTGGCATCGAACGCGGCCACGAGCGCCGACCAGATCGCGCAGAACACGCTGCAGATCGAGGCCGTCACGACCGATCCCGGGTGGCTGGGCGGCGACTTCTACGACCTGCCGGGGAGCGCGGGACCGGCGCGCGGATTGGCGCTCGCCCGCCGCATGGCGATGCTCGGCTACCGCTCGCAGCAGGAGCTGAACGAGCGGTTCCAGCGCGGCTGGCAGTCGAGCGTCGATCCGCTCGCCGGTGGCCGCTTCCAGGTCGAGTCCTACCTCGATGTGCACGGCAACCGGTTCACGCGCCGCTTCGACGCGGGCTCCTACGTACGGCTCGTCGATGCCATGTCGACGCACGACGTCGGACGGGGCCGCGGCGGTGTGGAGGCGGCGCTCGCCCGCATCACCTCACCGACGCTCGTCGTCGGCATCTCGAGCGATCGGCTCTTCCCGGTCGCGGATCAACGGCGCCTCGCCGCCGGCATCCCCACCTGCACCTCCGGCTCGGAGCCCATCGTGCTCGAGAGCGGCTTCGGCCACGACGCCTTCCTCATCGAGTCGGGTCGCGTTGGCGACCTGCTCGCGACGCTCATCGGCTGAGAGCGCGAACGGGCCGCGCCGCCCGGAGCGCACCAGCATCCAGACGGCGCCGATCAGGATCGCGATGTGCACAAGGTTCCGCAGCGTCAGCAGCAGCACCGCGGCCGGGTCGGCCACCACCAGGGCGTCGTAGGTCCAGGGGAACTGCAGCTGCGTCAGCAGCGCAACGGTGCCGATCGCGCTGACACCGATCCAGTGCCGACGTGCACCCGCCTCGGCCAGCAGCAGCGCCGGGAGGGTGAGCCACAGCACGAACTGCGGCGAGCCGACCTTGTTCGTCACGATCATCGCCGCGACCAGCGCCACCGCGAGCCAGACGATCGCCTCGCGCCCATGCGAGCGACGCACCGCGAGCGCGCCGAGCACGGCCAGCGCCAGCACCGTGAGCACGAGCACGGGGGTCGCGAGAGCGGCCACCCGCCCGACACCGTCGAAGTCCACCTGGAACGTGTAGATCTG
This sequence comes from Agrococcus sp. Ld7, assembly GCF_045064095.1. Classification (NCBI taxonomy): domain Bacteria; kingdom Bacillati; phylum Actinomycetota; class Actinomycetes; order Micrococcales; family Microbacteriaceae; genus Agrococcus; species Agrococcus sp. Ld7. The sequence continues at coordinate 11,078 of NZ_JBISGY010000030.1, read as the reverse complement.
CCGATCGAAGTACACGTGGCCGTCGCCGAACGCAGCGAGCCACATGAACGGCGTCGCGGCGACCGCCTCGATCTGCAGCCCCCGGTCGCCCTGCTGCGTGAGGAAGGAGAGCGCGTGCTGCGAGCCGAGCAGGAGCGCGACGAGCATCACCGCACCAGACACGATCGCACCGGCAGCGAGGATCCTGCCACGCTGCCTGCGGGCGACGAGCAGCGCGAGGTAGAGCACGCCGGGCCACACCTTCATCCACGCGGCGATCGTGAACGCGGCTGCCGCCCAGCCGGTCCTGCCCTGCCGCAGCACCACCAGGCCGATGACGCACACGGCCACCGCGACCGTGTCGATGCGGGCGAGCGCCACCGGTCCGAGCGCAAGCTGCAGTCCCAGCCACACCCACGCGAGCACGTGGCCGCGCGGCACGCGCAGCAGCATCGCGAACGCGACGGCGTCGAGCGCGGAGACCACCAGGATCCACACGAGCGGCAGCGCCTCAGGGCCCAGCACGCTCGAGAGCAGGATCGGCACCCACGCCAGCAGCGGATACACCCATTCGACGTCGATGCCGAGCCAGCGCCCCGCGAGAGCCTCCTCCACCCAGAACGGGTAGACGACCAGCACGTCGCCGTAGGCGTCGGAGACGCTCGGGATGTTGAGGATCGCGAGCAGCGCGTGCACGCCGCCGAACGCGAGCCACGGCCACGTGCGATCGCGCGTCAGAACAGCCTCCTGGTCGCGTCGCGCACCTCGCCGACGAGCTCCTCGATGATGTCCTCGAGGAACAGCAGACCCGTGGTGTCGCCGTGCTGGTCGAACGAGCGAGCGATGTGCGCACCCGTGGAGCGCATGAGGGCGAGCGCGTCCTCGACCTCGGCATCCTCGTAGATCGAGGCGAGCTGGCGGATGCGCTTGGCGGGCACCGGCAGGTCGGCATCGATATCGTCGGCACCCAGCACGTCCTTGATGTGCACGTATCCGTTGGGCGTGCCCTCCGCATCCGTCACCACGTAGCGGGAGAAGCCCCGCTCGCGCACGGCCGCCTCGATGTCGGTGGGCGTCGCGCCGGGCGCGAGCGTGACGATGTCATCGAGCGGCAGCGCGACGTCGCGCACGCGCCGCTCGGTGAACTCGAAGGTGCGGCTGATGGCACCAGTGGGGTCGAACAGCACGCCCTCGCGCTTCGACGTCTCGACGATCGTCTCCACCTCGTCGATCGTGAATGCGCTCGCCGCCTCGTCCACCGGCTGCACGCCGAACAGCCGCAGGATGCCGTTCGCGACCGCGTTCATGATCCAGATCACCGGCTTGAAGATGCGGGAGATGAGCACGAGCGGGGGCGCGAGCAGCAGCACCGCCCTGTCGGGCACGGAGAACGCGGCGTTCTTCGGCACCATCTCGCCGAGCACGACGTGCAGGTAGGTCACGAGCAGCAGCGCGATCACGAAGGCGACGATCGAGACCGCCTCCGGAGGGATCCCGGTCCACTCGAGCGGCCCCTCGAGGAGGTGGTGGATCGCGGGCTCGGAGACGTTCAGGATCAGCAGCGAGCAGATCGTGATGCCGAGCTGGCACATCGCCAGCATGAGCGAGACATGCTCCATCGCCCACAGCGCGAGCTTCGCAGCACGGTTGCCGCGGTCGGCGAGCGGTTCGATCTGACTGCGCTTGGCGGAGATGACGGCGAACTCCGCGCCGACGAAGAAGCCGTTCGCGGCCAGCAGGATGACGAGCCACATGATGCCGAGCCAGTCGCTCATCGCTCCTCCTCCTGCCGCTGCGGCCGCTCGATATGGCGCACGCGGTCGACGCGGCGACCGTCGACGCGCTCGACCCGCAGCGTGCCGCTGTCGATCTCGACGGTGTCGCCCACGGTCGGCAGCGAGCCGAGCTCGGCCATGATGAAGCCGCCGACCGTCTCGTAGGGCCCGTCCTCGGGGATCGTGATGCGCGCCCGCTCCGCGAGCTCGTCGGGGCGGAACTCACCCGGGAAGCTCGTCCAGCCCGGCCCCTGGATGACATCGACATGCATCCGGTCGTGCTCGTCCGCGACCTCGCCCACGACCTCCTCCACCAGGTCCTCGAGCGTCGCGATGCCCGCGGTGCCGCCGTACTCGTCGACGACGATGGCCAGCTGGTAGCCGCTCTCCTTCAGATCCGACAGCAGCGCGTCGAGGTGCACGGACTCTGGCACCCTGTGGGGGTCCTCGGCGATCGCCGCGACCGGCACATCCGCGCGGCGATCGCGCGGCACCGAGATCGCCTGCTTGACGTGCGCGATGCCGATCACCTCGTCGAGGTCGCCGTCGATCACCGGGAAGCGCGAGAAGCCGGTGCGGTGCGCGAGCGCCACCAGCTCGGCGACGGAGTCGCCGCGCTCGATCGCCTCGACCCTCGGCCGCGGCGTCATGACGTCGCCTGCGGTCAGCTCGGAGAAGCGCAGCGTGCGCGACAGCAGCGTCGCGGCATCGGCGTCCAGCGCTCCCTCCATGGCACTGCGGCGCACGAGCGTCGTGAGCTCCTCCGCCGTCCTGGCGCCCGAGAGCTCCTCCTTGGGCTCGATGCCGATCGAGCGCAGGATGCCGTTGGCGGAGCCGTTGAGGCCGAGCACCGCGGGCTTGAAGACGGCGGTGAAGGCGCGCTGGAAGGGCGTGACGGCGATCGCGGTGCCGAGCGGCACCGCGAGCGCGAGATTCTTGGGCACGAGCTCGCCGATGATCATCGACAGCACGGTCGCGGCGGTGATGGCGATGACGCTCGACGCCGGCCCTGCGATGGGCTCGGCGAGGCCCCAGGAGACGAGCACGGGCGTCAGCAGGCGCGAGATGGCCGGCTCCATCGTGTAGCCGGTCAGCAGCGTCGTGAGCGTGATGCCGAGCTGCGCGCTCGAGAGGTGCGTCGAGGTCTGCTTCAGCGCCTTGATGGTGCCGACCAGGCGCGGCTCGCCGCGGTCGCGTCGCGCTTCGACATCCGATCGGTCGAGGTTCACGAGCGCGAATTCGCTCGCGACGAAGAGGCCGGTTCCGATCGTCAGGACGACGCCGATGGAGATGAGGATGAGGTCCATCAGCCGATCGGATCCGGCTTGGGACTATGACTGTGGTCGTCGTTCACGGGCAGAATCCTATCGACCGCAGCCTGGTGCAGCACGAGTGCCGCTCGCACGGCGTCTGGCATCGGTCACCAGCTGACCGGCAGCGCCTTGCCCTCCTCGTAGCCGGCGGCCGACTGCACCCCGACGCGCGCACGGTCGCGGAACTCCGGCACGGTCGACGCGCCGGCATAGGTGAACGAGGAGCGCACGCCGGAGGTGATCATGTCGAGCAGGTCCTCGACGCTCGGCCGCTGCGGATCGAGCAGGATGGTGGAGGTGGAGATGCCCTCGGCGAAGAGCGTCTTTCGCGCCAGCTCGAAGGCGTCCAGCCCCGCGTTGCGACCCAGCACCGCGCGGGTCGACGCCATGCCCCACGACTCCTTGTAGAGCCGGCCCCGCTCGTCGCGCTGCAGCCGACCGGGCGCCTCGATCGTGCCGGCGAACCAGGAGCCGACCATGACGCTCGAAGCGCCCGCGGCGAGCGCGAGCGCGACATCGCGCGGGTACCGCACGCCACCGTCAGCCCAGACGCGCGCATCCAGCCCGAGCGCGGTCTCGGCCGTGTCCAGCACCGCCGAGAACTGCGGCCGGCCGACCGCCGTCATCATCCTCGTCGTGCACATGGCCCCTGGACCCACCCCGACCTTCAGGATCGACGCGCCCGCCGCGACCAGGTCGCGCGCCCCCTCCGAGGAGACCACGTTGCCGGCCGCGACCGGCATCGCGTCGCCGACGGCAGCACGAACAGCCTCGAGCGCGCGCAGCATCCCGCCCTGGTGACCGTGGGCGGTGTCGACCACGATGACGTCGGCGCCGGCGGCGACGAGCGCCGACGCCCTCGCGCCGGGGTCGCCGTTGATGCCGACGGCCGCCGCGACGTGCAGGCGGCCGGATGCATCCAGGGCGGGCCGGTAGATGTCGGCGCGCAGCGCGCCCAGCCGCGAGGCGACGCCGAGGCACCGCCCGTCCTCGACGACGGGCGCGACCTCCACGCCCGCGCGCTCGAGCGCGGCGAACATGGTGCGGCCGTCGGCGACCTCGGCGATCGAGAGCTCCGGGAGCCGCGAGTGCAGCAGGTCGCCGAGCGTCGCATCCGAGAGCGCCGACGCGAGCCGCTCTGCGGGGATGGCGCCCAGCATCGCGCCATCGGCGCCCTCGATGACCACGCAGTGGCCGGGGAGCGCCGGCACCCGCTCGAGCACGGCGGCGACGACATCGCCGGGGCGCGCGGTGTGCGGCGACTCCAGGCCGATCGGCTGCGCCTTCACCCACGCGATCGAGTCGCACGTCTCGTGGAGCGGCGGATCCTGCGTCAGCACGGCGAGTGCCCCGCGACGCGCGAGCGTCGCGGCCATGCGCGGCCCGGTGACCGAGTTCATGTTGGACGCGACGATCGGCAGCGTCGAGCGCGTGCCGTCGTCCGGCGACAGATCGACGCTCATGCGCGAGCCGACGTCGCTGCGGCTGGGCACCAGGAAGACATCCGAGTAGGTGAGGTCGTGCTCGGGGATGTCGTCGATGAAGCGCATGCGACCAGCGTAGATGCGCGCTGGCGATCAGCCCTTCGCCTGGCTCCAGTCGTCGACGATCGCGGTCTGCACCGGGAACTCGATCGGGAAGCGCGCGAACAGCATGCGTCCGGCATCCGCTGCGGACTCGCGGATCGCGGCCGCGACCTCCGTCGCACGCTCTGCGGGTGCCTGCACGATGACCTCGTCGTGCAGGAAGCAGACGAGCGCGGCGTCGTCCATGTCGCGGATGGCACGGCGAACACCTGCCATCCACGCCAGCGCCCACTCGGCGGCGGTGCCCTGCACGACGAAGTTGCGCGTGAACCGGCCCCACGAGCGCGCCTGCCGCTGCCCGCGCTGGTCGTCGGACCACGCGGACGGCAGCGGCGAGGTGCGGCCGAGCCAGGTTCGCACGCGCTCGCGGCGCTCCCCCGCCCGTGCCGCTGACTCCACGACTCCCATGGCCATCGGGTAGGCGCGCGCAAGCCGTGGCAGCACGACCGCGGACTCCCCCGTCGTCCCGCCGTAGAGCGCCCCGAGCATGCCGAGCTTCGCCTGCTGCCGCGTCGCCACGACACCCCGATCGACCAGGCCCTGATAGAGGTCGGTGCCGCGGCCCGCATCGGCGAGCGCCGCATCGCGCGCGATCGCCGCGAGCACGCGCGGCTCCAGCTGTGCCGCGTCGGCGACCACGAGCCGCATGCCCGGCTCCGCTGCCACCGCGGCCCGGATCTGCCGCGCGATCTGCATCGCGCCCGACCCCTCCGTCGCCCAGCGACCTGTGACCACGCCACCGGGCACGTACTCGATCGCGAGCCGACAGCGACCCTGCGCGTCGGTGCGCGCCCATCGCTCGGCCCACGACCAGCCGTTCGCGGTGTGCAGCCGCGCGAGGTGCTTGTACTCGATGAGCGGTGCGATGCCGGGATGCCTGTGCTCGCGCAGCTCGTGGCGCGAGGTCGACGAGACGTCCACGTTCGCGCGCCGCAGCGCCTGCAGCACCTCCTGCGGCGAGTCCGGGTTCAGCGAGGGCGCGGCGAGCGCGGTGCGGATCTCGCTCGCGAGCGCCTCCATCCGCCGCGGTCTCGCGCCGCGGGTCGCACCCGCGGCACGCTCCCCCAGCGCGTCGACCAGCAGCGCATCGTGGCGGGCGCGATCGAAGGGCAGGCCCTGGCGGCTGAGCTCCACCGAGAGCACCGCCCCCATCGACTCCGCTGCTGCGAGCATGCGCAGCCCCGCGTCGTCGCCGATCGCCGCCTCCTGGAGCGCCAGCTGGGCCGCGAGCGCGTCGAGCGGCTCCGCCTCGGGCGCCATCGAGAACAGCCCCTCGCCGTCGGCGTGCAGCGGCCGCGCCCACCTGGCCTCGGGCTCGAGCCCGCGAGCGTCGACGAGGATCCGGTGGACCAGCCGCACGTCCCTGACGCGCTCGAGCCGAACACCGGCGTCGAGCAGCGCGCCTGCGATCACCTTGGCGTCCTGCCAGACGATCCTGGCTCCCGCTGCCGCGAGGCGCGGGTCCGAAGCGACGCGCTCGGTCGCGTGGACCGCGACATCCACAGCCCGTCCGCCCGTCAGGGTCGCGACCGCGATGCGCGCCCCGCGCTCCATCGGTGCGACGCCCACGTCGAAGCTCGCGGCGGTCATTCCTGCACGCTAGTGCGCCGCGCCCACTCCCGATCTCGGCCCGCATGCGGCACGATGGGCTCCGGAGACAGCGATGACTGCGCAGGTGGTGGTGCTCAACGCGACGCTCGAGCCCATCGGCGTCGCCTCGCTGCAGCGCGCTGTCGCGTTCATCGTCAAGGAGCGGGCGCAGATCATGCTGGCCGCCGAGGGCGTCATCCGCTCGAACGCGCTCGAGCTGCCCGTTCCGCGCGTGGTCGCCTTCAACGACTACGTGCCGATCCCCCACACGCGCCTCTACGCACCGGTGCCGTGGAGCCGCCGCGGCGTGCTCGCGCGCGACGATCGGCGCTGCGCGTACTGCGGCGGATCCGGTGCGACGATCGATCACCTCCAGCCGGTCTCGCGCGGCGGCGGATCCAGCTGGCTCAACACGGTCACGGCCTGCGTCGCGTGCAACAGCGCGAAGGGCGCGCGCACGCCGACGGAGGCAGGCATGCGACTGCGCTTCGAGCCGCGCGCCGTGTGGTGGCGCGAGGTGATGCTGCTCGCGGTCGCCGCGACCGGTGTTGACCTGCGAGAGCTCGGCTTGGCGCATTGAGCCTGCGCCGGTCGCGACTATGCTTGTCGGCAGTGTCGCCGTGGACTGCCTGCGGCATGCCCCAAGATCTTGAAAGAGGCGATCGATACCGTGTCCAGCCCTGCGGACGACAACGATTTCGGAGCGAACGAGTGGCTCGTCGAGGAGCAGTACCAGCTCTTCCTGAAGGACAAGGACTCCGTCGCTCGATCATGGTGGCCGATCCTTGAGCGCTACGCCGCGCAGCGCGATGCCGGTGGCGCCCAGACCAGCATGAGCGACGCGTCCGCGCCGAAGGCTCCCGAGGCTCCGGCAGCATCCGGCGCACCGGCGCCGAGCGCACCCGCGCCCAGCGCACCGGCGCCCACATCTGCGGCCAGCGCCGCCGAGCCGAAGCGGCCCGCGCCGCCGCGCCAGCCACAGCGCGCCGAGTCGCGCCCCGACCAGCCGGTCGACTCCGGCGAGGCCCAGCGCGCGCAGGACGTGCCGCACGAGGAGACCGAGGGGCAGGCAGACACGCCGGCCCCGGCAGCCAAGGCCGACGGCGGCATCGTCGCCAAGACCACCGGCCAGGCCGCACGTCCCATGCCGGTGCCGGCGGATGCCCCCACGGCGGAGAAGAAGCAGGCGCCGGCCGCAGACGTCTCCGGCGACGAGCCCATCGTCACCACGCTGCGCGGCATGCCGAAGACGCTCGCTGCCAACATGGACAAGTCGCTGTCGATGCCGGTCGCGACCAGCGTCCGCACCGTGCCGGCGAAGCTGATGATCGATCAGCGCATCGTCATCAACAACCACCTGCGCCGCACGCGCGGCGGCAAGGTGTCGTTCACCCACATCATCGGCTACGCCCTCGTGCAGGCGCTGAAGGCGTTCCCGAGCCAGAACGTCTACTACGACATCGTCGACGACAAGCCGGCCATGGTCGCGCCGCCGCACATCAACCTCGGCATCGCCATCGACATCCCGAAGCCCGACGGCACCCGCGCGCTGCTCGTGCCGAGCATCAAGGCGTGCGAGACCATGGACTTCCAGGAGTTCGTCGCCGCGTACGAGGCACTCGTGAAGAAGACGCGGGCCAACAAGCTCGGCGCCGGTGACTTCGCGGGCACCACGATCTCGCTGACGAACCCCGGCGGCATCGGCACCGTGCACTCGGTCCCGCGCCTGATGCCGGGGCAGGGCTGCATCATCGGCGTCGGAGCGCTCGACTACTCGGCGGAGTTCATGGGCTCGAGCACCGAGACGCTCGCCAACGCGGGCGTCGGCAAGACCGTCACGCTCACCTCCACCTATGACCACCGGGTCATCCAGGGCGCGGGCTCCGGCGAGTTCCTCAAGATCGTGCACGGCCTGCTCGTGGGCGATTCCGAGTTCTACAAGGGCATCTTCGCCGACCTGCGCATCCCGTACGAGCCCATCAAGTGGGCCACGGATGTCGCGGTGCGCGAGGCCGACGAGCTCTCGAAGCAGACGCGCGTCACGCAGCTCATCAACTCCTTCCGCGTGCGCGGGCACCTGATGGCCGACATCGACCCGCTCGAGTACGTGCAGCGCACGCACCCCGACCTCGAGATCGAGCAGCACGGGCTGTCGTTCTGGGATCTCGACCGGGAGTTCGTCACCGGCGGATTCGGCGGCAAGCGCTCTGCGCTGCTGCGCGACATCCTCGGCGTGCTCCGCGATTCGTACTGCCGCACGATCGGCGTCGAGTACATGCACGTCGCCGATCCCGCGCAGCGCCAGTGGTTCCAGAGCCACCTCGAGGTGCCCTACGTCAAGCCCACGCATGACGAGCAGATGCGGATCCTGCGCAAGCTCAACGAGGCGGAGGCCTTCGAGACCTTCCTGCAGACCAAGTACGTCGGGCAGAAGCGCTTCTCGCTCGAGGGCGCCGAGTCGATGATCGCCTTCCTGGACGCGCTGCTGGCCGGTGCCGCCGAGGCGGGCGTCGAAGAGGTCGCGATGGGCATGCCGCACCGCGGTCGCCTCAACGTGCTGACGTCCATCGCCGGCAAGACCTACGGCCAGGTGTTCGAGGAGTTCGAGGGCGCTGCCGTCTTCCAGGGCTCCGGCGACGTCAAGTACCACCTCGGCAATGCGGGTGAGTTCACCGCCGCCGACGGCTCGACCGTGCCCGTCTACCTGGCCGCCAACCCCTCGCACCTCGAGGCGGTCAACGGCGTGCTCGAGGGCATCGTGCGCGCCAAGCAGGACCGCCTCGCCGATGGCGACTACAACGTGCTGCCCGTGCTCGTGCACGGCGATGCCGCGAACGCTGGCCAGGGCGTGGTGTTCGAGACGCATCAGCTCTCGCAGCTGCGCGCCTACCGGACCGGCGGCACGGTGCACCTGGTCGTGAACAACCAGCTCGGCTTCACCACCCCGCCGACCGAGTCGCGATCCTCGACCTACGCCACCGATGTGGCGAAGTCGATCCACGCGCCGATCCTGCACGTGAACGGCGACGACCCCGAGGCGGTCGTGCGCGTGGCGGAGCTGGCGTTCCAGTACCGCCAGGAGTTCAAGCGCGACATCGTCATCGATCTCATCTGCTACCGCCGTCGCGGGCACAACGAGGGCGACGACCCCACGATGACGCAGCCGCTGATGTACTCGCTCATCGAGCAGAAGCGGTCCGTGCGCACGCTCTACGCCGAGAACCTTGTCGGTCGTGGCGACATCACCATGGAGGAGTACGAGGCCGCGCAGGCCGACTTCCAGGGCAAGCTCGAACGCGCCTTCATGGAGACCCACGCGGCCGCGACGGGATCGATGCCCGTGGTGACGCCGGAGCTGACCGAGATCGCGACCAGCGAGCCGAAGGTCACCGGTGTCGACGCGGCCGTCATCGCGGCGATCGGCGACGCGCACGGCAACAAGCCGGACGGTTTCACCGTGCACCCGAAGGTGCAGCAGGTGCTCGACCGGCGCGTCAAGGCAAGCCGTGAGGGTGGCATCGACTGGGCGTTCGGCGAGCTGCTCGCGCTCGGTTCGCTGCTGATGGAGGGCACCCCCGTGCGGATGTCCGGGCAGGACACGCGCCGCGGCACCTTCGTGCAGCGCCACGCGGTCATGCACGACCGCGACAACGGCCAGGAATGGCTGCCGCTGGCCAACCTCGGCGAGCAGCAGGCGCGGCTGTCGATCTACGACTCGCTGCTGAGCGAGTACGCATCGATGGCGTTCGAGTACGGCTACTCCGTCGAGCGCCCCGACGCGCTCGTGCTGTGGGAGGCGCAGTTCGGCGACTTCGCGAACGGCGCCCAGATCGTCATCGACGAGTTCATCGCCTCTGCGGAGCAGAAGTGGAACCAGCACTCCTCGCTCGTGCTGCTGCTGCCGCACGGCTACGAGGGGGCCGGCCCCGACCACTCCTCTGCGCGCATCGAGCGCTTCCTGCAGATGGCCGCCGAGAACAACATGACCATCGCGCGGCCCTCGACGCCGGCGAATCACTTCCACCTGCTGCGCCGCCAGGCATACTCGTTGCCGCGTCGCCCGCTCGTGGTGTTCACCCCGAAGGCCATGCTCCGCCTGCGCGACGCGACGAGCGCGGTCGAGGACTTCACCTCCGGCCGCTTCCAGCCCGTGATCGACGACCAGCAGGTGCAGGAGGCGGGAGCCGTCAAGCGGGTGCTGCTGCACTCGGGGAAGATCCATTACGACCTCAAGGCCGAGCTCGCCAAGCGCGGCCGCACGGACGTCGCGCTGGTCAGAGTGGAGCAGCTCTACCCGCTGCCGATCGACGAGATCAACGCCGCGGTCGACCGCTACCCCGACGCGCAGCTCGTCTGGGTGCAGGAGGAGCCGCTCAATCAGGGATCGTGGCCGTTCGTGCACCTCGCGCTGCCCCGCCACCTGCACGGCCGAACCCTGCGCGTCGTCGGTCGGCCGCAGTCGGCGAGCCCCGCAACCGGCTCTGCGAAGCGCTCGGCACGCGAGCTCGCGACGATCCTGGACTCCGCGATCGGCTGATCCTCCACCGGTCGCCCGGATCCTCAGGAACGGCTCAGCAGACAACGGTCCCCGCATGCGCAAGCGTGCGGGGATCTTTGCGTGGCCCCGATGTCTTCGCTCCCGATCCTCCACATAGTGTTACCAAACACTGTTATGAGCCTCCGGTGAGCCTGCCGGTGGTGGGCAGGGAGTGGGGGCAGACGTGCAGCGGGCGGCATCACCGGCGGGAGCGCGATGGTTCGGCGGGGCGCCGGCGGCGGCGGGGGTCGGGTTCGTTCCGGCCCCGATGCTCTCGGGTGCGCAGTCGCCGCGGGCG